>JAJZTN010000020.1 GCA_021848885.1 Actinomycetes bacterium
GTAGGCGTGGCGTGCGGTGTTAGCGGCCGTGACAGCCTCGACGAGCGCCTGCGGGCCACCGGCCTCGCCGGTGACCCTCGCGAGCAGCCCGGCGTCGACCTTCGAGCGCGTGTAGTGCGTCATGAGCACCCCGGCCGCCAGCTTCGTCAGCTTGCCGACCATGCCCACGAAGAGCACCTCGGTGAGCCCGGCCTGCGCGGCGCGGCGTAGCGCGGCACCCGTGAAGTCGCCCACCTCGACGAAGCAGACCTCCGGCAGGTCAGGCCGCAGCCGCATCGCCGCGCCCTCGGTGCGCCCGCCGGTGCACAGCACGAGGGTGCTCTCGCCCTGCGCGGCCAGCACCGCGACCGCCTGCACGACCGAGGCCCGCCAGGACTCCGTCGAGAACGGCCGGACGATCCCGGTCGTCCCCAGGATCGAGATGCCCCCGAGGATGCCCAGCCGAGCGTTGGTCGTCTTGCGCGCCATCCGCTCGCCTTCGGGCACGCTGATGGCCACCCGCACCCCGCGCGCGGTCAGGTCGATCACCTCGCCCACCGCCGCGGTGATCTGAGTCCTGGGGGTCGGGTTGATCGCCGGGCCGCCGACCTCGAGCCCGAGCCCCGGCTTGGTGACCACCCCGACACCGAGGCCGCCGTCCAGCTCGACCCCCGCCTCCGCCCGCCAGGCGACCGTCGCCGTCAGGTGCGCACCGTGGGTGACGTCGGGGTCATCGCCGGCGTCCTTGACCACCACGGCCGTCGCCCGGCCCTGGGCGAGGTCGTAGGAGTCGACGGGCAGGCTCACCCGCGCCCCGGTCGGCAGCGGGGTGTCGACCTGCTCGGGGGTGGCACCGGTGCTCAGGGCGATGCTGGCGGCCTTGGCTGCCGCGGCCGCGCACGTCCCGGTCGTCCAGCCCGTGCGCAGCGCGCGCTTGCGCACCCGGGCGGTGCGCGGCAGGTCCGGCTCGCGCAGCTCGGGCTGCTCGCTCACGGCGCGCCCCGCTCCTGCCGCAGCGCCCGCCGGGCGGAGGGGTCGGCGCGGCGGTGCCCGTGGAAGTGGCCCGGGTGGTAGAGGTGCGACCGGGTGCCACCGGCCTGAAGCGCCGGGCCGACGAGCACGAGCGTGTGCTTCCACAGCTTGTTCGCGCGCATCGTCGCGGCGAGCTCGTCGAGACGGCAGCGCAGGATGAGCTCGTCCTCCCAGCTGACCCGGTGCCCGACGACGCACGGCGTCTGCGGCGGGTAGCCCCCCGCCAGCAGCTCCTCCTGCAGCTGCGCCGAGCGCGCCGCCGACAGGAACAGCGCCATCGTCGTCTGGTGCGCCGCGAACGCCCGGACGCTCTCCCCCGCGGGCATGGGCGTCTTGCCGCCCTCGAGCCGGGTCAGCACGACCGACTGGGCGACCTGCGGCACCGTGAGCTCGCGTTGCACGGCGGCGGCCACCGCGGTGAAGCTGGACACTCCGGGCACGACCTCGGTGTCCAGCCCGAGGTCGCGGGCGCGCTCGAGCTGCTCGGCCACCGCGCCCCACAGCGTCGGGTCACCGGAGTGCACCCGCGCCACGAGCAGGCCCTGCCGGGCTGCCTGCTCGAAGAGCTCGACCACCTGCTCCAGCGACATGGCGGCGGAGTCCAGCACCCGGGCGCCCGGACGGGCGTGGCCCAGCACACCCTCGTGCACCAGGCTGGAGGCCCACACAACGACGTCGGCCGCGGCGATCGCCGTGGCGCCGCGCAGCGTGATCAGGTCGGGCGCGCCTGGGCCGGCTCCGACGAAGGTCACCTTCCCGCGCGTCACAGCCGGCTCCCGCGCCCGCCACGTGCGGAGGTGACCAGCAGCGTCGACAGGTACGGCGCCGGCACGCTCGGGTCCAGCTCGCCGCCGGGGCGCACGTCCTCGTCCTCCAGCCCCAGGGCGGCGCCGAAGACGCACTGGTCGAGGCGGCCCGCTGCTCGCACCGCCTCGAGCACCTCGGGCAGCATCCGGCCGCCCTTGTAGGCCACCACCGTGTCGTGGGCCGCCAGCGCGGCGCGCAGCGCGTCGATGCCCGCGGTCATCGGCAGCAGCGCGAGGGACTCCCGGCCCTGTGCGAGCACCGTCGCGCTGCTGGCCGCCAGCGCCTGCATCGCGGTTATGCCGGGCACCGTGGCCACCTCGACGTCGGGGCGCAGCGCGCAGACTGTCGCGGCGAGGTAGGTGAAGGTGCTGTAGAGGTTCGGGTCACCGATCGTGGCGAAGGCCACCGTCGTGGCTCCCTCGTCGTAGGCGGCCGCGACCGCGGCGCCCGCGGCGTCCCACGCGCGCTCCCGCGCCGCCTCCTCGCCCATCGCGAACACCAGTCGCCGCACGGGGCGCTCGACGTTGGCGCGCACGATCCGCTCGGCACGGCCCGCCTCCCCGGTGTCGCTCACCGGCACGACGACGACATCGGCCTCGCGCAGGATCCGGGCGGCCTTCACCGTGACCAGCTCGGGGTCACCCGGCCCGACCCCCACGCCGTACAAGATCCTCCTCATGCCACGGCCACCAGCTCGCGGGCCAGCTGCGGGGAGCCTGCCCAGTGCACATGCAGGTACGACGCCTGGACGCGCCCGAGCAGGAAACCCTCGCGACGACCGTCGGGGAGGGTGTACGCCGCCTGCTCCCCAGCACCGGGCGAGCACGCGGTGCGGTGGAACTCGTGGGCTCGCACCACCGTCCCGTCCGGACGGGTGGCCACGCGGTAGCCCAGCGCCAGCTGGTCGGTCATCACCGCCTCGGTCGGCAGCACCCCGCACATCGGCCGGCCGTCCAGCGACCGGGCGAGGTAGAGCAGCCCGGCGCACTCGGCGAGGACCGGCACCGCCCGCGCCACCGCCGCGGCCACCTCGGTGCGCAGCGCCTCGTTGTCCGACAGGTCGCTGGCATGCACCTGCGGGAAACCCCCGCCGAGCACGAGCGCGCGCGTTCCGGCCGGCAGCGCCTCGTCGCGCAGCGGGTCGATGAGGCCGACCTCGGCGCCGGCGGCGGCCAGCAGCTCGGTCGTCTCGGCGTAGGAGAACGTGAAGGCCGCCCCACCCGCGACCGCGACGAGGGGCCGGCCGCGCACCGGCTCGCCGACCGCGTCGGCGGGTGACCAGGGCGCAGCGGCCAGCGGCGGGGCACCCGAGGCGATGCGCACGATCCGCTCGAGGTCGCAGTGCCGCTCGACCAGCCGGCCGAGCTCGGCCACGGTTGCGCGCGCCTGCCCCTGCCGTTCGGGCACCGGCACCAGCCCGAGGTGGCGCGAGGGCACGTGCGCGCCCGGGTCGCGCGGCAGCGCACCGAGCACCGGGATGGAGCTTGCGGCCAGCGCCTCGCGCAGGATCTGCTCATGCCGCGGGGAGCCGACCCGGTTGAGCACCACCCCGGCGAGACGCACCCCCGGGTCGAAGGTCGCGAACCCGTGCACGAGCGCGGCGACCGAGCCCGACTGCCGCGAGGCGTCCACGACGAGGATGACCGGGGCGTCGAGCAGCCGGGCCACATGCGCCGTGGACGCCTCGCCGCTGGCCCCCCGGCCGTCGAAGAGGCCCATCACTCCCTCGATGACGGCGAGGTCGGCACCGCGCGCGCCGTGGGCGAGAAGCGGGGCCACCAGGTCCTGCCCGACCAGGAACGGGTCGAGGTTGCGCCCGGGCCGGCCGGTCGCCACGGCGTGGTAGGTCGGGTCGATGTAGTCCGGGCCGACCTTGTGCCCCGACACGACGAGCCCGCGGGCGGCCAGCGCGGCCATCAGCCCGGTGGCCACCGTCGTCTTGCCGGCGCCGGAGGAGGGCGCGGCGATCAGGACCCGGGGGATCCTCACCACTCGATCCCCCTCTGGCCCTTCTGGCCGGTGTCCATGGGGTGCTTGACCTTGCGCATCTCGACCACGAGGTCCGCGCAGTCCACCAGCCGGGGATCCGCCTCGCGACCGGTGATGACGACATGCTGCTGGCCGGGGCGGGCCCGCAGCGTCGCGACGACCTCGTCCACGTCCACCCATCCCCACCGCATCGGGTAGGTGAACTCGTCCAGGACATAGAGCCGGTAGGTCTGCGCCGCCAGGTCGCGCTTGATCTGCTCCCAGCCCTCGCGCGCGTCGGCGGCGTGGTCGGCCTCCGTGCCGGGCCGGCGGATCCAGGACCAGCCCTCGCCCATCTTGTGCCAGGCCACCGGGGCACCCTCGCCGGTCTGGGCGTGCACCCGGCCCAGCGCCCGCAGCGCCGCCTCCTCCCCGACCTTCCACTTGGCGCTCTTGACGAACTGGAACACCCCGATGGGCCAGCCCTGGTTCCAGCCGCGCAGCGCCAGGCCGAAGGCCGCCGTGGACTTCCCCTTCATCTCGCCGGTGTGCACGATGAGCAGCGCGCGGTTGCGCCGCTGCCGGGTGGTGAGCCCGTCGTCGGGGACGGTCTCGGGTCTGCCCTGTGGCACTACGCCACCCTCCTCACATCACGTACGGCGGCACTGAGGGTGTCCGCCGCGAGCTCGTCGAGGCGCAGCACGACACCGCCGAGCGCCTGGCCGAGCCGCTGGGTGAGCCCGAGCCGCACCGGCCCCTGCTCACAGTCGACGAGGGCGCTGCCCACGGCGCGGCTGGCGACGTGGCGGGCGACGGTGACCGGGTCCGGCCCGGCGGTGTGCCGGCCGTCGGTGACCACCACCAGCAGCGCCCGCCGTCGCGGGTCGCGCAGGTGCTCCACGTCGAGCACCTGCACGGCGCGCAGCAGCCCGGCGGCCAGCGGGGTCCGCCCCCCGGTGGGCAGCCGAGCCAGCCGTTCGGTGGCCAGCTCGACACTGGAGGTCGGTGGCAGGGCGAGCACGGCCTGCTCGCCGCGGAAGGTGATGAGCCCGACCTTGTCGCGACGCTGGTAGGCGTCCAGCAGCAGGGACAGCACCGCGCCCTTGACCGCGCTCATCCGGGAGCGGGCCGCCATCGACCCGCTGGCGTCGACGCAGAAGAGCACGAGGTTGGACTCGCGGCCTTCGCGCACCGCCTCGCGCAGGTCGCCGCGCCGCAGCGCGAGGCCGCCCCCGCCGCGCCCGCGCGCGTGCTGGTACGGCGCGGCCGCGGCGAGGGTCGCGCTCAGGTGCAGGCGTTGCAGCCGCTGCCCCGGCGGCTGGGCGCGCACGGTCCTGCCCACCCCGCCGACCGTCCGGCCGCGCCGCCCGGCCGGGCCGTCCGTTCCGATGGTGTCGGGGGTGAGCAGTCGCGCCCGGAAGGGCTGCCCCGGTGGGGCCGGGGGCGCCTCGGTCCCGGCTCCGCCGCCGCCCGCGGTGTCACCGCCGTCACCGCCCCGGGGCTCGGCCGAGCCCGGTCGGTCTCCCGGCCCGGCGCCCCGCGGGGGCGCGCCGTCAGGCGGGTGGCCGCCGCCGTCAGGCGGGTGGCCGCCGGGTGGGTCGTCATCCGGGGGCTCGTCATCGGGTCCGTGTCCGTCATTGGGTCCGGCGTCGGCCAGGGCGCGCTCGAGGCGCTCCTGGTCGAGACCGGGGGTGTCGAAAGGGTCGCGGCGGCGCCGGTGCGGCAGCGCCAGCCGCGCCGCGGTGCGCACGTCGTCGGGGCCGACCTGTGTGCGCCCGGCCCAGGCGGCCAGCGCGACCGCCGCCCGTGCGGTCACCAGGTCGGCACGCAGCCCGTCGACCTCGAAGGCCGCGCAGATGGCGGTTATCCGTCGCAGCGCGTCGTCGGGCAGCACGACCCGGGGCAGCAGTGCCCGGGTCTCGGCGATGCGGGCCGCCAGCTCCGCCTCGGCCTCGGCGTAGGCCGCCGCGAAGGCGACCGGGTCCTCGTCATAGGCCAGCCGGCGGCGCACCACCTCGGCCCGCTCGAGCGGGTCGCGGGAGGCACGCACGTCCACGGCGAGCCCGAAGCGGTCCAGCAGCTGCGGGCGCAGCTCACCCTCCTCCGGGTTCATCGTGCCCACCAACAGGAACCGGGAGGCGTGCTGGACCGAGACACCCTCACGCTCGACGTAGGAGCGTCCCATCGCGGCGGCGTCAAGGAGCAGGTCGACGAGATGGTCGTGCAGCAGGTTGACCTCGTCGACGTAGAGGACGCCGCGGTGCGCCGCGGCGAGCAGGCCGGGCTCGAACGCCTTCACCCCCTGGGTGAGCGCCCGTTCCAGGTCAAGCGAGCCGGCCACCCGGTCCTCGCTGGCCCCGACCGGGAGCTCGACGAGGCGGGCCGGGCGGATGAGCGCCGCGACGTCGGGCTCGTGCGGCCCGTCCGGGCACTGCGGGTCCGGTGCCTGGGGGTCGCACGCGAAGCGGCAGCCCGCGACAACCGGCACCCGCGGCAGCAGGCTCGCCAGGGCGCGTACGACGGTGGACTTGGCCGTGCCCTTCTCGCCGCGCACCAGCACGCCACCGACGGCCGGTGAGACGGCGTTGAGCAGCAGCGCGAGCTTGAGGTCCTCGAGCCCGACCACCGCGCTGAACGGGTACCAGGTGGTCACTGACGGTCCTCCAGGTCACCCTCGGCCTCGATAAAGCTGGCCCGCAACGCCTCGAGCGTCTCCGGTGCCGGGTGGGCCCACATGCCGCGCTCGGCCGCCTCCAGCAACCGCTCGGTGATGCCGCGCAGCGCCCACGGGTTGGACCGGCGCATGAACTCGCGCACCCCCTCGTCGAAGACGTAGGACGCCGCGAGCGACTCGTACATCCAGTCGTCGACGACCCCGGCCGTGGCGTCGAAGCCGAACAGGTAGTCGACGGTGGCGGCCATCTCGAAGGCCCCCTTGTAGCCGTGCCGGGTCATCGCGGCGATCCAGCGCGGGTTGACCACCCGCGACCGGAACACCCGGTGGGTCTCCTCCCCCAGCGTCCTGGTGCGCACCGCGTCGGGCACGTGCGAGTCCCCGACATAGGCCGCCGGTGAGCGCCCGGTCAGGTGGCGGACCATCGCCACCATGCCGCCGTGGTACTGGAAGTAGTCGTCGGAGTCGACGATGTCGTGCTCGCGGTTGTCCTGGTTCTTGGCCGCGACCTGGATGCGGGCGAAGGCGGCCTCCATGTCCGCGCGGGCCGGGCGACCCGCCAGACCCCGGCCGTAGGCGTAGCCGCCCCACACCGCGTAGACCTCCGCCAGGTCGGCGTCCTCCCGCCAGTTGCGCGCGTCGATGAGCGGGAGCAGCCCGGCGCCGTACGCGCCCGGCTTGGACCCGAAGATGCGCGCCGTCGCCCGCCGCAGCTCACCGTGGAGGGCGAGGTCGGTCGCGACGTGCGCGCGCAACGGGTTGAGCTCAGGCGGCTCCTCAAGAGCGGCGACCGCCTGGACGGCGTCATCGAGAAGCGTGATGACGTGCGGGAACGCGTCCCGGAAGAACCCGCTGATCCGCACGGTCACGTCGACCCGTGGCCGGCCCAGCTCCTCGACGTCGATCACCTCGAAACCGCTCACCCGACGGGAGGCCTCGTCCCAGGTCGGGCGCACCCCGAGCAGCGCGAGCACCTCGGCGATGTCATCGCCCTGGGTCCGCATCGCGGAGGTCCCCCACACCGTGAGCCCCACGGTGCGCGGCCACTCGCCGGTGTCGGCCCGGAACCGCTCGGTCAGCGACCTGGCCAGCGCCACACCGGTGTCCCAGGCCAGCCGTGAGGGGATGGCCTTCGGGTCGACGGAGTAGAAGTTGCGCCCGGTTGGCAGGACGTTGACCAGCCCGCGGGTGGGTGACCCGGACGGCCCGGCGGGCACGTAGCGCCCGTCCAGGGCACGCAGGAGGTTGTCGAGCTCGTCGCTGGTGCGGGCCAGCCGCGGCACGACCTGCGTGGCGGCGAAACGCAGCACCCGCGCGACCTCGGGGATGCCCGTGACCGCCGCCGCGGCGTCGGGGTCCCAGCCGCGCGCCTCCATCGCCTCGACGAGCCGGCGCGCTTCGGCCTCGAACCGGTCGGTCTCCTCCAGGGCACCCTTGCCCTCCAGCAGGCCGAGCGCCTCGCGCAGCCCCGGCAGCGCACCGGAGGTCCCGCCCCACACCTGTCGGGCGCGCAGCACCGCCAGCACGAGGTTGACCCGTGCCTGCCCCACCGGTGCCTGCCCGAGGATGTGCAGCCCGTCGCGGATCTGCGCGTCCTTGATCTCGCACAGGTAGCCGTCGACGTGCAGCAGGAACTCGTCGAACTCCTCGTCGCCGGGCCGCCCGTCCAGGTGCAGGTCGTGGTGCAGCTGCGCGGCCTGGATGAGCGTCCAGATCTGGGCCCGCACCGCGGGAAGCTTCACCGGGTCCAGCGCCGCGACCGTCGCGTGCTCGTCGAGAAGCTGCTCGAGCTTGGCGAGGTCGCCGTAGGAGTCGGCGCGGGCCATCGGCGGGACGAGGTGGTCGACGATCGTGGCGTGCCCCCGCCGCTTGGCCTGGGTCCCCTCGCCCGGGTCGTTGACGATGAACGGGTAGACCAGCGGCAGGTCGGCCAGCACCGCGTCGGGGGCGCATGAGCTGGACAGCCCCAGGCTCTTGCCGGGCAGCCACTCCAGCGTGCCGTGCTTGCCGAGGTGGATGACCGCGTGCGCGCCGAACTCACGTGCCAGCCACCAGTAGGTGGCCAGGTAGTGGTGGCTCGGCGGCAGCGCCGGGTCGTGGTAGATCGCCACCGGGTTCTCCCCGAAGCCACGGGGTGGCTGGATGGCGAGCACGACGTTGCCGAACCGCAGCGAGGCCAGCACGATGTCCGTGCCCTCGACGTAGAGCGATCCTGGTGGCGGCCCCCAGTGCGTGATCACCTGCTCGCGCAGGTCGGCCGGGATCGTGGCGAACCACCGCTGGTAGGTCTGGGCGGGCACCCGCGCGGGCGCGGCGCGCAGCTGCTCCTCGGTCAGCCACTCCACGTCGTGCCCGCCCGCGGCGATGAGCGCGTGGATGAGGCTGTCCCCGTCCGCGGGGACCTCCCCGACGTCGTAGCCGGCCTCGGCGAGGGCGCGCAGCAGCACGACCGCGGAGGCGGGGGTGTCCAGACCCACGGCGTTGCCGACCCGGGCGTGTTTCGTCGGGTACGACGAGAGCACGAGGGCGAGCCTCTTGTCGCCGTTGGGCACGTGCCGCAGCCGCGCGTGCGCCACGGCCAGGCCGGCGACGCGGGCGCTGCGCTCGGGATCGGCGAAATAGACCGGCACCCCGTCGGGTCCGTCCTCCTTGAACGAGAACGGCACGCTGATCAGCCGGCCGTCGAACTCCGGCACCGCGACCTGCATGGCCGCGTCCACCGGCGACAGACCGGCCGCGGAGGCCTGCCAGGTGGCACGCGAGCTCGTCAGGCACAGCGCCTGCAGCACGGGCACGTCCAGCGCGGCGAGCGCGGCGACGTCCCAGGCGTCATCCTCACCGCCCGCGGTGGCCTGCGAGGCCACCGCCCCGCCGGCGGCCAGCACCGTGACGACGAGGGAGTCGACGTCGGCGAGGGACCCGAAGACCCCCTCCTCCGCCCCGCGCAGCGACCCGCAGAACACCGCTCGCGCGTCGGCACCGGCCGCCTCGATCGCCTCGCAGAGGGTGTCGACGAAGGCGGTGTTGCCGGACAGCTCGTGCGCACGGTAGTAGACGACCCCCACCAGCGGGCGGTCCTCCCGCCGGGGCCGGCCCGGGCGCACGCCGTACGCCGGGGTGGGCTGCGGGGGCGCGAAACCGACTCCGGTGAGCAGCAGGGTGTCGGACAGGAAGCGGTGCAGCTCGCGCAGGTTGTCCGGGCCGCCCTCGACGAGGTAGCCCAGGGCCTGGGTGGCCACACCGGCCGGCACCGTCGACATCGCCATGAGACCGGCGTCCGGGCTCGGCTCACCACCGAGCACGACGCTGGGCCGGCCGCTGGCCAGCACCGCGTCAAGGCCCTCCGGCCAGGCCTCGCGCCCACCGAGCAGCCGTACGACGACGACGTCGGCGTCGGCGAGCAGCGCCGCGACATCGCCCGCCTCGACCCGGGCGGGGTTGGCGACACGCCACGGCTCACCGCTGGCCCGAGCCGCGAGCAGCTCGGTGTCGGCGGTCGACAGCAACACCATGCTCATGGGCTCACCACCTCCGGGACCGCTGTGCTGCTCAGCCGCAGCGTGGGCAGGCCCGAGGGCACGCCGCCCTCGATGAGGCGCCACAGCGCGTCGGTGTCCAGGTGCTTCTCGACCAGGTCCCCGAGCTGGTCGAGGCGGGCCTCGCGCCGGGCGGCGAAGGAGACCGTGCCCGCCACCCAGGCACGGCCGGAGTCCGCGGCGACCCGGGCCAGGAAGGCGCGCCGGAAGGCGTCCTGCTCGAAGATGCCGTGCCAGGTGGTGCCGAAGACCGCCCCGACGCGGCAGCCGTCCAGGAACGGCTCACCGCCCTCGACGCTCACCCGGCCGTGGTGGATCTGGTAGCCGGTCACGTCGTTGCCGCACCACGTCCCGCTGGTCAGGGCGAGCATCTTCGCGGCCCCGAAGTGGGTGCGCACCGGCAGCAGGCCCAGTCCCGCGACGGTTCCGGCGCGGGACTCGACATCGTCGTCGATGGTGTGCCCGAGCATCTGCAGCCCGCCGCACACCCCGAGCACCGACCGGTGCTGCGCGGCCCGCCTGCTCAGTGCGAGGTCGAGGCCACGTTCGCGCATCCAGGCCAGGTCGGCGACGGTGGAGCGGGTCCCGGGCAGCACGACCAGGTCGGCCTCGGCGAGCTCGGCAGGGGTGCTCACCAGGTTCACGCTGACACCGGGCTCGGCGGCCAGCGCGTCGACGTCGGTGACGTTGGACATCCTCGGTAGCCGCACAACCGCCACCCGCAGCACGTCACGACCGGCCGGGGGCACCAGCTGGTTGGGCCGGGTGTTCAGGTCCAGGGAGTCCTCCACGTCGAGCCACAGGCCGGTCTGCCATGGCAGCACGCCGAAGCAGTCTCGCCCGGTGGCTTGGCGCACCCACTCCAGCCCCGGGTCCAGCACGCGGCGATCACCGCGGAACTTGTTCACGACGAAACCGGCGATGTGCCGCTGGTCGGCGGCGTCCAGGACGGCCAGGGTGCCGACGAAATGGGCCAGGACCCCACCCCGGTCGATGTCGCCCACGACGAGCACCGGCAGGTCGGCTGCGCGGGCCAGGCCCAGGTTCGCGATGTCGCGGTCACGCAGGTTGACCTCGGCCGGGCTGCCGGCGCCCTCGCACACGACGACGTCGAAGCGCCGCCGCAGGGCGGCCAGGGCCTCGACGGCGACATCGAGCAGCGCGAGCTTGTGGTCGCGGTAGGACAGCGCGTCGACGTCGGCGTGCGGGCGGCCCAGGACGACGACGTGGGAGTGCCGATCACCGCCCGGCTTGAGCAGCACCGGGTTCATCCCCGCCTCGGGTGCCACCCGGGCCGCAGCGGCCTGCATGGCCTGGGCGCGCCCGATCTCACCGCCGTCGGCGGTGACCATCGAGTTCAGCGCCATGTTCTGGGCCTTGAACGGGGCGACGCGCACGCCCTGGCGTGACAGCCAGCGGCACAGGCCGGCGGTCAGCACGCTCTTGCCCGCGTCCGAGGTGGTGCCGGCGACCATGAGGGCCCCGCTCACCGCGACCACCGCCACGTCGTCGCCGCCGCCAAGGCGGTCGCCGCGCGCACGATCCGCCGCGACAAGGCGATGGCACGCTCGACATCGCCCGGTCGCGGGTCGGCCCCCCCGCCCAGCCACGGCCGGTCGGACATGCCGTAGGCATAACGGGTCGGGCCACCCAGTCGCAGGCCGAGGGCGCCGGCGAAGGAGGCCTCGCACACCCCGGCGTTCGGGCTCGGGTGGGCTCGCCCATCACGGCGCCAGGTCGCCAGCGCCCGGGCGGGCGAGCCGCCCACGGTGGGGGCCAGGGCCACGGCGAGCAGGGCGGTCAGGCGTGCCGGCAGCAGGTTGACCACGTCGTCGAGCCGGGCGGCGGCCGAGCCGAACCGCCGGTAGCGCTCGCTGCGGTGGCCGATCATGGCGTCCAGGGTGTTGACGGCGCGGTAGCCGACCAGCCCCGCCGGCCCGGCCAGCACCGCCCACACCAGCGGCCCGACGGCGGCGTCCGAGGTGTTCTCCGCGACCGACTCGATGACCGCCCGTCGCAGCGCGGCGGCATCCAGCCCGCCCGCCTCCCGCCCACACAGCGCCCCCAGCCCGTCCCGTGCCCCCGGCAGGTCATGCTCACGCACGGCCCGCTCCACCGCCCCCGCATGCCGCGCCAGCCCCTCACCGCCGAGCACGACCCAGGTCAGGCCGGCGACGTACGCCGCTCTAGCGAGTGGATGAGGCCTGAGCACGCGGTCCAGCCCGGCCGCGGCGAGCACCGTCGGAAGGACCAGCATCCCCACGTGCGCGGCCCCGGCCGCCCGGGCCGGGCGCCAGGTCAGCCGCTCGAGCGCGCCGGCGAGGGCGCCGAACCCGGCAACCGGGTGCCACCGTGGCGGGTCGCCCAACGCCGCGTCGAGGGTGGCCCCGGCCAGCATGCCCAGCGCGAGCGCGGCGTGGCCGCTGCCGGCCACGTCAGCGCGTGCGGGGCGGGAACGGCAGCGAGGCGCCGGCGTGCCGGCCTGTGCGACCCATGGCGTGTCCTCCCTGGGGTCCGCGCCCCCGGTCGACGGGTCGACGGGCAGAGTCTCCTGGCTCCCGGTTCGACGCTCTCCTCGGCCTTCCCACCCTCGCGGGCAGTGGCCGTGCGTGAGGATCGCTCCCCGGTGACAGTGGCGGGACCGCGCCGGACTCGCACCGGCTTCCTCCGCATCCGTCGCTTTCACCCGGGAACCTACACCGGCGCACCGGCCCGCCCGCAACAAGAGGTCGTCGGCCCGGCCGCCCTCTACGCTGCGACCCGTGGGCACACCTCGCGTCGTTCACCTGCTGCGCCACGGGCAGAGCGAGTGGAACGTGGCGCGACGGGTCCAGGGTCAGACGGCGTACGTCCCACTCACCCGGCTGGGGCACCAGCAGGCGCTGGCCGCGGCCGACCGGCTGGCCGACAGCGGTGCCGTCCTCGTCCTGAGCAGCGACCTGCGCCGCGCCCTCGACACGGCTCGCCCGATCGCGGACCGGCTGGGCGTGCCGCTGCAGAGCCACGGCGCGCTTCGTGAGCAGTCCCTCGGGGACTTCGAGGGACTGCCCAGCGACGTCGTCTTCGCCGCGGTCGGGGCCGAGGTCACTCTCGATCCGACGTGGCGCCCGCCGGGGGGCGAGAGCCTCGCCGACGTGCACGACCGGGTGCGCCCCTTCCTGCGCCAGGCCTTCCAGACCGCACCCGAGGGACCTCTCGTCATCGTGACGCACGGGGACACCGCCCGTGTCCTCGTCGCGGTCCTGCGCGGGCTGGCACTGGCGGCGGCACCGGTGAGCGTGCCCGCCAACGGCGAGGTCCTCACCCTGCTCGCCCAGCCCCCGTGCTCGCATGCTGCCTAGCCGCACGCTGGTGCTCGGCGGGGTGCGTTCGGGCAAGTCGCGCTTCGCGGAGTCGCTGCTGGCCGATACGGCGGGAGTGTGCTACGTCGCGACCGGCTACCCGGTGGCAGATGACCCGGAGTGGGCGGACCGGGTCCGTGCGCACCAGCAGCGCCGACCGGCGACGTGGTCGAGCGTCGAGTCCTTGGACCTGGCGGTGCTGCTGGGCCAGCCCGCGCCGCTGCTCATCGACTGCATCGGGCTGTGGCTGACGCGCACCATCGACGCGTGCCACGGGTGGGACGCCCCGTCCCTGCCGGCCCAGGTGCGGACGAGCATGGATGCGCTGGTCGAGGCGTGGCGGCGGCCGGGCGCGGTTGCCGTCGCCGTGACGAACGAGGTCGGCCTGGGCCTCGTGCCCGCGACGGCGGCCGGGCGCCGGTTCGGCGACGAGCTGGGCGGTCTCAACCAGCGGCTGGCCGAGGCCAGCGACGCCGTCTGGCTGCTCGTCGCGGGCATCCCGATGAGGCTCCGGTGAGCGGGACGGGCCAGCGTGCGCACCTGATGCACGAGCTGCGCGCGAGCTTCGGCATGCTGACGGTCTTCCCGGTGGCAACCTCACCGCGGCGGCGCTGGTCGGTCTTGGGGCTGGCACCGGTCGTGGGCCTCGTGCTCGGTGGCGCGGCGGCCGGCCTCGTCATGCTCGCCGGCCTGGCGTTCACGGGGCCGTCGGGGGCCCTGCTCGTGGCGGTCCTCACGATCGCCGGCCTGGCGTTGCTCACCCGCGGGCTGCACCTGGACGGCTTGGCCGACACCGCGGACGGCCTGGGCCCGCTCGGCTCGGCGCAGACGCGCCTGGCCGTGATGCGCCGGCCCGACGTCGGAGCGTTCGGGGTCGCCACGCTGACCCTGGTGCTGCTCACCGACTGCGCGGCGCTGGCCCGCGACATCACCGCCGGGCGCGGCGCCGCCGCCATCCTCGTCGCGGTGGCGACCGGGCGACTGGTGATGACCCAGGCCGGGGTGCCCGGGATCCCGCCGGCCCACGCGGACGGTCTGGGCGCCCAGGTCGCCCAGTCCGTCCCTCGCCCTCTCGCGTGGGGCCTGACCGCGCTCGTGCTGCTGGCCACGACGAGCTGCCTCGCCCTGGCGCCGGCGGCGCTGGTCATCCGGCTGGACCTAGCGGTGCTGGCCGGGTGCCTGGCGGCCGCGATGCTGCGACGCCACCTCGTGCGCCGGCTCGGCGGGATCACCGGTGACGTTCTCGGGGCGCTCTGCGAGGTCGCCACATGCGTCTGCCTCGTCGTGACGGCCCTCGGCTGAGCGGCCCTCATCGTGACGGCCCTCGGCTGAGTTGCGCGGGGACGAGCGCGCGGGGTTCAGTCCAGCCCGTCGGCCTCCAGAGCACGTTCCAGCTCCTCGGCCGTCGGCCCGGTCGCGGGGCCGAGCCGCTCGATGGCCAGAGAGGCTGCCACGTTCGCCCAGCGCGCCGCCTCGGGAAGGCTCGCCCCGGCAGCCAGGCGGGCCAGCAGCGCCGCGACATGAGCGTCGCCCGCCCCCGTCGGGTCCACCGCGGTCGTGGGGCGGGCCCGGACGTGCCGGGGGCGCTCCCCTCGGCGGGCCACCCAGCATCCCCGCGCCCCGCCCCGCAGCACGACCCAGCCGCCTGCGCCCACACGCTCGGCGATGCCCGCCGCGAGCTCGGGCGGTCTCCCCTGGTCCACCAGCGCGGCGGCCTCGACGAGGTTGAGGCTGAGGATGTCGGCGCGCCCCACGGCGGCCTCGAGCCGGTCCGGGGCGATCTGGGCAACCATCGGTCCCGGGTCGAAGACGAGAAGGTGCTTGGGCCCCAGGTCGGCGACCCAGCTCGCCAGCGCCTCCCCCTGGCCTGGGTAGACGAGGTCATAACCGGAGAGGTAGACCGCGTCTGAGGGGAGCAGGGGGATGCTGCGCAGCTCCCCGGGCCCCAGCGTGGACTCAACCCCGGGGGCGCCGAGGAATGTCGGCTGCTGGTCCGAGTGCAGCTGCACGAGGCCGACGCCGAAGCCGGTGTCGGCCTCTCGCGGGGCCAGCAGCACGGGGACACCGATCTCCTCCAGCGCCCCGGCGACGAGCCGGCCGAAGGGGCCGCCTCCGACAAGACCGGCGTACGCCGCCGGGAGCCCCAGGCGCACCGCACCCGCGAGCACGTTGTAGCCCGCACCGGCTGTCACGACGCTGCGCCGGGCCATGCCCACCCCGCCTGGGTCGGGCATCCGGTCGAGGTAGACCAGGATGTCCACCAGGACGGTGCCGACCAGCACCAGCCGGCGCGGGACGAGCCGCATGTCAGCCGAGCCCGGGCCCCGGGCCTCGGGAGCGAAGCCAGTCGCGTCCGGCGGCAAGGACCGCGTAGAGCAGGCCCGCTGCGGCGAACCCGATGAAAAGCCCCATGCTGCTGGCACCCACCGCCCCCGTGGGCCCGCCCACGAAGCGCAGCAGGTAGCCGCTCCAGGCGAAGACCGGGCTCGTCGAGGTCACCAGGCCCCAGCCGACGGCGGTGGCCACGACCAGGGCGCCGACGCCCGCGCCGTTGACGGCGCCGTAGCGTCCCCGGACGTCGTAGAGGTCGGCCTCCACGTAGCCGTCCTGGCGGAACAGCCAGAGGTCGGCAAGGAAGATCGCCGCCCACGCCGCGAGCGGCACGCCCACGGTGAACAGGAAGCCCTCGAAGGGGGCGAAGAACGAGGGGGCGAAGAACAGGATGTAGACGCTGCCGGCGACCAGCAGGACTGAGTCGATCACGATCGACTTGTGCCGCGCCACGCGCACGCCGAGGGTGAGCAGGTTCAGCCCCCCCGAGTAGCTGCTCATCACCACCTCGGCGACCAGCCCGCCCACCGTCGTGACCAGGTACGGCACCAGGAACCACGTGGGAAGGGCGGCGGCGAGCACGCCGATGGGGTTCGAGGAGGTCGCCACGCGCGGGTCGTTCGCGGCCAGCAGCGCCCCGAAGAGGATGAGGATGACCAGCGGGAGGCTCGAGCCGAAGGTGGTCCACCAGACCACCGGGCCCGAGCGGGAGGCCCTCGGCAGGTAGCGGCTGAAGTCCGCGGCGACGCTGGTCCAGGTGATCCCGGTGCCCGCCATGATGATGGACAGCCCTCCGACCAGCCCCGCCAGAAGGCTCCCCTGGGGCAGCGCGGCGACCTTGTGCCAGCTGATGTGGGGGATCTGCAGGCCGATGAACACCACCGTCAGCACGGCGAAGGCGACTGTGAACCAGGTCTGCACCCGCTGGATCGTCGCGTGCCCGAGCAGGCTGATCGCGACGGCCACGACGACGATCGCCACGAAGGACAGCACGAGCGTGAGGGTGCCGGTGCCCACCCCCAGGCGCCCCAGCACGGTCTGGGCCGCCAGCGTCGCCAGCGAGGTCAGCACGATCTCGAACCCGACCAGGGTCACGTAGCTCACGATCGTGGGCACGGCATTGCCGAGCACTCCGAAGGGCGCCCGGGACACCACGAGGGTGGGTGCTCCGGCCCGCTTGCCGGCAAGGCCGACCAACCCCACGAGCGCCGTCGAGGCGATCACCCCGACCACAGTCGCCACCACCGCCTGCCACAGGTTCAGGCCGTAGAAGATGACGAGGAACCCACCGTAGGTGACGGCCAGGACGCTGATGTTGGCCGCGAACCAGACCCAGAACAGCTCCGCGGGCGAGCCGTGCCGCTCGGCGTCGGGGATCGGGTCGATCCCGTGGGTCTCGATCGCCCACGGCCGGTCGCTGTGCGGATAGCTCCGCGGCTGTGCGGAGACCCCGCGCATGCCCATGGCCCGCCCTCCCTGACTCGCGACGGGTCCACCGCCGCTCTCGACCGTGTGGCTCCTCCGGTCGGGGAGCGCGGACCGAGCGTAGTGACCCGGCACCCCTTGACCCTCGGCCCGGTCGGTGGCAGCGTATGGCCAGTTGCACGATCGCTCTCCTCATGCACGTTTGTGCACACAGCGAGGGAGACATCATGGTGGAGGCGCATGCCGGGGACGGCTTCGTGCTCGGGCTGGACGGCGGCACGGAAGGAGTCCGGGCCGGGGTCTTCGACCCGACCGGCCGGCCGGTCGCCTTCGCTCGGGCGGCGTACTCGACAAGTCACCCTCGACAGGGCTGGGCCGAGCAGAACCCCGACGACTGGTGGACCGCGGCCGTGACCGCCACCCGTGCCGCGGTTGGCGACAGCGGGGTCCCGCCGGGTGCGATCCGGGGCCTCGCCGTGGCCTGCACGAGCTGCTCCGTCGTGGTCTCGGACGCGCACGGGACCCCGCTGCGCCCGGCGCTGATCTGGATGGACGTCCGCGCCGCCGCCCAGGCCAAGCGGATCGCGGCGACCGGTGACCCGGCCTTGAAGTACAGCGGGTTCGACAAGACCTCGGCGGAGTGGCTGCTGAGCAAGGTGGCGTGGCTGGCCGAGAACGAACCGGACACATACGCCCGCGCGGTGCACATCAACGAGTACACCGACTGGCTGGGCCACCGGCTGACCGGGGAGTGGGCGGCCAACATCAACACCGCCACCATCCGCGGCTACTACGACCGTCACGCCGGCGGCTGGCCGGGCAGCCTTTTCGCCGCCGTCGGGCTGGCGGACCTGGCAGACAAGCTACCCTCGCGCGTGGTCGACCTGGGCGAGAGGTTGGGGACCTTGACCGCCGAGGCCGCCGCACAGCTCGGCTTGCCGCCAGGCACGCCCGTCGCCGAGGGCGGCGCCGACGCCTTCGTCGGGATGGTCGGTCTCGACGTGCTGACCCCAGGCCGGGCCGCTCTGATCACCGGGTCCTCGCACCTGCACCTCGCGCAGACGTCCTCACCCAGCTACTCGGCCGGGATGTTCGGCGCCTACACCGACGCGGTGGTCCCGGGGCAGTACACGATCGAGGGCGGCCAGGTCTCCACCGGATCGGTGCTCAAGTGGTTCCGCCAGCTCTGCGACGGGGAGTACTTCAACGCCGAGGCGCTCTCCTCCGAGGAGGTCTACCGCAAGCTGCAGGAGGACGCGCGGAAGATCCCACCCGGCTCGGACGGTGTGCTGGCCCTGGACTTCTGGCAGGGCAACCGCACGCCGTACGTCGATGCCGAAGCGCGCGGCATGATCTGGGGCCTAACCCTGGGTCACACACCGGCGCACCTGTACCGGGCCTTGATCGAGGCGGTCTGCTTCGGCACCGAGAACATCTTCCGCACCTTCGCCGAGCGCGGGCACCCCGTGGTGGACGTGGTGGCCTGCGGCGGCGCGGTGAACAGCGAGCTGTGGATGCAGACCCATGCGGACGTGTCGAACCTGCCCATCGCGGTGACGGCCGTGCCTGAGGCGGTCACCCTCGGTGCGGCGATCTTGGCCTCGGTCGCGGGCGGGCTGCACCCCGATGTCGCCACCGCGGCCCGGGAGATGGTCTCGGTGGTTCGCACGATCGAGCCGGACACCAACGCCCACGAGGCATACCGGTTCTACTTCGACAGATATGTCGCGTCATACGCCGCGATGCGGGACCTGATGCACGAGGTGGTCGAGCATGTCTACGCCTGACTCGACCCCGTCGGTCGACCCAGGGACCCTGCGTCGGCTCTACCACGGACTGGTGCGGATCCGGCGAGCCGAGGAGAGCATTCTCGAGCTGCTGCTGAAGAACCGGCTCTCCAGCACGATGTGTCACGTCAGCATCGGTCAGGAAGCCGTCGCGGTCGGGGTGTGCGACGTGCTCGCCGAGCAGGACTATGTGACCAGCACGCACCGCGGCCACGGGCACTTCCTGGCCCGAGGTGGCGCGATGAGCGCCCTGATGGCCGAGCTCATGGGCCGCCAGGCGGGTGCTTGTCGGGGCCGCGGCAGCTCGATGCACCTGGTCGACGCCAGTGTCGGGCATCTGGGTTCCAACGCCATCGTCGGCGGTCACGTCCCGATCGCCACCGGGGCCGCGCTGTGGGCGGCGCTGCGCGGGCAGCCACGGGTCGTCGCGTCCTTCTTCGGCGACGGAGCGACGTCGGAGGGAATCTTCCACGAGTCGGTGAACTTCGCGGCGGTGGCGCGACTGCCCATCGTCTTCGTGGTGGAGAACAACCAGTGGGCGATGTCGCTGCCGTGGTCACGGGCGACCGCGCAGCCGAGCATCGCCGCCAAGGCCCAGGCATACGGTCTGGTCGGAGTCGACGTCGACGGGCAGGACGTGCTCGCCGTGCGGGCCGCCGCCGAGCAGGCCGTGGGGCGCGCGCGAGCAGGTGCGGGTCCGACCCTGCTCGGTGTGCAGACCTACCGGTTCCTCGGGCACTCCCGGGCCGATCCGAGCTCCTACCGGGACACAACGGAGGAGCAGCGGTGGCGAGCGCGTGACCCGGTGCTCATCACACGGGAGCAGCTGGCCGCCACCGGCGTGGGCGATGACTGGTTCGCCACCATCGACCGCGAGGTGCACGCGGAGATTGCCGCGGCCATCGAGGCCGCCGAGGCAAGTCCACCCGCGAGCCTCGACGAGGTCTTCTCTGACATCTACGCGACACCGTTGGGAGGCAACCGATGAGCGCCACGCTGGCGCCGCCGCGGACCGTGACCTACCGCGAGGCCCTGCGCGAGGGGTTGTTCGAGGAGATGGAGGCCGATGACCGGGTGATCCTCCTGGGCGAGGACGTCGGACGCTACGGCGGTGCCTACGCCGTCTCCCGCGGCCTGCTGGAGCGTTTCGGGGAGCACAGGGTCATCGACATGCCGATGTCGGAGGCTCTCATCGTGGGCGCCGCGCTCGGTGCTGCCGCGGTCGGTGCCCGACCCGTCGCGGAGATCATGTACATGGACTTCGTGACCCTGGTGATGGACCAGCTGGTCAACCAGGCCGCCAAGCTGCACTACATGTTCGGCGGCCAGCTCACGGCACCGATGGTGGTGCGTGTCCAGCAGGGGATCGGGCGCGGCGCAGGGTCACAGCACTCGCAGAGCCTCGAGGCCTGGTTCGCCCACGTGCCGGGTCTGAAGGTGGTGGCACCCAGCACACCGGCCGACGCCAAGGGGCTGCTCAAGAGCGCCATCCGCGACGACGACCCGGTGCTCTTCATCGAGCACAAGGGGCTCTACGCCCGCAAGGGCGAGGCGGCGGGACCGACGCACACCGTGCCGATCGGGCTGGCCGACGTCAAGCGCTCCGGCGAGGACCTCACGATCGTCGCCTGGTCGAACATGGTGCACACAGCGTTGGCAGCCGCCGAGGAGCTCGCCCGGGAAGGCGTCAGTGCCGAGGTCGTCGACCTGCGCACGATCGCTCCTTTGGACATGGCGACCGTGCTGGCCTCGGTGGGCCGCACCGGCCGGCTGCTCATCGTGCACGAGGCGGTTCGCACCGCCGGGCTGGGCGCGGAGATCGCGGCCGAGACCGCCGAGCGCCACCACGGTCAGCTACGCGCCCCGGTGCGTCGGCTCGCCACGCCCGACGTGGTGCTGCCCGCCAACACCACCCTCGAGCGAGAGCTCGTCCCCGACGCCGACGCCGTGGTCGCGGCGGCACGAGACCTGGTGAGGAGCTGAGTCCATGGACGTGCCCGTGGTGATGCCACCGATGGGTGACGCGGCAGGAGAGCTGGTGCTGCACCGATGGTTCAAGGCCCCCGGGGACCCGGTCCGCAAGGGAGAGCCGCTCTTCGAGGTGGCCACCGACAAGGTCGAGGTCAGCGTTGAGGCGCTGGACTCCGGCACGCTCGCGCAGGTCCTGCTGCCCGAGGGTGACTCGGCCGAGGAGGGGCAGACCATCGCCTATATCGCCCTGGCCGACGAATGACGAGCACACCAACGGCTGCGCCCGCGAGTCGACGCCGGCAGTCCCCCCAGCTGCCACGTGAGGATCTCATCGCCGAGGCGGCCACGTTGTACTACCGGTCCAGGCTGGACCAGGAGGAGATCGCCCGCCGGATGGGTGTGTCACGCTCGACGGTGTCCCGGATGCTCAGCGAGGCACTGGAGACCGGCGTCGTGGAGATCCGGATCCGCCGAGCCCTGCCGCTCGCCGACGGCCTGCAGCGTGACCTGGTGCGCGAGTTCGCCCTGCGCGACGCCCTTGTCCTGGACACGAGCGGGCGCGGCGAGGACGCGCTGGCCCGCGTCGGCCGGTTGGCGGCTCGCTATCTGGACACCACCCTCGGTGAGGGCGACGTGCTGGCGATCAGCTGGGGGACCGGCGTACGTGCGGTCGCCGACGGCCTGGAGCCCAAGGTGCCGCGCAACGTCGATGTCATCCAGATGCTCGGGGGTGCCGGGAGCCGGGATCCCGACGTCGACGGCACCGAGCTGGCCCGCCGGCTGGCCGACCTTCTCGGCGGTCGCTGCCGCTACCTCAACGCACCGCTCGTGGTTGACGACGAGGGCGTCGCCGCGGCGCTGCTGCGCCAGCGCAGCGTCCGCGAGACGCTGGCCGCCGCCTCGCACGCGGACGTCGCCGTCGTGGGCATCGGCGCACTGGTGCCGAAGGTCTCCTCGCTGCTGCGCGCGGGGCACCTGACCCGCCGCGGCATCACCGAGATCCGCCGCTCCGGTGCGGTCGGCGATGTGTGCGGGCACCTATTCAGCGTGGATGGCCAGCTCGTCGACGCTGAGCTGGCCCGGCGGATCATCACCATCGACCTCGCCGGTCTTCGCCAGATCCCCCGAGTGGTCGGCGTCGCGGTGAGCACCGAGAAGGCCGAGGCGATCCACGGGGCGCTTCGCAGTCGCCTCGTCAACGTGTTGGCCACCGACGACACGACCGCCCGCGCTGTCCTGCACCTGGCCAGGTCGGCATAGCCGAGCGCACCGCGTCGCCGAGTCAGTCTGGCGGGACCTGCAGCGACCTGCGCGCCAGCAGGTGCATGTCCTCGCGCAGGGCGGGGTAGGCGCGCCGGTACACCCCGTAGAACTCGTCGTAGGTCTCGCGGGTCTCGGGTCGTGGGTGCAGCCGCTGGGCCACCGGGTTCCACCTGCCGGTGTCGACACCGCACGCATCGGCCGCCATCCGGGCATCACCGTAGGCAGCACCGATGGTGATCGTCGGAAGGTCCTGGGGCAGGCCGGTCACGTCGGTGACGATCTGGGTCCACAGGTTCCCCCGCGTGCCACCGCCGACGGCGACCAGGCGGCGGGGAGGCCCGCCCGCCTCCGACATCGCCTCGATGTTGTGCCGCACCCCGTAGGCGACCCCCTCCAGCGTCGAGCGGATGAGGTGGGCGCGCCCGTGGCCGAGCGTGAGCCCGAGCCAGCAACCGCGGGCCTGCGGGTCGAAGAGCGGGGTCCGCTCACCGGAGAAGTACGGCAGCAGCACCAGCCCGTCGCTGCCCGCAACCACCGTGGCCGCCTCCTCCAGCAGCCTGCCTACCTCCTCGCCCACCAGGTCGGCCAGCCAGGTGGTCACCAGCCCGGAGGTCGCCATGCCCGCGGCGATGGAGAACGTCTCGCGGGTGCGACCGCTGGCCGCCCAGAGCCCAGGATGAGTCGCCGGGCGTGCGAGGGTCTCGATGAGGAACAGCGTCGATCCGTACATGACCATCGTGTCCCCCACGTCGGCGCAGCCGGCGCTGTAGGACTCGGCCAACGCATCGACGGTCCCGGCCAGAACGGGCGTGCCCACCGGCAGGCCCGTCTCGCCTGCCGCGCTGGGCAGCACGCGCCCGACCACCTCGCCCGGCCACGCCAGCCGGGGCTGCTCGATGGTCGGGGCGGCCGCGGCCCAGGCCGGGGGCCACCAGTCCAGGGTGGGCAGGTCGTAGAGCGGGTCGGAGGTGCTGGCGGTGTAGTGGTCCACGACGTACTCGCCGGTGAGCCGGCCCACGACGTAGCCGGACGCGCTGTACCACCGGCGGGCGCGCGCCCAGGTCGCCGGCTCGTGGCGAGCCACCCAGCGCAGCTTGGGGGCCACCGCTTGCGTGGTGAGCAGGTTGCCCGAGTGGCGCAGCACGGCGTCGCGCCCGAGCGACTCGGTCAGCTCGGCGATCTCGTGGGTTGCCCGGGTGTCGATGCCGTAGAGGATCGCCGGACGCACCGGTCGACCCTCGGCATCAGCCAGCAGCGCGACCGGTCCGATGCCGCTCACCGACACCGCCTGGACGCCCTCGAACGCCTCAGCCTGCCGCAGCTGGGCGAGCAGGGCCAGCACGTCAGCCCACCAGATGTCGTCGGGGTCGTGCTCGAACCAGCCGGGTCGTGGGGTGGCCGTGCGGTGCGGCGTGGTCGCGGATGCCAGGATCGTGC
>JAJZTN010000021.1 GCA_021848885.1 Actinomycetes bacterium
GCCACGGTGTGACACCGTGGCATCCCTATTGGCGCGGTGCCACACCGTGGCATTGCGGGAACGCCGCGTCACCGCACACCTCGCATCAGAGGACGACGGACACGCCCGGCAGCACGTCGTACGCCGTCCCGCCTTGATACGCCGCCGTCACGGCGAAGGCAGCCCGCTCCCCCGTCGCAGCGCCTGTGACACGGTGTGACGTCGCGGCATTCCAGATGGTTTCAGCGAGGCAAGGGTGGCTCAACGCTGACCCTTGCCGGCCGGGCCGACGCGGCCGGTGCGGTGTCGGGTCCGCGCGGTGACGGGGATGTCGGCCACGCCCCATGCGACCGGGCCGACGCCACCCGTGCGACCCGAACGGAGGATAGCCACTCAGGTGGTGCGGGGCGGCTCAGCCGGTCGGCTCGTGGTAGTACTCGAAGACGAAGCCGATGGTGGACAAGGCCAGTGCGCCGGCACCCATCGAGAACAGCCACCAGCCGAACACCAGCCCCAGGAACAGCACGGCGGCCGAGGCCGCCACCGCCAGCGGCCACCAGCTGTAGGGGCTGAAGAAGCCCAGCTCGCCAGCACCCTCCTCGACATCCGCGTCCGGGCGGTCCTCCGGCAGCGTGTCGAGCCGCCGGTAGGTGAAGAGCATGTAGAAGGCCACCAAGAGGCACAGACCGGTGGTGAGAGCCAGCGCCGTCGTGCCGGTCGCATCCCGGGACAGCACCCAGTAGACGATGGCGTCGATGAGGAAGAAGATGCTCAGCCCGCCGAAGAAGTACCCACCGACCTTCACTGCTGACCCTCCGGGCTCTGCGCGTGTCCCGCACCGGACGGGGTGCCTGCCCCGGCAGCCACCGACAACTCCCGGTGCCCCACCTGCGGGAAGTGCAGGTCGAAGGCCGGGCGCTCCGAGCGGATCCGGGGAAGCGAGGTGAAGTTGTGCCGCGGCGGCGGGCAGGAGGTCGCCCACTCCAGCGAGGATCCGAACCCCCAGGGGTCCTCGGCCGTGACGTGCGGGGCGTGCTTCCAGGTCTTCCACACGTTGTAGAGGAACGGCAGCGTCGACAGGCCGAGCAGGAACGACCCGATCGTGGACACCATGTTGAGCGTGGTGAACCCGTCACTGGGCAGGTAGTCGGCATAGCGGCGAGGCATGCCCTCCACACCCAGCCAGTGCTGCACCAGGAAGGTGGTGTGGAAGCCCACGAAGAGCGTCCAGAAGTGCAGCTTGCCCAGCCGCTCGTCGAGCATCTTCCCGGTGAACTTCGGCCACCAGAAGTAGAAGCCCCCGAACATCGCGAACACCACGGTGCCGAAGAGCACGTAGTGGAAGTGCGCCACCACGAAGTAGGTGTCGGACACGTGGAAGTCCAGCGGAGGTGAGGCCAGCAGGACCCCGGTGAGCCCGCCGAACAGGAAGGTGACAAGGAACCCGATCGCCCAGAGCATCGGCGTCTCGAAGGTCAGCGAGCCGCGCCACATCGTGCCGACCCAGTTGAAGAACTTCACCCCGGTCGGCACTGCGATGAGGAAGGTCATGAAGGAGAAGAACGGCAGCAGCACCGCACCGGTGACGAACATGTGGTGGGCCCACACGGTCATCGACAAGGCTGCGATGGAGATCGTGGCGAACACCAGGCCGCGGTAGCCGAAGATCGGTTTGCGGCTGAACACCGGGAGGATCTCCGAGATGATTCCGAAGAACGGCAGCGCGATGATGTAGACCTCGGGGTGGCCGAAGAACCAGAACAGGTGCTGCCAGAGGATCGCCCCGCCGTTTGCCGGGTCGAACAGGTGCGCCCCCAGGAGCCGGTCGGCCTCCATGCCCAGCAGGGCGGCGGCCAGCACCGGGAAGACCATGAGCACCAGGACACTGGTCAGCATCGTGTTCCACACGAAGATCGGCATCCGGAACATCGTCATGCCCGGTGCCCGCATCGTGAAGATGGTCGTGACGAAGTTGACCGCACCGAGGATGGTGCCGAATCCGGACAGCGCCAGGCCGACGAACCACATGTCTGGGCCCGCGCCCGGGGAGAACGTCGAGTCCGACAGCGGGGCGTAGGCGAACCAGCCGAAGGCGGCAGCCCCGCCCGGAGTGAGGAAACCCCCGAGGACGATCAGGCTGCCGAAGAGGAACAACCAGTAGCTGAACATGTTCAGCCGCGGGAAGGCGACGTCGGGCGCACCGATCTGCAACGGCATGATCACGTTGGTGAAGCCGACGAACAGCGGTGTGGCGAACATCAGCAGCATCACCGTGCCGTGCATGGTGAAGAGCTGGTTGTACTGCGTCGTCGACAGGAACTGCAGGCCGGGCCGAGCCAGCTCGGCGCGCATGACCAGCGCCATGACGCCGCCGACCAGGAAGAAGATGAAGGACGTGGCCAGATAGAGCTGACCGATGAACTTGTGGTCGGTAGTGGTGATCCAGCGGACCACCGCGCTGCCCTTGGGCACCGGGGTGGTCCGCGAGTAGCCGACCTGACGCGGCTCTGCAACTGTCGTCACTGGGCACTCCTGGCCTTCAGACCCGCGATGTACTTCTGGTAGTCGGCCGGTTCGACGATCTTGACGTTGAAGAGCATCTCGGAGTGATAGGCGCCGCACAGCTCGGCACACTTGCCGGCGTACTCACCGACCTTCTCCGGGACAACCTCGAACTTGTTGTCCCGCCCCGGGATGACGTCCATCTTGAACAAGAACGCCGGAACCCAGAACGAGTGGATGACGTCCTCGCTGTGCAGTAAGAACTCCACCGACTCACCCTTGGGCAGCACGAGGGTGGGCAGGTGGCCGGGAGTTCCGGTCACCTCGACGTTCTCGTCGAGGTACTGGAACTGCCAGGACCACTGGAAGGCGTTGACCTGGACCCGCACGTCCGGATTGGGCTTGACGGCGGTGATCTTGGCCTCGTCGCGAGCGGTGTAGAAGAAGAAGACGGAGACGACGATGAGCGGGACGACGGTGTAGAAGACCTCGATCGGCAGGTTGTAGCGAGTCTGCTTGGGCAGCGGGTCGTCCGGGTGCTTGCGCCGGTGGAAGATCACCGCCCAGATGATCAGACCCCAGACGATGCCGCCCACGATGAGGGCGGTCAACCAGGACGCCTGCCACAGCAGCAGGATCCGCGGGCCCTGGTTGGTGACGGGGAAGGGCATGCCCAGCCGGGGCAGGCTCTCGGCCGAGCAGGCCGACAGCAGCGGGGCCGCCACAAGCACAGCCGCGGCCGCGCGGGCCGCGCGGGCAACCCGCGCCCGGGCCGGACGGCTGACCCGGGCCACCCGTCCGGACGCGATACCGGGTGCCTCGCCGGGTGCCTCGCCCGGTGCCGTGGAGCGGGCACGGTCGGTGCCGATCAGACGCACGGTTGCTAGACCACCCTTTCGCGCCGCAGTGTGCCCGCCACGACCTCGCACCGCAGAGAGCACGAGGGACCACGAGCAGCCGCCGTCAGTGCGGCCAACCCTACTGCACCAGCCCTGCCCGAGGGCGATCCCGGTGCCGGCCCGGTCAGGAACGAGCGGGCCCGGTCAGGAACGAGCGGGCCCGGTCAGGAACGAGCGGGCCCGGTCAGGAACGAGCGGGCCCGGTCAGGAACGAGCGGGCCCGGTCAGGAGCGAGTCGGCCCGGTCAGCGCCTCGGGCAGGTCCAGCCGCAACGCCCGGTCGAGCAGCCCCAGGTACGCCGTTCGGGGGACCTGCACGACCCCGAGGCTGGCCAGGTGCGGGCTCGCCCACTGCACGTCGAGCAGTCGGTCCGGTGCCCCGTCGGCCGCGAGCAGCCGCACCAGCGCCACCAGGGCGACCTTGGAGGCGTCGCGAGCCTGCCGGTGCGGGGCGTGGTACATCGACTCGCCGGCGAACAGCCCGCCGATCGCGACCCCGTAGAGCCCACCGGCCAGCCGCCCGTCGGGCAGCCAGGCCTCCACGCTGTGCGCCCAGCCCAGCCGGTGCAGCTCGGTGTAGGCGGCCGCCACCCGCGGGGTGATCCACCGGCCGGGCCGTCGCGGGTCCGCGCAGCCGGCGAGCACCTGCTCGAAGGCGGTGTCGAGGCGGATCTCGAAGCGCCGGCAGGCGGCCCGCAGCGAGCGGCTGACCACCAGCCCGTCCAGCGGGAGCACGCCACGCGGGTCCGGGGACCACCAGCCGAGCGGGCCGCGGCCGCGCTCGCCCAACCCCATGGGGAACAGGCCGTGGCGGTAGGCCGCCAGCAGGGTTCCCGGGCGCAGGTCGGCGCCGACTCCGACGAGGTCCTCCCTCGCGACAAGGCGCTGAAGGCTGAACTGCCAGCCCGTGGCGGGCGGCTCCACCGGCACCGGCTGGCCTCAGATCGGCACGCCGTGCAGGTGGGCGGCCACCTCGTCGGCGGCCTGCTCGCCGTAGCAGTCTGCGAAGCGCTGCAGGAAGTGCCCGCGGCGCAGCTGGTACTCCTGGGTGCCCACGGTCTCCAGCACCAGGGTGGCGAGCATGCAGCCGACCTCGGCGCAGCGTCGCGGGCCCAGCCCCCAGGCCAGCGCGGCCAGATACCCCGCCCGGAACCCGTCACCCACCCCCGTCGGGTCCACCTGGGACAGCTCGGTGGGAGCCGGCACGCTCACCGCGGGCTGGCCACGCGACTCCACCACGGCACCCAGGGGGCCGTGCGTGGTCACCCGCACCCCGACCTGCTCGAGCACCTGCTCGGCAGACCAGCCGGTCTTCGACTCGGTCAGGCTCGCCTCGTCGTCGTTGCCGAACAGGTACGCCGCCCCGCTGACCAACGCCTGGACGTCCGCATCGCTCATCCGGGCCAGCTGCTGGGACGGGTCGACCGCGAACGGGACCCCACGGGAGCGGCACTCGGCGCTGTGCCGCAGCATCGCGCCCGGGTCGTTGGGGCCGACGAGCACCAGGTCGACCCCGCCGACGCGCTGCAGGATCGGCGCGAGCTCGATGGTGCGCGCCTCGCTCATCGCCCCGGCGTAGAACGAGCCGAGCTGGTTGTGCTCCGCGTCGATGGTGCACAGGAACCGCGCGGTCCCGGCGCGCTCGGACACATGCACCCCCGAGGTGTCGACGCCGTGCCGCTCCAACCAGGCGCGGTAGTCGACGAAGTCCGAGCCCACCGCCGCGATCAGCACCGGTCGCACCCCCAGGCTGGCCATGCCGAACGCGACGTTGGCGGCCACGCCTCCCCAGTGGACCTGCAGGTCATCGACCAGGAAGGACACCGACAGTCGGTGCGGCTGCTGGGGGGTGAGCTGGTCGGCGAAGCGGCCTGGGAACCTCATGAGGTGATCGGTGGCGACCGACCCCGTGACTGCGACGCGCACGTTGGCAACCTACCGCCCATCCCCGGGCGCGCCACTGCCCCGGCAGGATCGGTCGGGGCAGCCAGGCCGGGCGCGGTGTGGGCGGGCTTGGTCGGGCGTCGTACGCCGGCCGGGCCGTCCTGCGGCGCAGGCCGGCGAGCGGGTCGGGCGTCGTACGCCGGCCGGGCCGTCCTGCGGCCAGGTGTGCTCAGCGACTACCGGTCAGTGGAACGAGTCGCCGCAGGCGCAGGACCCGGTGGCGTTGGGGTTGTCGATCGTGAAGCCCTGCTTCTCGATCGTGTCGACGAAGTCGATCGTGGCGCCCTGCAGGTAGGGCGCGCTCATCCGGTCGACCACGACGTTGACCCCACCGAAGTCGGTCACGAGGTCGCCGTCGAGGCTGCGCTCGTCGAAGAACAGCTGGTAGCGCAGCCCCGAGCAACCACCAGGCTGCACGGCCACACGCAGGGCGAGGTCGTCGCGGCCCTCCTGGGTGATCAGGCTCCTCACCTTCGATGCGGCCGCATCGGTGAGCACGACCCCGTTCTGGGTGGTCTCCGGCGTGACGGTCATGTGGTGGCTCCCGCTCAGATGGACTACCAGGGGCAACCGGCTCGACCTGCCAGGGATTCCCACGGGGACCCCAGCCAGCCGACCGGGCGGCATCTGCCGTCCCCACCATGGTGACACAGGCCGAGCGGAGTTGGCTCCCGCGACCGGCTCAGGGCGACCAGGTCCTGGCCACCCGGGCGGCCAGGTCGGCCAGCATCTGGGCGGGCCGAGCAAACGAGGCCTCGCGCTGCTCGGGGGTCGCCGCCACCGGATAGGCCGACTCGATGCCCAGGGCGGCCAGCTCGCGGCGCCCGACCTGGACCTGACCGGCCAGCGCGATCACCGGGCGGGCCGCGGCCAGCCCCAGCTCGGCGACCCCGGAGACGACCTTTCCGTGCAGCGACTGCCAGTCCAGGCTGCCCTCCCCCGTCACCACAAGGTCGGCCCGCGCGACACGCTCGGCCAGCCCGACCGCGGCCAGCACGGTGCCGATGCCGGGCTCGCGGCGCCCACCGAGCAGCAGCAGGGCGTAGCCCAGCCCGCCCGCGGCGCCGGCACCCGGCTGGGCGGCCACCGTGCGCAGCGCCCGGGTGCCTGGCTCGACCAGCGCGACCAGGTGGCTCAGCGCGTCCTCGAGGGCGAGCACGAGGTCGTCGTCGGCGCCCTTCTGCCGGGCGAAGCCGTGCGAGGCCCCGCGCAGCCCGAGCAGCGGGTTGTCCACGTCGGTCGCGGCGACCAGGTCGACTCGCCGCAGCAGTGCGCGGGCCGGCTCGACGTCGACCTGCCTCAGGCCCGACAGGGCCAGCCCGCCGGCACGCAGCTGCTCGGCCGGGCGCGCGCCGAGCGCGGCGAGCAACCCCGCCCCGCCGTCGTTGGTGGCGCTACCGCCCAACCCCACCACGACCCGGCGCACACCCTGCTCGACGGCGATGGCGACCAGCTCTCCGACCCCGAAGCTGGAGGTGAGGCCGGGGTCACGGTCTGCGACGGGGAGCAGGTGCAGTCCACAGGCCTGGGCCGACTCGACGTAGCCGGTCTCGCCTACGACAAGCACGCTGCCCGGCACCGGCTCACCGCGCGGGCCAGCCACCGTGGCGGCGACCAGCCGGCCGCCCAGGTTGGCGTGCAGCACGTCGAGGAAGCCCGGGCCCCCGTCGGCCAGCGGCACCTCGACGATCTCGTCAGCCGGAGCCTGCCGGGCCCAGCCCTCGGCGATAGCCGCAGCGGCCTGCGCGGCGGTCAGGGTGCCGGCGAACTTGTCCGGGCAGACCAGCACACGCATCGACACCGCCGGGCGCTCAGCCGGCCAGGTTGCGCAGCAGCAGCGTCTCGGCCAGGCAGACCCGAGCGAAGTCACGCAGGTGCAGGCTCTCGTTGGCCCCGTGTGCGCGGCTGTCCGGGTCCTCCACCCCGGTGACCAGCACCGCGGCCTGCGGGAAGGCATCGACGAACTCGGCCACGAACGGGATCGACCCCCCGGCCCCCATGTCCACGACGGGATGCCCGAATGCCTCGGCGAACGCGTCCCGGGCGGCCTGCACGGCGGGACCCTGCACGGAGGCGAGGAACGGCTGCCCGACCTCGCCCGGGATGATCTCGACGCGGGCGCCCCACGGCACCCGGGCCAGCAGGTGCCCGCGAAGCGCCTCGTAGGCATCCTCGGCCCGCTGCCCGGGGGCCACCCGGAGGCTGACCTTGGCCCGGGTCGCCGGCAGCAGGGTGTTGGAGGCCTGCGCGCAGGTCGGGACGTCGATGCCCACCACGGTGACCGCCGGTCGAGTCCACATGCGCTCGAGCACCGCGCCCGTCCCGATCGTGGCGACCCCGTCGAGCAGACCCGACTCGGCGCGCAGCCGCGCCTCGTCGTAGTCGAGGTCCGCGGCCGGCCCGGTGTGCAGCCCGGCCACCGCCACGTTGCCGTCCGCGTCGTGCAGGCTGGCCAGCAGCCGCAGCAGCACGGTCAAGGCGTCGGGCACCGCCCCGCCGAACATCCCCGAGTGCACCGCATGGTCGAGGGTGCGCACCTCGACATAGGCCTCGACCAGCCCCCGCAGGCTGGTCGTCAGCGCCGGCACCCCGACCTGCCAGTTGCCCGAGTCGGCCAGCACCAGCACGTCGGCGCTCAGGGCCTGCCGGTGCGCCGCCAGCAGCGCCGACAGCGTCGGCGAGCCGATCTCCTCCTCGCCCTCGACGAAGACGGCGACCCCCACCGGCAGCTCGACACCGGACTCGGCCCAGGCCCGCAGCGCGGCCACGTGGGCCATGACACCGGCCTTGTCGTCGGCGACACCACGCCCGTAGAGGCGCCCGTCCCGCTCGCTCGGCTGGTACGCCGGGCTGACCCAGTCCCGTTCCGGGCCGGGGGGCTGCACGTCATGGTGGGCGTAGAGCAGGACGGTGGGCGCCCCGGGCGGGCCGGGCCGTTGCCCGATGACGGCAGGGCGACCTCCCTCGGCGACGACGCGGACCGCCAGGCCCGCCTCGCGCAACAGCACGGCCACCAGCTCGGCGGAGGCGGAGACCTGGGTCTGGTCGAAGGCGGCGGCACTGACGCTGGGGATGCGGACCAGCCGTTCCAGGTCGGCGCGTACCCCGGGCATCACCCGGTCAAGGGCGGCCGCGAGGGCCTCGGTGGAGGGGGCGGCGGGCTTGGCGACATCGCTCACCTGCCCGACCCTAGTGTCGGGCTCAGCCCAACCCCGGAGCGCCCCACACCGGGAACCACCGGGACACATCGGTCTCGACGCGCAGGTCGTTGGCCAGCACCCCGCGCACCTGCAGCTCCAGCGGGTTGTCCCGGGTCTGCCCGCCCTGAGGTGCGAAGGGATAGAAGGTGCCGCGCTTGAACAGGTAGACCAGCCCGAGCCGGCGCCCCGACTCGTCGGCGAAGCCGACCAGCGAGCACAGCAGCTGCGGCCCGAAGCCGTTGTCGACCAGCGTGGAGTTCACCGCGTGCAGGTCGGTGACAAGATCGGCGATCTCGTCCGGGGTGTGCCGGGACAGCACCCAGGTGAAACCGTAGCTGTCCTGGCTCAGCTCCACGGGCGGCCCGCCGTCGGCGTCCAGCAACGCCTGGACGTCGTGCTCCAGCGAGGCGAACGCGGCACCCTCGGCGGCCCGGAAGCACACCGAGCCCAACCCGGTGGGCCGCAACCCCATCGCGGTCGTCAGCGTGACCGCAGCGGAGGGGACGGCGAAGAGCTGGTCGAGGTTGGGTGCGACCGGCTTGGTCCGGCCGAGGATCCGGTCCAGCATCCCCATCGGTCGCGCGCCCCGTCAGGCCGCGCGGCCGAGCTGGGCGGAGATCTCGCCGAGCTGGTCCAGCCGGCGCTGCAGCGGCGGATGGGTGGCGAAGATCGAGGACAGGCTGAAGCCGTTGCCGGCGATGGCCGGGGCGAAGAAGAAGGCGTTGAACGCCTCGGCCTGGCGAAGGTCGCGGGTCGGGATCCGCCCCATCTCGCCGGTGATCTTGACCAGTGCGCTGGCCAGGGCCGACGGGGCACCGGTCAGGAACGCCCCGGCCCGGTCGGCGGCCAGCTCACGGTAGCGCGAGAGCGCGCGGACCAGGATGAAGCTCAGCGCGTAGACGACTGCCGAGACGAGCAGCACGACGAGCACCATCGCCGCCGCGTTGTTGTCCCGGCGGTCCCGCCCACCCATGCCTCCGAACATCACCATCCGGGTGAGGAAACCGGCGAGCACCCCGACGAAGGAGGCGATCGTCATGACGGCCACGTCCCGGTGGGCGACATGGGACAGCTCGTGCGAGAGCACCCCTTCGAGCTCGCGCTCGTCCAGCCGGCGCATCAGCCCCGTCGTGGCGCACACCACCGCCCGGTCCGGGCTGCGGCCCGTGGCGAAGGCGTTGGGCAGGTCGGTGTCGGCGAGGGCAACCGTCGGCTTGGGCATGTCGGCCAGCGCGCAGAGCCGGTCGACGATGGCGTGCAGCTGCGGCGCCTCCTGCGGGGAGACGATGCGGCCATGCATGGCATAGAGCGCCACGCGGTCGCTGAAGTACCACTGCGCCCACAGCAGCCCGCCGGCGAGCACGACGGCGAAGACCCCGCTGCGGGTGAAGGCGAAGATCACCCCCATGAGTACGACGTAGAGCAGACCGAGCAGGAACATCGTCAGGCCCATGCGGGCGGACAGCCCACGATCGGGGGCGTAGCGACTGGTGGCCATGTCTTCAGACCTCAAGCTGGTGCGGGCGCCCCGGCCGGCGGCCGGTGCGTTGCGGGCCGGGCGGAGCCGGCCCGCGGGAGCGGAGCTGGTGGGTCAGCCCGGGATCAGGCCCTCCTCGCCGAGCAGGTCTCGGACCTCCTCGAGACTGGCCGCCTCATCCGGGAGGATGGCATCCGATGCCTGCAGCGCGTCGTCGGGCAGCCTGCTGCCCGAGGCGCGGACCCGTTCCAGCAGCTGGGTCAACGCCGCGCGGAAGGCGGTCTCTTCCCCAGTGTCCAAGGCGGCCTCCAGTGCCGCGTCGAGCTCGTTGAGCCCGTCGAGGGAGTGCTCGGGGACGTCGTACTGCCCCTCGCCCAGGATGCGCACGATCATGGCTGCTCTCCTTGCGGCTGCGCCTGCACCTGCGGCTGGCCGGCCGCGGGCTGCTCCGAACCGGCCCCGCCGAGCTCCTTGGCGGCCGGGGCCGCACCCAGCTCACCCTTGAGCCGGGACAGCTCGAGCTCGACGTCGCTGCCGGAGCTGACCCGCTCCAGCTCGGCGGTGATGTCGTCCTTGGAGGTCCCGGTCACGTCGTCGAGGGCACCGGAGGCGATCAGCTCGTCGATCGCCCCGGCCCGGGCCTGCAGCGCCTGGGTCTTGTCCTCGGCCCGCTGCACCGCCAGCCCGACGTCGCTCATCTCCTCGGAGATGCCGGAGAAGGCCTCGCCGATCTTCGACTGCGCCTCGGCGGCCGTGTAGGTGGCCTTGATGGTCTCCTTCTTGGTGCGGAAGGCCTCGACCTTGGCCTGCAGCCGCTGCGAGGCCATGGTGAGCTTCTCCTCCTCCTGCTGCAGCGCGGCGTGCTGGCCCTGAAGGTCGCTGAGCTGTTGGGCCAGACTGGACTTGCGGGTCAACGCCTCGCGGGCCAGGTCCTCCCGGCTCACCGACAGCGCCTGACGGGCCTGAGCGTCGAGCTTGTCGGACTGCTGCTGCAGCTGCTGCATCTGCAGCTCCAGCCGCTTGCGGCTGGTGGCCACGTCGGCAACCCCGCGGCGCACCTTCTGCAGCAGCTCGAGCTGCTTCTGGTAGGAGTAGTCGAGTGTCTCGCGGGGATCCTCGGCGCGATCCAGGGCCTTGTTCGCCTTGGCGCTGAAGATCAACGAGAGCCTCTTCATGACACCCATGGGCGGGCGCCCCCAATCTGAGTCCGGCTCGACAGGCCTCGGCCGAGGTCGCTGCATGCCAACGAGATCACCCTATGCTCCTGCGCCGACGAACGAGTCGCCCCCCGGGTTCCGCGGGCAACCGGTCAAGCACCGGGTGGCCGCTACGCTGGCGCCCGTGTTCGGACGAGGACAGCACAGCCAGGCCCGCGACGCCGCTGCCGGCGGCGAGCCCGGCGCACCAGGCGTGCCCGGGGGCAAGGGCCACCCGACGCGCAAGCGCCGCGAGGCCGAGGCGGCACGCAAAGCCGCCCTCAAGCCGGCCCGGACCCGCCGCGAGGCCCTCAAGCGCGACCGGCAGGCCATGCGTGCCGAACGGCAGCGCTCCCGCCAGGCCCTGGTCAGCGGCGACGAGCGCAATATGCCCCCGCGCGACGCAGGTCCGGTGCGCAAGTTCGCCCGGGACTTCGTCGACTCGCGCCGCTCGGCTGCGGAGTTCTTCTTCTGGATCGCGATCGTGGTGCTGGTGGGCAGCTTCGTCCCCTCCGCCTCGGTGCGCGGCGGGGTAACCATGTTCTGGCTGGTCGCCCTCATCGCGATCGTCGTCGACACCGGGGTGCTGGCAGTCCGGCTGCGTGCCCAGCTGCGCCAGCGCTTCCCGGACCCCTCGACCACCCGCGGCGCCACCGTGTACGCCGTCATGAGGGCGATGCAGATCCGCCGGCTGCGGCTGCCACCACCGAAGGTCAAGCCCGGCGCGACCGTCTGACCGGCCCCACGTCTGACGGCAGACCGATGAGCAGCTTCGACGCAGGCACGGCGCCATGGCTCGCCCGGCTGGGCAACCTGCGCAACGCGGTGCGCCAGGAGATGGTCGCCCGCCAGCTCGCGTTTCACCTGCCCGCTCCCCCGGCCCGGGTGCTCGACGTCGGGTGCGGGCAGGGCACGCAGGCGCTCGCGCTGGCCTCGCTCGGGCATCACGTCACCGGGCTGGACTCGTCGACCCGGATGCTCGAGGCGTTCGCGCAGGCGCGCGAGGCAGCGCCGGAGCCGGTCCGCGCTCGGCTGGACGGGGTGCCCGGCGATGTCCTCACCCTGCCGGCGGCGCTCGGCGAGGAACGCGCGGCGTCGTACGACGTGGTCTGCTGCCACGGTGTGCTCATGTACCTGCCCGAGCCCGGCCCGGCGTTGCGCTCGCTCGCGTGGGCCTGCGCGCCGGGCGGGCTCGTCTCAGTGCTGGCTCGCAACGGCGAGGCCCTCGCCATGCGGCCGGGGCTGCGCGGCCAGTGGCGGCGGGTGCTGGATGCGCTCGCGGAGCAGGACCGCCCGGCGCCCGGCTACGTCAACGAGCTCGGCGTGCCCGCGCGCGCCGACACGGTGGCCGGGCTGCAGACCGGGATGAGCGAGGTCGGCCTGGAGCCGGTCGGCTGGTACGGCGTGCGGATCTTCAGCGACGGCGTCGACGTCGAGACCCCGCTGCCCGACGACCCAGACGAGGTGACAGCGATGCTCGACGCGGAGGATGCGGCCGGGCGGCGCGATCCCTACCGACGGGTGGCCACCCTCATCCATGTCCTGGGCCGCCGCCCACTGTGACGGTGCGCGCCGGCACCCCGAACGATCACGCCAAGCAGGCGTCCTCACGCTTGGCGAGGCCTACATCCCCGGGCGGAGCGTGGGAAAGCCTCGCCAAGCGCGCGGCAGACCGCGGCTGGCAGACCGGCCCCCGGGCGACGGGCCCCGCGTCGTACGAGGACGGGCCCCGGGCGACGGGCCCGCGAGGGGCTCCCCGTAGGGTCGTGGGCATGGAATACAGGTACCTGGGCCGGTCCGGTCTCAAGATCAGCGAAATCGCCTACGGCAACTGGCTCACCCATGGCAGCCAGGTCGAGGAGGAGCAGGCGCTGGCCTGCGTGCGCGCCGCTCTTGAGCACGGCATCACCACCTTCGACACCGCCGACGTCTATGCCAACACCGCCGCCGAGAGCGTGCTCGGCCGCGCCCTGGCCGGGCAGCGGCGCGAGTCGCTGGAGATCTTCACGAAGGTCTACTGGCCGACCGGGCCGGGCGGCCCCAACGACTGCGGGCTGTCCCGCAAGCACATCATGGAGTCGATCAACGCCTCGCTGCGCCGGCTCGGCACTGACTACGTCGACCTGTACCAGGCCCACCGCTTCGACACCGAGACCCCTCTCGAGGAGACGATGCAGGCCTTCGCCGACGTGGTGCGGGCGGGCAAGGCGCTCTATATCGGGGTGTCGGAGTGGACGGCCGAGCAGATCCGGGCTGGGGTGGCACTGGCCAAGGACCTGGGCATCGGGCTGATCTCCAGCCAGCCGCAGTACTCGATGCTTTGGCGGGTCATCGAGGCCGAGGTGGTCCCGACCTGCCGGGAGCTGGGTCTGGGCCAGATCGTGTGGTCACCCATCGCCCAGGGTGTGCTCAGCGGAAAGTACAAGCCCGGCCAGCCGCCGCCGGCCGGCTCGCGGGCCACCGACGAGAAGGGCGGAGCGAGCTTCATCCAACGCTTCCTCGCCGACGCCGTGCTCGAGCGGGTCGCCAGGCTCGAACCGCTCGCCGCTCAGGCCGGGCTGTCGATGGCGCAGTTGGCGGTGGCGTGGGTGCTGCAGAACGACAACGTCTCCGCCGCGATCATCGGGGCCTCCCGCCCGGACCAGGTCGGCGAGAACGTCAAGGCGGCCGGCGTACGACTCGAGCCGCAGCTGCTGGCGACCATCGACGAGGTGCTCGGCGACGTGGTTGCGCGCGACCCCGGCCTTACGGCCGCCAACGCACCGGCGGGTCGCCCGCGCTGAGTCGCCGAGGGCAGTTGCGCGCGGCGCGGCGCGGGGCGCGGGGCGGGGCGGGACGGGCGCGGGGCGGGACGGGCGCGGGGCGGGACGGGCGCGGGGGCCCTTAGCGTGGCGCCCTAACGCGGAAAGCGGCTTCTTGGCCCTCTCCGCGTTAGGACGCCTGCTTCACGTGATCATCTTCGGCCGGCGCGTCGACGGCCGGCGCACCGGCGGCCGGCGCAGCGGCGACGGGCGCGGCGGCATCGGGATCCCGGCCAGGATGAGCCAACCGTCAGTCAACCGGGTGCAGGCTCATCGGGCCGTAGACGGTGGCACCGTCCTCGAGCAGCCACACCTGGTCGACCCCCGCCTCCAGCAGGGCCCGCCAGGTCTCCCCGAGCCAGGACTCCGCGTCCGACTGGGTCGAGAAGCCCTCACCTGGGACCTCGTCGGGGCTGACCTGCTCCCCGGTGAGCTTCTCGCAGCGCCACGTCCAGGACATCCTGGGAGACTAGCCCAGCGCCCGCTGATCCGACCCCGGCGACCTGGCCCGCTCAGCCGACCCGGGTGGGGGACCGCACCAGCGCCCGCTGAGCCGACCCCGACAACCCGTCCCACTGCTGAGCCGACTCCGACAACCCGTCCCGCCGCTGAGCCGACCCCGACGACCCGGCCCACTGAGTCGACCCGACCCGCTCAGCCGACCCGGGTGGAGGGCCGCACCAGCGGTGGCTTGACGACCCGGAAGCGACCCGGCCGGCCGCGCACGTCGACGGCGACCTCGTCGCCCTCCCCGACCGAGCGGTCCAGCAGGGCCAGCCCGATGCCGCGGCGCAGCGTCGGGGAGAAGGTGCCACTGGTGACCACGCCGACGGTGCGGCCCGAGGTGTCGAGCACGTCCATATGGGCCCGAGGAATGGCCCTGTCCACCGCGTCCAGCGCCCACAGCAGCCGGGTCGCGCCCAGCTCGCGCTCGGCGATCAGCGCCTGCCGGCCCCAGAACTGCGGCTTGCCCCAGCCCACCGCCCAACCCAGCCGGGCCTGCACCGGGCTGATCTGCAGGGAGAGGTCCTGACCGTGCAGGGGGTAGCCCATCTCGGTTCGCAGCGTGTCCCGAGCCCCCAGACCACAGGGCACCACCCCAGCCGCGTCCAGCTCACCGGTCCCGGCCAGCTCCTCCCCCACGCGGCGCAGCGCGTCCCACAGCGCACCGGTGGCATCCCAGCGTGGCAGCAGCTCGTAACCGTGCTCGCCGGTGTAGCCGGTACGGCAGACGATGAGCGGCTGGCCCTGCCAGTCGCTCTCGACGAAGGACATGTAGTCGTGCTCGTGCGGCAGGCCCAGACGGGCCAGCACCAGCCCGGACCGCGGCCCCTGAACGGCCAGTACGCCGTACTCCTCATGCTGGTCACGCACCTCGACCCCGGCCGGAGCGGCCGCGGCGAGCCGGCGCACCACCTCGGCGGTGTTGGCCGCGTTGGGCACCAGGAAGACCTCCGCGGGCGAGCGTAGGTAGGCGATGAGGTCGTCCACCACTCCGCCGCCCGGGTCGCAGCACAGCGTGTACTGCGCCTGCCCCGGCCCGATCCGCTCCAGGTCGTTGGCCAGCGTCGAGTTGAGGAAGGCCGCCGCGCCCGGGCCGCGCACCACCGCCTTGCCGAGATGGCTGACGTCGAAGAGACCCACCGAGGTGCGCACCGCGGTGTGCTCCCTGACCACCCCGCCGCCGGCGTACTCGATGGGCATCTCCCAGCCCCCGAAATCGCTCATCTTCGCGCCGAGCGCCCTGTGCCGGGTGTCCAGCGGTGAGCGGCGCAGCTGCGCGCCCGGTGTGCCATCCGCGGTCATGACCGGTGAGCCTAGCGACGGGCGGGGCCCGGTTCCCCCCAGTGCTAGCGTCGCTGGTCACCGCGACGAGCACGCCAGCCCCTGCCACCCACCGGGAGCCGCACGTGACCACCCTGACCCTGACCTCTGTCACCCGGCTGGGCGCCGACGCGGTCGTGGTGGGCCTGACCCGGTCCTCGACCGGGCAGCTCGGGCTGGCCGAGGGGGCCGCCGAGGTCGACGCGGCACTGGAGGGCCGGCTGCTGCAGCTGGCCACCGCGCTGGGCGCGACCGGTCGGGCCGGGGACACCACGAAGGTCGCCGCGGTCGGGGGGAGACTGCCCACGCCCGTGGTCCTGCTGGTCGGGCTGGGCGAGGCCCCCGATGCGGGGCGGTTCCCCGCTGAGACGCTGCGCCGGGCCGCCGGGGAGGCGGTGCGTGCGCTGGCCGGGTCGGCGCGCGTCGCCCTGGCCCTGCCGGCCGGCGAGCCCGCCGAGGTCGTCGCACTGGCCGAGGGTGCCCTGCTGGGGGCCTACCGCTTCGACGCCTTCCGCACCGTCGCGGTGGACTCCCATCGTCCGCCGGTGCGCGCGGTCAGCGTGGTGACCCCGCTGGCCCGCAACGGGGCCACCCGGGCCGGGGTGGCGCGGGCCCGGGTGCTCGCCGCTGCGGTGCACGCGGCTCGCGACCTGGTCAACACCCCAGCCTCGGCCCTGCACCCGCAGGACCTGGCGGCCACCGCGCGTCGGCTGGCGGCGGGGACCGCGATCAGGGTGCGCGTGCTGGACGAGCGGGGGCTGCGCCGCGGCGGGTACGGCGGCCACCTTGCCGTCGGTGCGGGCTCGGTCAACCCGCCGCGACTGGTCAGGCTCAGCTACGACCCGCCCGGCGCGCACGCCCACCTGGCCCTGGTCGGCAAGGGCATCACCTTCGACTCCGGAGGGCTCTCCCTCAAGCCGGCCGCGTCGATGGACACGATGAAGTCCGATATGGCCGGGGCCGCTGCGGTGATCACCGCCGTACGTGCGATCGCTGACCTGCGGCTTCCGGTGCGGGTCACCGGCTGGGCGGCCTGTGCGGAGAACATGCCCTCGGGCAGCGCGATGCGCCCCTCCGACGTCATCACGATCCGGGGCGGCAGGACCGTCGAGGTGCTCAACACCGACGCCGAGGGACGCCTTGTGCTGGCCGACGCGTTGGTCGCCGCCAGCGAGGAGTCACCCGATATCATCGTCGACGTCGCGACGCTGACCGGTGCGCAGGTGGTCGCCCTCGGCCCGCGGGTCGCCGCGGTCATGGCCAACGACGACGCCCTGCGCACCCAGGTGTGCGCGGTGGCCGAGCAGGTCGGCGAGGCCTTCTGGCCGATGCCCTTGCCCGATGAGCTGCGCAAGGGCCTGGACTCCACTGTCGCCGACATCGCCAACATGGGCGAGCGGTGGGGCGGCATGCTCACCGCGGGGGTCTTCCTGCGCGAGTTCGTCGGGTCCGGTCTCCGGTGGGCCCATGTCGACATGGCCGGCCCGGCGTTCAACGAGGGCGAGGCCCACGGCTACACCCCGCGCGGTGGCACCGGGGCGGGCGTGCGGACCTTGGTGGGGCTGGCCGAGGAGCTCGCGGCCCAGGCCTGACCGCCCATCGAAGGCGACTACACAGCGTAGTCGACTGCAGGTGAATCGCGGCAGTTTGCCCTGGCTTAACCGTGCCTATGACGCACCGTAGCGTGCCGGTGCGCCGATCCGGTGACGGTGTAACGCACCACCTGATTGACCCGATAGCCGAGTAGACCGTGCGTCCGCGAAGTGATCCCGCACATCGTCCTGGGGATCCGCACAGGTCACTGGAGGTCTCGTGTCCGAAAAGCTTGTTCACACCGTCCTGCATGGCCTTGGGAACCGGCTTCGGCTCACCGCCGGGCTGACCGCCGCCGTCGCGCTCGGCGCGGGTGGTGCCGCTGCCGCGAGCGGTGTCTTCAACGGTTCGGTCGTTGACCACAGCAGCAAGCCAGGGGTGCAGGCCTCGGCGTCGGCGGACGCCGCAACCCCCGCGGTCTCCGTTTCAGGCTCGGACACCCCGACGCCGGACTCCCAGACCCCGGACCCCCAGAAGACCCCGGAGTCGGCCTCGCTCGCCTCGGCCTCCGGCGCCGCTCAGGTCGTCGCCTGCGTCATGGTGAGCGGCACCGCGACCTCGATGCCCACCCCGCCCTCGTCGGGTACGGCGTTCACCAACCACGGGGCCTTCGTCTCCGCGGTGGCCAAGGCGCTGCACTCCGGCCAGCTGGTCTGGGTGTTCCAGGGCAGCACCGACGCCACGGCCTCCGCATCGGCTTCCGGGTCGGCATCGGCAGGCCCAACGTCGGTCAGCTACGGCACTGGCATGCAGATCACCTCGGTCCGTGAGGCTGCCCAGTCGGCCTGCGGCATGCCGGTGAACTCCCGGCGCGGCATGCTCGCCACCGCATCGGGCATGGCCAGTGCGACGGCCAGTGCGGACGTGAGCAGCGAGACGTCCGAGAGCCCGTCCGACTCATCCTCGGAGGAGCCCGCGGACCAGTCCTCCAGCCTCGGTGCCCAGGTTGGTGCCCACGTGGGCACCGGGCACGATCACGGCCATGGCAAGGGCAACGACTGAAAGAAGCTGACCCTCACGGGTCACCCGCAACGTTGACCGCGCACCTGGGCTCAGTCCTGCCCGGTGCGCGGTGAACGTTGCCGGGCGTTCCAGTCCCGCATCCGCTGCGGGTAGCCCACCACGGCGGCGTCATAGGACGGGATGCCCAGCCTGTTGGCCAACGCGTGCGCGGCCCGGGCGTCGGGCACCCGGCGACGCGTCCACTCCCCCGTCCCGGCCACGAACACCACCGTCGTGGTGGTCACCGCGGTCGGTGGCTCCACGAAGGCCTCCACACCGGAGTGCCTCTCGGCGAAGGCCACCAGGTGCGCCAGGTCGGCGTCATCGGCCCGGCGCTGCTGTCCTGCCCGCCCGCGCCCGCGCCACAGCCGAGCCACCTTGACCTCCCCTCCCTCGAGCCCTGTCGGCACACTCTCGGGTGTGCCCTCCCGCGCTCACACCGCGCCCCCGGCTGTGCCCCACGGTATGCCAGCCCGATCGCAGGACCGCGTTGCCGCTCCGCGGACTGCAGGTGAGAAGATGAGGCCCCGCAGCCGCGTCCGACCCTCACGAGGGGTGGCCGGGCTGGCGCCAGCAGCCTCGCACAGGGAGAGTTCCGTGGCCGACACCGCCGCCAGCAGCGACAGCGTCTTCGACGTACTCATCCTCGGTGGCGGCAGCGGGGGTTACGCGGCCGCGCTGCGGGCAGCAGAGCTCGGGCTGACGGTGGCCCTGGTCGAGAAGGACAAGCTGGGCGGGACCTGCCTGCACCGCGGCTGCATCCCGACCAAGGCGTTGCTGCACGCGGCCGAGGTCGCCGACTCCGCCCGGGAGAGCGAGCAGTTCGGGGTCCGGGCGACCTTCGAGGCCATCGACATGGCCGGGGTCAACAAGTACAAGGACGGAGTCGTCGCACGGCTCTACAAGGGTCTTCAGGGCCTGGTGAGCTCCAGGCCGATCACCTATGTCGCCGGTGCGGGCAGGTTGGTGGGTCGCGACACCATCGAGGTCAACGGCACGAGACTGACCGGCCGTCACGTCGTGCTGGCCACCGGCTCCTACTCCAAGACCCTGCCCGGCCTTGAGATCACCGGGCGGGTGATGACCAGCGAGTCGGCCCTGGGGCTGCGCGAGGTGCCCGGCTCGGTCGTCGTGCTGGGCGGCGGGGTCATCGGGGTGGAGTTCGCCAGCGTGTGGAGGTCCTTCGGCGCGGCCGTCACCGTGGTCGAGGCGCTGCCCCGGCTCGTGCCGGCCGAGGACGAGTCCTGCTCGAAGGCGCTCGAGCGCGCCTTCCGCAAGCGGGGCATCGCCTTCAGCACCGGTGTGCGCTTCGCCGGGGTGACCCAGGACGACTCCGGGGTGCACGTCACGCTCGAGTCCGGGCAGAGCCTGGACGCCGAGATCATGCTGGTCGCGGTCGGGCGCGGTCCGAACACCACCGGGCTGGGCTATGAGGAGCAGGGGCTGCGCATGGATCGCGGCTTCGTGCTCACCGACGAGCGGCTGCGCACCAACCTGCCCGGCGTCTACGCCGTGGGCGACATCGTCCCCGGGCTGCAGCTGGCCCATCGCGGCTTCCAACAGGGCATCTTCGTCGCCGAGGACATCGCCGGGCTCACCCCGGCCCCGATCGATGAGCTAGGCATCCCGCGGGTCACCTACAGCGAGCCCGAGATCGCGTCGGTCGGGCTGACCGAGGCCGCCGCCCGGGATCGGTACGGCGCCGACGCCGTGGCCGTCTACGAGTACAACCTGGGCGGCAACGGGAAGAGCCAGATCCTGGGCACGCAGGGCTTCGTCAAACTGGTCCGCACCCTCGACGGCCCGGTCGTCGGGGTGCACATGGTCGGCTCGCGGGTCGGCGAGCTGGTCAGCGAGGCCCAGCTGATCTACAACTGGGAGGCCTTCCCCGAGGAGGTCGCCACGCTCATCCACGCTCACCCGACCCAGGGTGAGGCGCTTGGCGAGGCACACCTGGCACTGGCCGGCAAGCCGCTGCACGCCCACGCCTGACCGGACGTTCGAAGGAGATCGGAGACACATGTCGTTCTCGGTGACCATGCCGGCCCTTGGCGAGAGCGTGACCGAGGGCACCGTGACGCGCTGGCTCAAGCGGGTCGGTGACCGGGTGGAGGTCGACGAGCCGCTGCTTGAGGTCTCCACCGACAAGGTCGACACCGAGATCCCCTCACCCGCTGCCGGTGTGCTGACCCGCATCGCGGTGGCCGCGGACGAGACCGTCGAGGTCGGGGCGGAGCTTGCCGTCATCGGCGAGGCCGGCGAGGTTCCCGAGGCTCCTGCGGCTCCGGCTCCAGCCGCTGAGGCTCCTACAGCTGCGGCCACCGAGGCACCTGCGGCTCCGGCTCCAGCCGCCGAGGTCGAGCCCACAGCTGCGGCGCCGACGGGGGTCTCAGCCACTCCGTGGCCCGCCCCACAGGTGGTCGGCGCACCAGCCGGCGCCCCCGTCACCTCCCCCGACTCGGTGCCAGCCGAGGCGACACCGGTGACCATGCCGGCCCTTGGTGAGAGCGTGACCGAGGGCACCGTGACGCGCTGGCTCAAGCGGGTCGGTGACCGGGTGGAGGTCGACGAGCCGCTGCTTGAGGTCTCCACCGACAAGGTCGACACCGAGATCCCCTCACCCGCTGCCGGCGTACTCAGCCAGATCCTGGTCGAGGCCGACACCACCGTGGAGGTCGGCGCGACACTGGCCCTCATCGGCGGAGCTGTCTCGAACCAGGCCGTGACTGCCTCCCCGAGCATCTCAACGGCCCCGGTGGTGGCGAGTGCCCCGGTGGTGGCGAGTGCCCCGGTGGTGCCGACGGCCCCGGCGGCCGACTCGTCCGAGACCCGCGAGGGAGCCAGCTACGTCACCCCGCTGGTTCGCAAGCTGGCGGCCGAGCATGGTGTCGACCTGGCCACCATCACCGGCACCGGTGTCGGCGGGCGGATCCGCAAGCAGGACGTGCTGGCGGCCGCGGAGGCCGCCAAGGCGAGGCTGGTCGCCCCCGCATCGGCTCCGGCCCAAGCCGCGGCCACCTCGACCCAGCCGACACTGCCGGTCAGTCCGCTGCGCGGCACGCGAGTGAAGATGTCCCGGCTGCGACGGGTCATCGCCGAGCGGATGGTCGAGTCGCTGCAGACCTCCGCGCAGCTGACCACGGTGGTCGAGGTCGATGTCACCAAGATCGCTCGGCTGAGGGCGCGGGCCAAGGCCGACTTCGAGGCCCGTGAGGGCGTCAAGCTGTCCTTCCTGCCGTTCTTCGCCAAGGCCTCGGTCGAGGCGCTGAAGGCATACCCGGTGGTCAACGCCAGCATCGAAGGTGACGAGATCGTCTACCACGATGCCGAGCACCTGGGTGTCGCCGTGGACACCGAGCGCGGCCTGCTGGTTCCGGTGATCCACGACGCCGGCGACCTCAACCTCGGCGGCCTGGCCCGCAAGGTCGCCGACCTGGCCGAGCGCACCCGGACCAACAGGATCAGCCCGGACGAGCTGTCGGGCGGAACCTTCACGCTGACCAACACCGGCAGCCGTGGCGCGCTCTTCGACACCCCGATCATCAGCCAGCCTCAGGTCGCGATCCTGGGCACCGGCGCGGTGGTCAAGCGAGCCGTCGTGGTCGACGACGCCGACCTCGGCGAGACAATCGCGGTCCGCTCGATGGTCTACCTCGCGCTGTCCTATGACCACCGCCTGGTCGACGGTGCCGACGCGGCCCGCTTCCTCACCGCGGTCAAGAGCCGGTTGGAGGAGGGACAGTTCGAAGCCGACCTGGGGCTGTGATCGTGCCCGGGTCGCGTCGACCCGGGTCCGGTTAGCGAACCGCCCCGTTCGGGGTGCGCCCAGGCCACCCTGATCCCAGACTCGTGCCTATGCGCACTCTCATCACCGGCTCCACCGGACTCATCGGCACTGCCCTGACGGCCTCGCTGCGCGCCGACGGCCATGAGGTCATCCGGCTGGTACGTCGTGAGGCCTCTGGGCCCGACGAGGTTCGCTGGGACCCCGGCACCGGTCTGGACGAGGCCACGCTCGGGCGGTGCGGACCCGTCGACGCCGTGGTGAACCTGGCCGGCGCGGGGCTGGGGGACCGGCGATGGACACCGGCGTACAAGCGTGAGGTCCGGGCCAGCCGCATCAACAGCACCCGCACCCTCGTCTCCTCGCTGACCGGCTGGTCGCACCCGCCCGCCGTGATGGTCTCGGCCTCGGCCATCGGAATCTACGGCGACACCGGTGACCGGCACATCGACGAGGACTCGCCGGTCGGGGACTCCTTCCTGGCCCAGCTGTGCCGGGACTGGGAGGCGGCCGCGAGCCCGGCTCGCGAGGCGGGGGTGCGGGTCGTGCACCCGCGCACCGGTCTCGTGCTCGCCCCCCGCGGCGGGGCGGTGGGCCGCTTGCTGCCGCTGTTCCGATGGGGCCTCGGCGGGGTGCTGGGGTCCGGCAGGCAGTACTGGAGCTGGATCTCGCTGCTCGACGAGGTCCGGGCGTTGCGTTTCGCCATTGACTGCGCCGAGCTGTCCGGACCCGTGAACCTCACGGGCCCGCAGCCGGTGACCAACGCCGAGTTCACCCGTGCCCTGGGCCGGGTGCTGCACCGGCCGACCTTCGTGCCGGCCCCTGCGATCGCACTGCGCGCGGTGATCGGTGAGTTCGCCGACGCCGTGCTGACCGGCCAGCGGGTGCTGCCCGGTCGGCTGCTCGCGGCGGGCTTCGAGTTTCGCCACCCGAGCGTGGATGCCGCCCTGCGCTGGGTCACCCGTGCGGGTCAGCCGGGAGACGCGACCCGCACCGCCGAGTAACGCCACCGACCGTCGAGGCGCACCAGGTCGACCTCGAAGCTGCGCTCACCGCGACCGGGATCGACGCGCAGCAGCGCACCGTCCTGCGCACGGACCGCGAAGGGCATGACCACATCCGTGACGCGTAGCGTGACCGCGTCACCGCGCTCACGCAGCACGACCGCCTCGCGCACCTGCGACTGGTAGCCGTCGGGCCGCTCACCCGACGCAGCGATCCGGCGCAGCAGGGCCAGGTCGGCCTCCAGCGCTGGTGCGCCGGGCAGGTAGAGCGATCGAAGCAGCCCGGCGTCGACCCTCGCCAGTGCCACCGATCGGGCAAGGTCGAGCGCC
>JAJZTN010000022.1 GCA_021848885.1 Actinomycetes bacterium
CTCTCGTCACGGTCGTGCCTGGCTCGAAGTTGCGCCGCTGGCCTCGGGCGCCGGTGGTGGTGGGCACCGTTGCGATGCCCCCACGGGTGTGGAACCGAGTGTAGGCAGCGCGGCATTCCCGGCCCGCCGTGGCGTGAGCCCCATGGTGGCCGGACTCACAGCGGGCCTGGTGGCGGGGTCAGCGCGGCACCCGGGCGAAGTAGCGCACCTGGGCGTCGCTGCCCTGCCCGCAGCCGGACCCCACCACCCACACGTCAACGGTCGTGGTGCTGCCCGGGGTCGCCAGCACCACGACCGCGGCCGGGCGCCCGTCGAAGGAGGACAGGTCCACCGCCAGGGCCGTCGTGGGTGCACCGGCAAGCTGGGCGACGCAGGCGGCCAGGCCGGGCCCTCCGTCCAACCGGGTGAGCGCGGGGGGTACGGCGGGTGCGGTCTGCCCGGGTGCGGACTGCCCGGTGTCCGGACCGTTTGCCTGCCCGGGTGAGGATCGGTTCTCGCCCTGCAGCAGCCCCGGCACTGCGGCGGTCAGGGTCGCGGCCGAGTAGTCCTGCCCGGTCGCCAGCACGACCCTGGCCGGGGCCAGCTCGGTGCCGGCCGCGGCCGATCGTGCCGCACCGGCGGCCGTGCCGGTCGCCGTGGGCCCCCCGCCCAGGGCCTTGATCCCGACCGCGCCGAGGCCGAGGACCACCACGACCGCGGCAGCGGCGGCCAGCCAGGTCGGCACGGCCCGGCCGCGCCAGACCCGGCCGCGCCCGACCCGGCCGCGCCCGACCCGGCCCGGCAGGGCTGGAACCGTCGAGCGGGTGCTCGCCTGCGCCATGGTCTGCGCCAGCTCGGCGGCCCGTGCCGCCTCCAGTGCCGCTCCCAGTGCCGCCTCGAGCGCGGTGGCCACGCCCGCCGGCATGGGGCCGGGGTCCTCGGCTGCCAGCCGCCGGCGCAGCTCGCCCAGCCGGGTGAGCCGGTCCCGGCAGTCCGGGCAACCGGTCAGGTGGGCCCGCGCGGCCTGCTCGGCGGCCTCGTCGAGGGCGCCCTCGTCGAGATCGGCGAGCTCGTCGCTGTCGAGGTGGGCACGCTCGATCACCCGGTCACACCTCCATCCGCTCGCTCGGGCGCGGGCGCTGCTGGCTGCTCTGGGACGCCCATGGGGATCGGCCGGTTCCGGTCTCCCTCGAGCAGGTCGAGCAGCCGGGCCCGCGCTCGAGCGCAGCGGCTCTTCACCGTGCCCACCGGGCAGCCCAGCACCTGCGCCGCCTCGGCCACCGGCAGACCCTGCATGTCCACCAGAACCACCGCGGCGCGCTGCTCGACCGCAAGCCCCGCCAGCGCCTCGCGCAGGTCGAGCCGGTCCACGGCGCGGGCCATGTCGTCGGTCGGGTCGGCCAGCCGCGCCCCATCCTCGGGCAGCGGGTCGGTGCGTCGTACGGCGGCTCGGCGCACCCGGTCCAGGCAGGCGTTGACGACGATTCGGTGCAACCACGTGGTCACCGCGGACTGACCACGGAACTGCCCGGACCGCCCGGCCCGCAGAGCAGACACGAGCGCGTCCTGCACGGCGTCGGATGCCTCCTCCGGGTCACCGAGCAGGCGCAGCGCGACCGCCCACAGCCGGTCCCGGTGCCGGCGCACGATCTCGCCGAAGGCCTCGTCGTCACCGGCGGCGTGGCGGCGCATGAGGGTCAGGTCGTCCGCTCCGGCACCTACCGGGTGCTCCGGGGGCAGCGCCAGCCCCGAATCGGGTTCGGCACCGGAGGCATCGGCCACGCCGGCAGCCTAGGGGCCCGGCCCCTCACCCGGGGTCAGCGCCGCAGCAGGATCTCGGCGATCCCGCCGCGGAAGGCCGGCTGGGTCGGGGTCGACTCCAGCGGGTCGGCCGGCAGCCGGGTCAGCCACACCAGCAGGTAGCGGGCCTGCACCGGGGGGCTCAACCGCAGGGTCGTGCTGGTCCCGGCGACCGTCGCGGTCGCCACCGTGGTGTAGTCCGACCGGCTCGCCCCGTAGCTGTTCGCGGTGCCCAGCTGCAGGGTGGTGCCGCGACCGACCAGGTCGAGGGTCACCGACCCGATCGTGCGCACCTGACCGAGGTCAAGCACCAGGCCGACGCCTTGCTTGAGCCCGCCGAGGTCGGCCCGGCCGTAGTAGGTCAGCGTGGTCCAGGCCGTCGAGGGCTTCCCGTCAAAGGCGAGCGGCACCTGGTCGTGGTGCTCCTCGCCGTTGCCCTCCGGGTCGAAGTCGCGCGCCGAGACGATGGGGATCACCGTGCCCGCGTCCGCCGCGGCCGCGGAAGGGTTCGTCCCGGCTGCACCCGGCGCCCGGCCCGGCCCGAGGGGCAGCAGACCGGCCGGGCCCAGCCCACCGGTGGCCGACAGGACGGCCCAGCCCAGCAGGGCCAGCACCGCGAGCACCAGCCCGACGACCGCGGCCAGCCACCTGCCCGAGGGGGTCACCGACTCTCGCACCGTGGGCCCGGCGGCACCGTCAGGACCCCCGGGGGTCTCCGGCGCCCCGTCGATCAGCAGCGGGATCGGGCGGGTCGCGCTGTCCTCGTCGCTGAGTCCAGGGTCGAAACCGGAGGGGTACTCCCGCACCGCGGGCAGGTCGAGTGCTGCCAGCGCCGCGGCAACCTCGGCCGGGCTGTCCAGCGAGCCCTGCCGGTGCGCCGGTCGGCCCAGCGCTCGGCAGGCCAGGGAGTCCAGCCGCGGGGGGATCCCACCGCGCACCTGTCGCGGCGCGACCGGCCGGTCCTCCACGCTGGGCGCGCTCGGCAAGTCGGAGAGCATCCCGTCCTCGCTGGCAGGCCAGCGGGCGGTCAGCGCGGCGTAGAGCAACCGGCCGCATCCGCGGGCGTCCTCGCGGCGGGCCTCGGCCGCGGCCACGGCAGGCAGGCCCAGCAGCGTCGCGTCCAGGCCCAGGCCGGTTATGCGCACCTGACCGGTCGCGGTGACGAGCACGGCCGAGGGGCGCAGGCAGCGGTGCGCCAGACCGAGCCGGTGCGCGGCGGCCAGCGCCTCGGCGGACTCCCGCACCACCCGGGCCGCTTCCTCGGCCACCAGGGGCCCCATGTGCAGCAGCTCCTCGAGGGAGCGGCCCTCGACCCACTCGGACACCACGAAGACCTGGTCGCGCTCGTCGTCGACGTCGAGCACCCGCAGGAAACGGGCGTCCTCGATCCCGGCGACCATCCGGGCGGCCTCGGCCACCCGACCGGCCAGCGGGGTGCCGGCCTGCACGGTGCGCACCCCGACGGCCCGACCCAGCGTCTCGTCAACCGCCCGCCAGTACGACGTCCCGGCGGCCTCGACCACGTGGTCCTTCAGCACGTACCGCCCGGCGAACCGGCTGCCCGGGCCGAGGGTGGACGAGGGCACGAGCATCCTCCGTGTCGGATCACCGCGGCCGGTGAGGGTCACGTGGTGGTTGAGCCCATGCTAGGCCGAGGCCGCCGGGGCGGACCGCTCCGACCAGGCCGTCCAGCGGGATCCCGCCGATGTGCACGACCGCACCGGTGTGCGGGGCGTCGAGCATCAGCCCGTCCCCGACGTAGATCGCGACGTGGTGGATGGAGGAAGGATCGGCCACGTTCGTCGCCCAGAACAGCAGGTCGCCGGGGGCGAGCCGGTCCAGGGGCACCTGCTGACCGGCGAACCACTGCTCGGCCGCGGTGCGTGGCAGGCCCAGGCCGGCCTGGCGGAAGGCCCACTGGGTCAGCCCCGAGCAGTCGAAGGAGCCCGGCCCGGTGGCGCCCCACTGGTAGGGGGCACCGAGCACGGTCTCGGCGGCGGCGATCGCCCGTGCCGCGAACGGGGTCCCCGGGGTGGCGCCGGTCCCGAGCAGGCCGAGCCTGGCGAAGGCGGCCCGGGATGCCGCCAGCGCCGCGGTCTGGGCTGCCGTGTCCTGGGCGGCCATCAACGCCCGGACCCGGGCGTCGGCGGAGACCAGCTTGTCCTGGGCCTGGGTCAGCAGGGTGGCGACCTGCTCGGCGCTGCGCTGCGCCTCGGCCTGCAGGGCCGCGGCGCGGGTGGTCAGCGTGGCGAGCGTGGCGTTGATCTCGGCGGCCTTGGCCAGTGTGGCATCCGCGCTGCGCATCGCCCCCAGGCCGGAGGTGAGCACCGCCTGAAGGTTGGCCACCCGGTCCAGCGCGTCGGAGATGCTGGCCGCGTCCAGCACCGTGGCATACAGCCCGGCCAGCCCACCGGACATGTAGATCGCCGCGGCCCTGCGGTCGAGCTCGCCGGCGCGGCTGCTGGCGGCCTGCCGGACCTGGGCGAGCTGCTGGCGGGCCAGGCTGGAACGCACGGTGAGATCGGCAAGCTGGCTGGTCACGCCGTCGTAGTGCTCGACCGCCACCTCGGCCCGGGTCTGCAGCGCCGCGATCTCGGTGCGTAGCGCGGCGGCCTGGGCCCCGGCGGCGTCAACGCCCGGGTCGGCCAGTGCCGGCCTCGTGATCAGCCCGGACAGCAGCCCGGTGAGCAGTCCGGTGAGCAGTCCGGTGAGCAGGGCGGCCCGCACCCCCTGCCGGGCCGCCCGTGCCAGTCGGGTGCTCGAGGAGGTCCGGCTCACGAGCCCACGTCACGGCCCTGGGCCGTGACGGTGACCGTCGCCCAGTGCCGGAGCGGGCCGATCTTCGTCAGCAGCACGGTGGTCGCCTCGCGCTGCAGGCTCAGGTGCACCGTGCCGTCCGGGTCGATCACCAGCGATGTCGGGATGACGGTGTCCAGCACGTTGCTGCTGCTGGCCGAGGCCTGCGCGGCGGCCAGTGCCTGCGCCACGTCCTTGCTGTGCATCCAGGCGGTGCTCGCCGCGATCGCGGCGCTCTGCCCGTCATCTGCCAGGGAGAACTTCGTGGCGACGATGGACAGCCCGTCGTAGGCGCACACCCCGAGCACGGCGAGCACGACGACGACCTTGGTCAGCCAGCCCAGCACGATGTCGCCACGCTCCCGAGGCAGCCGCGCGCCAGCGGACCGCGCGCCGGACCGGGATGGGCGGGTGGCCAGCCGCCGCAGCGACGTCGAGAGGTACCCCAAGGGCATGCCCTCTCATCGGATCCCGCCGGGTCCACCTTGAGCCGGTGGCGGTGAGGCTCAGCGCAGCAGCGGGCGCAGCCTGGCGGGCAGCCGGTCGCGCACCAGGTCGAGCACGTCGAGCACCTCGGGCACCCGCATCGCGCGGGCCACCGCCAGGTAGCCGACCACCAGCACCGGGCCCCCCACCACCAGCCCGCTCAGGCGGCTCAGGTAGGGGCCGGCCCCCAGCGCGCTCGCCCCCACCAGCACCACGAGGGCGGGCAGGGTCGCGAGCAGCGCAGCCACGGCGGTGCGGGTGTAGACCCCCAGCAGCCGGGCCGCACCCAGGCCGCCGACCCGGGCGGCCAGGACCCGGGCGGACACCGTGAAACCGACCACATAGGCCAGCGACCAGGACAGGGCCACACCGACCGCCCGGGTGGAGGCCGGCAGGGCCGTGCAGGCAAGTGCCAGCACGATGTTGACCGCGGCGATGAAGCTCTGCAGCAGGAACGGCGTACGGGTGTCCTCCAAGGCGTAGAAGCCACGCAGCACCGTGTAGTGCGAGGAGAACGGCACAAGGCCCAGCCCGAACGCCGCGAGGATCACCCCCATGTAGAAGGTGTCGCGCACCGTCACCTCGCCGTAGCCGAAGGCCACCGTGGTGATCGACGGGCCGAGAGCCACCAAGGCCGCGGTGACCGGCACGAGCAGCACCCCCAGGGTGCGCAGCGTCGCGGCGATGCGCTCACCGAGCGCGCCCAGCGCCCCTTCCACGGCCAGCCCGGCCAGCCCGGGCAGCAGGGCGGTGACCACCGAGACGGTCAGGATGGAATGCGGCAGCACGAAGATCAGGTAGGCGTTGTTGTACGCCGCCGGGCCGGCCCCGTAGCCCAGCGACTCGGTGGCGGCGCTGACCCCGGCGGCGGCCACGATCCTGGTCACCACGAGGTAGGCGACCTGGTTGACCAGCACGAAGAGCACCATCCACACCGCGGCCCGTCCGGCCCGGCCCAGGCCCGAGCCGCGCCAGTCGAAGCGCATCCGCAGCGGCAGGCCGGTGCGGCGCAGCGCCGGCAGGATGACCAGCGCCTGGGCGCCCACCCCGAGGGTGGCGCCACCGCCGAGCAGCAGCACGTCCAGCGGGGTGATCGCGGCGGTGTCGACCGGGTCGAGGGTGCCTGACAGCGCGGCCAGCCCGAGGGTCGCGGCGATGGCCACGAGGTTGTTCAGCACCGGCGCCCACATCATCGGGCCGAACCGGCCGCGGGCGTTGAGGAGCTGCCCGGTCACCGTGAACAGCCCGTAGAAGAGGATCTGCGGCAGGCACCAGTAGGCCAACGACACGGTGCGTGCCACATCGACGCCGGAGTACCCGCCGGGCAGGTAGGCGCCGATGATCCACGGTGCGGCCAGCGTGGCCAGCGCCGTGATGATGCTCAGCACCACCAGCGCGAGGGTGAGCAGCCGCTGCGCGTAGGCCTGCCCGCCGTCCGGGTCGGACTTCATCGCCCGGACCACCTGCGGGACCAGCACGCTGTTGAGCACCCCGCCGGCCAGCAGGATGTAGATGATGTTGGGCACCGTGTTGGCGATGGTGAAGACGTCGCTGACCAGCCGGGTGCCGATGACCGCGGCAAGCACCGCCGCGCGCAGGAAACCGGTGATTCGGGACACGACCGTGCCGGCTGCCATCGTCGCGCTGGAGCGCAGCAGGCCGGCGGGAGCCTCCGAAGCGCCGCCTATCGGCTGCTCACCCGCGCCGCTCACCGGCCCCGCCCGCGCCGCAGCAGCCGGGCCCCGGCGGCGACGAAGAGCACGGTCCCTGCGCCGACCACGATGAGCAGCCCGACGGTGCCGATCTGGGTCACCCGCACCTGGATCGCGGTGCTGCCGTCCAGCGGGTCGCCGCTGGGTGTTGTCAGCCGGGCGTCGACGATCACCAGGCCGTTGGCGTTGGCCCGCGCGGGCACGTTGATCTGGTCGCGCCGCTGCGCGTCGATGGTCAGCGCGCCGATGTCCCCGACCTCCAGCCGGGCCGAGCGGGGTGCCAGCCGCACGGAGACCCGGACCGGCTGGGCCAGGCCGTTGACGACGGTGAGCGGGAAGACCCCGCTCTTGCTGCCCAGGGTGACCCGGGTGGCCGTCAGGTGCACCGCGGCACGCAACCCCGCGGACTGCCCGGCCACCGTGGCGGCCAGGGCCTTCCAGCCCGCGGCGCGGGTCCGCCAGACCACCGACTCGAGCCGATAGAAGGCCTGCTGGTAGGCGGGCACGACATCGGCGGGCCGCGTGAGGATCTCGGCGAAGCTGCTCAGCCGGTGCTCCATCGCCCGCACCATGGCCAGCTCGGCTGCCGGCAGCTCGGTCTTGGCCATCGACGCGGTGTAGGTCAGCGAGCGCCGGTCCACGCCCTGGTCGGGAGCCTGGGCGCGCAGGCTGGACAGCGGCACCGGGTCGATCCACGGGACCTGCGCGCTGTCCCGGACCAGCTCGCCGGCCAGCCCGGGCGCCGGGTTCCACCGTCGTGGGGGCACCACGAGGATGGTGCGCGGGTCACCGGGTCGCTCCGCGGTGACCATCGCGGTCTCGGCGAGGAAGCGCTGCACCAGCAGGGTGCGGCTGCCTGGGGCGGAGGTGGGCGCGGCCACCAGCTGGGACAGCGTGCTGTCATAGACCAGCCCGGCCAGGCTGCCGTTGGGGGTGGCCACCTCGGTTCGCCCGGTCGGGGTGAAGATCGGGGCGACGGTCACCGGTCGGGCCTGAGCGGACAGCAGTACGGCGCCCATGCCGTCGCCGGCCAGCGCCGTGGCGGTGGCCTGGTCGAGCACCCCGTTGGCCGGCCACGCCACGTCGGCGATGACCGGGCGGCCCAGCACCTGCTCGGCGACCGCCTGCCCGGTGGCGGCGGCCGAGCCGAGGTCGGGTCCGAGCCCGGCGCGCTGCACCGCGACGAGGTCGGGGTCGGCGTAGGGCAGGGCCAGGACCTCGCTGCCGGTGCTGGCGGCCTGAAGCCTGCGCAGCCAGTCCGCCGCCACACTCGATGGCCCCGAGACCGCATCGGATGTCGGGACGCCGGATGTCGGGACGCCGGATGTCGCGGCGCCGGATGTCGGGACGCCGGATGTCGGGACGCCGGTGCCGGTCGGGGTCGGCGAGGGGCTTGCGGGGCTCGGCGAGGGGGTGGGGGTGGTCGGGGCCGGTGGGCCGGCCGTGCTGGGCAGCCCGGGGGTGGGTGTTCCCGGCGGGCCCGACACCGCGCTCTCCGGCGCCGCGGCCAGGTTGGCTGCGGCATCGAGCAGGTCGGGGTCGAGGACCCAGGAGACCGGCTCGCCGGCTCCCGCGGCGACCAGCTCGGCGAGCCGTCCGGTGGGGGCCAGCTCGGCGCTCAACGTGGCGACTGACCCCAGTGCGGCTCCGGCCGGCCGGTCCGGCACGCCGGTGAGCGGCCAGACCCAGGCGATCCGGCTGGGGCTGAACTGGCGCACCCGTCCGACCCAGGGCAGGAAGGTGCGCACGATCCCGAGCCGGCCGAAGCCGGTCGGGCGGGCCCCCACCGCTTCGACGTTGAGCGGGTAGACGCCGAAGACGTCCAGCCCGACGCTGTCCAGCGGAAGCGACAGCCGAAACGGCTCGGCCTGCCCGGCAGCCAGGCTGCCGATCCGCACCGGCGTGCCGACCACGAAACCGTCGCGGGTCTGGGTGCCGGCAGCCAGTGCGGCGATCTGGCCGCGGCTGACCAACGGCGTGGTGGACAGCCGGAGCCGCACGGACACCTCACCAACAGCGGTCGCGGAGGTGTTGTGCACCACCCCGGTGACCACCAGGGTGGTGCCCGGCGCGGGGACTGTCGGGGTGAGGGAGTCCAGGGCGATGCCCAGCGGCGGTGGGGTGTCCGCCGCCCGCGCGGCAGGCGGCGTACCGACACCCAGCGTGAGCAGCACGAGCAGTGCCAGTGCGGCCAGCACGACCCGGGCCAGGTTCTTCGGGGTGGTGGTCGCGGGGTGGGCCGGCGGGCGGGGGCTCACCGGCTCATGCCGTGTCGGCGAGCAGCTCGGCGACCTCGGCGACCAGCCGTCGTTCGTTGGCGAAGGCCAGCCGGGCGCCGAGCTCCTCCACCGGCACCCACACCGCCTCGACCGCCTCGGCATCCGGGTCCCCGTCAACGCTGAGCTGCCCGCCCGTGGCCTCCATCAGGTAGTGGTGCACCACCTTGTGGATCCGCCGGTCATCCACCACGAACCAGTAGTCGATCGAGCCCAGCGGGCAGAGCACCCGGGTCTGGATGCCGGTCTCCTCGGCCACCTCGCGCACCGCGGCCTGCTCGGCGGTCTCGCCCGCCTCGAGGTGCCCCTTGGGCAGGCACCACTCGAGCGTGCCGCGCCGGGACAGTCGCCCGATGACCACAACCTGCGGTCGCGGTCCGGTCCGGTCAAGCACGACCCCGCCCGCGCTGATCTCCTCGACCCGTCGAAGCGCCCGGACAAGCCGGTGCCGCGGTGGCGTCGGCTTGGGCAGGTCCATCCCCGGATCGTAACCGTCGGTTCGGGCCGCACCGGTGCGGCGCCGTAGGCTTGTCCGCCGTGTCCGAAGCCCACGATGCCGATGAGCCTGACCAGGCGGTGATGCGCGCGGCCCAGCAGCGTGCCGCGACGGCGCTGGTCCGACTGGCCGGCGAGCTGGCCGGGCTGAGCGAACGGTTCGCCGCGGCCGGGCACGAGCTCGCGATTGTCGGTGGCTCGGTGCGAGACGCGCTGCTGGGCCGGCTTGGTGAGGACGTGGACCTGACCACCGACGCCCGCCCCGAGCAGGTGATCGAGCTGCTGCGCGGCTGGGCCGAGGTGCACTGGGAGGTCGGCATCGCCTTCGGCACGATCGGGGCTCGCCGCGGCGGGCTGACCCTGGAGATCACCACCTACCGGGCCGAGCTCTACCAGCGCGAGTCCCGCAAGCCCGAGGTGGTCTACGGCGACTCCCTCGAGGGCGACCTGTCCCGGCGGGACTTCACGGTCAACTCGATGGCCGTGATCATTCCGGGCCTGCGCCTGGTCGACCCGTCCGGGGGCCTGCGGGACCTGGCCGCCGGCCTGCTGCGCACCCCCGGTACGCCGCAGGCCTCCTTCTCCGACGACCCGTTGCGGATGATGCGGGCCGCCCGCTTCGCCGCCCAGCTCGGCTTCGACATCGCCCCCGAGGTGCTGGCCGCCATGCGCGAGATGGCCGACCGGCTGGGCATCGTCTCGGCCGAGCGCGTCCGTGACGAGCTGGAGAAGCTGCTCCTCTCGGTCGACCCGGTGCGCGGGCTGCGGGTCCTTGTCGACACCGGGCTGGCCGACCACGTGCTGCCCGAGCTGCCGGCGCTGCAGCTGGAGATCGACGAGCACCACCGGCACAAGGACGTCTACGAGCACTCCCTGACCGTGCTGGCGCAGGCTGTCGCGCTGGAGCGGGAGGGCCCTGACCTGAGGCTGCGGCTGGCCGCCCTGCTGCACGACGCGGGCAAGCCGCGCACCCGTCGGTTCGAGCCCGGCGGCGGGGTCTCCTTCCACCACCATGAGGTGGTCGGGGCGAAGCTGGTCCGCAAGCGGCTGCAGGCGCTGCGCTTCCCCAAGGAGGTCGTGGCCGACGTCGCCCGGTTGGTCGAGCTGCACCTGCGCTTCCACGGCTACGGCACCGGGGAGTGGACCGACTCCGCGGTGCGCCGCTACGTGCGCGACGCCGGGGATCTGCTGACCCGGCTGCACGCGCTCACCCGCTCGGACTGCACCACCCGCAACCAGCGCAGGGCCGAGGCGCTGGCCCGCGCCTACGACGATCTCGAGGTGCGCATCGAGCGGCTGGCCGAGCAGGAGGAGCTGGGCGCGATCCGCCCCGACCTGGACGGCAACGAGATCATGGCGGCGCTGGGCCTTCCCCCCGGCCCCCTGGTCGGGCGCGCCTACCGGTTCCTGCTGGAGCGGCGACTGGATGCCGGCCCGCTGGGCAGGCAGCGGGCGCTAGCCGAGCTGGGCCAGTGGTGGGCCGACCAGCCGGAGTCCCGCACGCAGGGCTGAGCGCCCCGACCACCGGCGGGCCAATGGCGGGTCAAGCCGGTCGCGGGTCAAGCCGGTCGCGGGTCAAGCCACCGGCGGGCCGAGCTGTCCTTCCCGCCGGGGCGCGCCCGGGCGGCCCTGCGGCGGCGGGAAGCGCCTCGAGGCCCGGGCGTAGCCCAGCGCGGCGAGCGCGTAGAGCGCCCCGACGGTGCCGTAGACCCACCCGGCGGCTCCGTCGGAGGGCACGACGAGGGCCGCGATGCCAGCCGCGGCGACGAAGGCGCTGTTGTAGAGCACGTCGTAGAAGGCGAAGACCCGACCGCGGAAGGCGTCGTCGATGGCCAGCTGTACGACGGTGTCCACACAGATCTTCACGCCTTGGGCGGTCAGCCCCACCAGGAAGGCCCCGGCCAGCACCCACGGCTGGGTGAGCCAGATCTCGAAGCTGGCATCCACCGCCGCGTTCAGCCCCAGGCTGATGATCACCCAACCGCGGATGCCGACCCTGCGCGTGCCGGACGGGGTGACCAGCGCTGCGGCGAAGAAGCCCAGCCCGGAGGCGGCGAAGACCGCCGCGAGGCTGGCCAGCCCCTGGCTCGGGTGGGCCGGGTCGTTGAACGAGTTGCGCTCCAGCAGGATCACCGCGATGACCGAGAGCCCGTAGGCGAAGCGCATCGTCGTCATGGCGGCGAGTGCGTGCCCGGCGGGACGGCGTACCCAGACGTGCCCGCCGGCCTGGCCCAGACCGCGCAGCACGCGCCGCAGCGCGACCCGGGCCGGCTCGCGCTGGGCAAGGTCCGGCCCGAGCTGGTCGCGGCCCAGCAGCGCCGCCACGGCCGAGGAGGCCAGGTAGCTCACCGCGGCCAGTGGCAGCACGCGCAGGTCGGCGCCCAGCACCCGGGTGAGCAGGTAGCCGGAGCCGAGCCCCAGGGTGAAGGCCAGCGTGCCGCTGGTCGGGGTGACCGCATTGGCCATCACCAGCTCGTCGGGGTCCACGACGTGCGGGAGCGCGGCGGACAGCCCGGCCAGGTAGAAGCGGTTGACCGACAGCGTCACCAGCACCGCGACATAGAGCACGAGGGTCGGTGCCGGGCTGGCTGCCACCCAGGCGACCACGAGCACCAGGACGGCCCGGATCGCGTTGGCCCACACGAGCACCTGCCTGCGTCGCCAGCGGTCCAGCAGCACCCCGGCGAAGGGCCCGACCACCGAGTAGGGCAGCAGCAGCACGGCGAAGGCGGCAGCGACCTGGTGCGCGGTGGTCTGCTTCTCCGGGGAGAAGAAGAACAGGCTGGCCAGCGACACCTGGAACCAGCCGTCGGCGAGCTGGGACAGCAGCCGGGCGGTGAACAGTCTCCGGAAGTCGCGGCGCCGGGCGAGGGTGCGCAGGTCCCCGACGTAGGACACCCGGGAAGCCTACGTGGCCCCCATGGGTCGACCGACCACGACGGGCACCCCCGGGCGCACCCGGCCCCGCATTCTCCGCGCCGCGGGCGCCGCTGGCGCCGTTCGCGCCCTTAGCGCTCGACCTCCCCGTTGATGAACGCCTCGACGCTGCGGCGAGCCTCGTCGTCATCGCGCTGCACCGGCGGGGACTTCATGAAGTAGGAGGCCGCCGACAGCAGCGGGCCGCCGATCCCGCGGTCCTTGGCGATCTTCGCCGCGCGCACCGCGTCGATGATGATGCCCGCCGAGTTGGGCGAGTCCCACACCTCGAGCTTGTACTCAAGGTTGAGCGGGACGTCACCGAAGGCCCGGCCCTCCAGCCGGACGTAGGCCCACTTGCGGTCGTCCAGCCAGGCCACGTAGTCACTTGGGCCGATGTGCACGTTGCGGCTGCCCAGGTCGTGGGTCAGGTTGCTCGTCACCGCCTGGGTCTTGGAGATCTTCTTCGACTCCAGCCGCTCGCGCTCGAGCATGTTCTTGAAGTCCATGTTGCCGCCGACGTTGAGCTGGAAGGTGCGGTCCAGCACGACCCCGCGGTCCTCGAAGAGCTTGGCCAGCACCCGGTGGGTGATGGTCGCCCCGACCTGGGACTTGATGTCGTCACCGACGATCGGTACGCCGGCGTCGGCGAACCGCTTGGCCCACACCGGGTCGGAGGCGATGAAGACCGGCAGGGCGTTGACGAAGGCGACCCCGGCCTCCAGTGCGCACTGCGCGTAGAACTTGTCGGCGTTCTCCGAGCCCACCGGCAGGTAGGACACCAGCACGTCGGCCTTCGCCTCGCGAAGCACCGCGACGACGTCGGCAGGCTCGTCCTCGGACTCGGTGATGGTCTCGCGGTAGTACTTGCCCAGCCCGTCGTAGGTGTGCCCGCGCGCCACGGTCACCCCGGTGGGTGGTACGTCGCAGATCTTGATCGTGTTGTTCTCACTGGCGCCGATCGCGTCGGAGATGTCCTGGCCGACCTTCTTGGCATCGACGTCGAAGGCGGCCACGAACTCGATGTCGCGCACGTGGTAGTCGCCGAACTGCACGTGCATGAGACCGGGCACGTTGTCCTCGGCCGGTGCGTCCCGGTAGTAGTGCACGCCCTGCACCAGGGAGCTGGCACAGTTGCCGACCCCCACGATCGCGACGCGCACCTTGCGGTCCTGACCCATCTCGTTTCGTTCCCTTCTATCGACCGGTCGTCGCGGACGGGTCGCCGCCGCCCTCGGACGTGGTGGTTGAGCCGTTCATGTGCTGGTGGTGGCGCTCGGCGCCCCGCTCGCTGTCGATGAGCTCGGACAGCCAGCGGACCTCGCGCTCCACCGACTCCAGGCCGTGGCGCTGCAGCTCCAACGTGTAGCCGTCGACGCGCTCACGGGTGCGGGCCAGCGCCGCGCGGACCCCGTCGAGGCGCTCCTCCAGGCGGGAGCGGCGGCCCTCGAGGATGCGCAGCCGGACCTCGGCGTCTGTGCGACCGAAGAAGGCGAAGTGCACCCCGAAGGTCTCGTCCTCCCATGAGGAGGGCCCCGCCTCCGACAGCATGTCCTGGAAGCGCTCCTTGCCCTCGGCGGTGAGCCGGTAGACGATCCGGGAGCGCTGCCCGCCGGACTGGGCCGGGGTCTCCTGGGCGATGAGGCCGCGGGCGAGCATGTCCTTCAGACAGGGGTAGAGCGAGCCGTAGGAGAACGCGCGAAGCGAGCCCAGCAACGCGTTGAGGCGCTTGCGCAGCTCGTAGCCGTGCAACGGGCTGTCGTGCAGCAGGCCGAGGACGGCCAGCTCCAGCACCCCACTGTTGCGCGGCACGCGCTGCCCTCCTAGTCTCTGGCCCACCTCGGTCGCCCAGTTCGATGTATCGACTCGATATATCGGGACGATACGCGTCGTTGTCGGTGTGAGCAAGCCGGCACCGGGGCAAGACCCCGCGGCGGCCCCATCGCCCCAGCGCCTCAGGACGTCAGGACCTCAGCGCCCCAGCGCCCCAGCGCCGACCCGCTGCGGAACCTGCGCGGCCGCTCGCTCGTCCTGCGGGACGATGGCCCGACGATGAACCGACGACGACCCGACGACGACCCGACGACGAACCGACGACGAGGACCCGCCCGAGTGAGCAGCCCCCGGCCCCGGCCCCGCCGTGAGCCCACCCCGCCGCCACGTCCCCGAGCCCGTCGCGGGTGGCACCGGCTGCTGCCCTCCTGGCGGCTGCTGCTCGGTGTCGGCCTGCTCGGTGTCATCGCCGTGGTGGGGCTGTTCTTCTACGGCTACTCCGTCGTCACGGTGCCCACCCCGAACCAGCTGGCAAGCGCTCAGGCCTCGATCGTCTACTACAACGACGGGCGCAACGAGATCGGCCGCCTCGGTGCCACCAACCGTGAGGTGGTGCCGCTGTCTGCCGTCCCGGTCCCGGTGCGGGAGGCGGTGCTCGCGGCTGAGAACCGCAGCTTCTACACCGACAACGGCATATCCCCCAAGGGCGTCGCCCGGGCGCTGTGGACCAACCTCACGGGCGGGTCGATCCAGGGCGGCTCGACGATCACCCAGCAGTACGTGAAGAACACCTACCTGACCCAGTCGCGCACCTGGAAGCGCAAGATCGAGGAGTTCTTCATCACCTTGAAGGTGGACAAGCAGCTGAGCAAGGACCAGATCCTGGCCGACTACCTCAACACCATCTACTTCGGCCGGGGCGCCTACGGCGTGCAGGCCGCCGCCCGGGCCTACTTCGGGGTCGACGCCAGCCACCTCTCGGTCCAGCAGGGGGCGGTGCTGGCCGCGCTCATCCAGGCACCCAACAACTATGACCCGGCGCTGGGCGCGGCTAACGCGGCCCGGCTGGCGGCCCGCTACCGCTACGTCCTGTCCGGCATGGCCTCTCAGCACTGGCTGCCCGCCGGTGTCGACGTCAACGCCGCGCTGCCCAGGATCGCCAGTCCCAGGCCGCAGGACCAGTACGGCGGCCCGAAGGGCTACCTGCTCGCCCAGGCGCGCGCCGAGCTGCTCGCCCACGGCTTCTCCGACCAGCAGATCGACTACGGCGGTTTGCGCATCGTGACGACCTTCGACAAGACCGCCCAGACGGCGGCGCAGCACGCGATGGCCACCGGGCTGCCCACCAAGAACGCCTCGGGGGTGCACGCGGCCCTCGTCGCGGTCCAGCCGGGCACCGGGGCGGTGCGGGCGATGTGGGGCGGGGCCAACTACGTGGCCCGGCAGTTCAACAACGCCACCGAGGCGACCCTGCAACCCGGGTCGACGTTCAAGGCCTTCACCCTCGCCGACGCCCTTCAGCACGGCATATCGCTGCACAGCCGGTTCTCCGGCATGTCCCCCTACCGGATCCCCGGTGACCCCAACCCGGTGAAGAACGAGTTCAACACCAGCTACGGCAAGACCGTCGACCTGCTGCAGGCGACCGCCGAGTCGATCAACACGGCGTACGTCGACCTGGTGGCCACCCAGCTGAACCCGCAGGACATCCTCAACGACGCCGTGCTGGCCGGCATCCCGCGCAACACCGCCGGGCTCAAGCCCAACGACCGGATAACGCTGGGCACCGCCTCGGTGCGCCCGATCGACATGGCCAACGCCTACGCCACCTTCGCCGCCGGCGGGGTGCGCTCCTCGTGGTTCACCATCGAGCGCGTGCTGGGCAGCAACGGCGGCCTGCTCTACCTGCACAAGTCCGTGCCGCAGCAGGTGTTCGACCCGGCGGTGGTCGCCGACGTCACCTACGCGCTGCAGCAGGTGGTGGCCAACCCGCTCGGCAGCGGCACGGCCGCTCAGGCGCTGGGGCGCCCGGCCGCGGGCAAGACGGGCACCGCCGCCCTGACCCCGGGCACGACGACCTCGGCGTGGTTCGTCGGGTTCACCCCCCAGCTGTCCACCGCGGTCGCCTTCTACCGCGGCGACGGCACCGGCGACCTGGACGGTGTCGGCGGGCTGAGCACCTTCTTCGGCGCCGACTACCCGGCGCACATCTGGACCGCGTTCACCAAGGCGGCCCTGGCCGGTCAACCGGTGCTGCCGCTGCCCAAGCCGGCCAACCTCGGCCGGGTGATCAACCCCGCACCGACCCCCCCCCCGACCCCCACCCCCACGGGCAGCCCGACCGGCACTCCCACGGGCAGCCCTGGTGTCTCCCCGAGCCCCGCCGGCACGCCCACCGCGACCGCCCCGGTTCCCACGGGCACCCCGACCCCGGGTCTGGCGCCGACCCAGGGCCTGGCGCCGACCCAGGGCCTGGCGCCGGCGCGCGGCCCCTCACTTGCCGGCGCGTCGAGCCCTCCCGGGTTGAGCGGAGGTTGACGTCGGGCAGGATGTCCCGGTGAGCGAGCCTGCCCGCACCGTCGCCCCGACGCGTGAGGACCCGCTCGTGCGCGCGCTTTCCGAGGTGGTCGGCGGGGTGGCGGGCCGCCACGGCGGGCGGGCCGCCTCCCGGTTGTTCCGCCCGGAGCGCATCCTGATGGGCTTGCTCCTGGTCTCGGGCCTGCTCATGGTGCTGGCCAAGCAGCACTGCCGCAGCCACGGCTTCGAGGCGCCCGGCATGTACTACCACATGTGCTACAGCGACGTCCCCGCGCTCTACGCCGGCCGGGGGATCGCTCAGGGCGCCTTCCCCTATCTCGACGTCGGGCCCTGGCAGCCGGTCGAGTACCCGGTGCTCACCGGCCTGGCCATGTGGTTGACCGGGTGGGTGACCCGGACCGCGGGCGGTGCGGCGAACGCGCTGCTCTACTTCGACGTCAACATCCTGGCCACCCTCGCCTGGCTGGCCGTGACGGTGTGGGCCACCGCCCGCACCGTGGCACGCCGGCCGTGGGACGCGGCGATGGTGGCGCTGGCCCCCGGGGTGGTGCTGGCCGCCACGATCAACTGGGACATGTGGGCGGTCGGGTTCACCGCGTTGAGCACGCTGGCCTGGTCCCGCCGGCGCCCGGCCCTGGCCGGTGCGCTGCTCGGGCTGGGTGTCGCGGCGAAGTTCTACCCGCTGCTGCTCATCGGGCCGTTGCTGCTGCTGTGCTGGCGGGCCGGGCGGATGCGCGAGTTCTGGCGAGCCACCCTGACCGCGGCCGCGGTGTGGCTCGTCGTCAACGCCCCCTTCATGTTCGCCGACTTCGCCACCTGGTCGCCGTTCTACCGGATGTCGGCCGAGCGCGGCGCCGGCTTCGGCTCGATCTGGCTGGTGCTCTCCGACATCGGGCACCCGCTGCCGACCGGCGTGCTCAACCTCGCCTCGGGCCTGCTGCTGGCATCGGCGTGCGTGGGCATCGCGGTGGTGGCGATGACCGCCCGGCGCCGGCCCCGCCTGGCCCAGCTGGGCTTGCTCGTGCTGGCCGCCTTCGTGGTGACCAACAAGGTCTACTCACCGCAGTACGTCGTGTGGCTGATCCCGTTCGCCGTCATGGCGCGGCCGCGCTGGCGGGACTTCATCATCTGGCAGGCCGCCGAGGTCGTGCACTTCGCGGCCACCTGGCTGTTCATCGCCGGCTACACCAACCCGACCCGGGCGATGCCGGTGCAGGGCTACGACCTCGCGGTCGGGGTGCACGTGCTGGCCACCCTGTGGCTGGCCGGGATGGTCGTGCGCGACATCTACCGGCCCGAGGGTGACCCGGTGCGGGCCGACGGCTCCGACGACCCCGCCGGTGGTGTGCTCGACGGGGCGCCGGACGTGCGGGTGTGGCGCCCGGGCCTCGCGGCCCCGGACGGGCAGCCGCTGCCGGTCACCCCCGCCCACACCGTGCCGTGACATCGGGGCGGGTCTCCCGCACGGCCGTGCTGCTGATGTGGGCGCTTAGCCGGGCGGCCACGATGCTGGCCGCCTGGGTGGCGACCTCCCTCTTCGTGGGGGCGCGGCTGCCCGCCTTCCCGGCTGCCTGGCTGCGCTGGGACGCTGCCGCCTTCGCCGATATCGCTCGCGCCGGGTATGGCGCGGGGCACGGCGTCGGGCACGGCGTCGGGCACGGCGTCGGGGCCGTGTCGGCCACGAGCAACGACGTGGCCTACCTGCCTGGCCTGCCGCTGGTGCTCAGGCTGGTGCACCTGGTGCTGCCGTCCTGGGCACTGGCCGGCCTGGCCGTCTCCGCGGCGAGCCTGCTCGTGGCCCTGCTGGCCCTTGACCGCCTCGGTGATCTCGACGTTGCCGGCAGCGGTCGGCTGGGCGGGCTGGCCCTGCTGCTGGCCCCCTCGGCGGTGTTCCTGGCCGCCGGTTACAGCGAGGCGCTCTTCCTCGCCCTGGCCGTCCCGGCGTGGCTGGCGGCCCGGCGGGGCCGCTGGCTGGCCGCCGGCCTGCTGGCTGGCGCGGCGGGGGCCGTGCGGGCCAGCGGGCTGTTCCTGCTCGCCGGGCTTGTTGTGCTGCTGCTGACCGCCACCCACCGGGCCGGCTGGCGGGTGTGGGGCCGCGGGTTTGCCTGCCTGTCCCTCGGGCTGGTCCCGGTGGCCGGCTACGTGCTGTGGCTGCGCGCGGTGACCGGGGACTGGGCGGCCTGGCTTGACGCCGAGCGTCGTGGCTGGCACCGCCAGCTGACCAGCCCGCTGCTGTCCTGGCAGCGGACCTGGGAGGCCGCTTTCGGCGGCACCCAGCGACCCGAGGTCGCCATGCTGTTCCGGCTCGAGCTGGTTGTCGGGCTGGTGGGCCTGGCCGGGCTGGTGGTGCTGGCGGCCACCCGCCGCTGGGGCGAGGTCGTCTACCTGGCCACGAGCCTGGCGGCGTACCAGACCTCGAACTGGTGGATGAGCATCGCCCGCTCCAGCCTGCTCTGGTTCCCGCTGTGGCTGCTGCTGGGCCGCGCCGCGGTGCGGCACCGGTCGGTGCTGGCCGGTTACGCCGCCCTCGCCGCCCCGGTGGGGGTGCTCGTGCTTGCCGCCTTCGTCACCGGGCGCTGGGCCGGCTGATCCGGGCGCGCGGGCTCACTCGATCCGCACGGCGTCGGGATGGATCGTGGTGTGGCGCACCCGGCAGTCCAGCTCGGTCCCGCGGGCCGGCGGGCTCACCCGGGCCGGCAGCCACAGCAGGCTCAGCTGCATGTGCGGGGGCTCGGCGAACCACAGCGAGCGGCCGGCCCAGCTGAACGGCGAGAGGCTCAGCCCGGCCGAGGACAGCGTGCCGCGGGCCAGCTCGCGGGCCCGGGCGAGCGGACCGCGCACCGCCTTGGGGGCCTCCAGGCCCACCCCGTGCGCCGTGCCGCCGGAGACCACCACGAGCTGGCCGGCACGGTGCGCGCGCTGCTGTCGGTAGCCGAAGCGATCCCCTGCCGCCAGCCGGTGGGTGTCCAGCACGGTGCCCGTGGCGCGCAGCGCGTCGGGCTCGCCCAGCCACAGCCCGGTGCCCACCCGGGTCCGCAGCCGCAGCCCCGGGTGCCCGGTCCGCAGCCCGGCCAGCTCCTCGACCCGCAGGTGGCTGACCCACACCGCGGGCACCGGCAGGCCGGCCCGGCTCAGCCGCGCCAGCCAGGCCCTCACCTCGGCGACCGGGTCCCCCCCGGCGGGGCGGTCCAGCGGCAGGTGCAGCGCCCAGCCACGCAGGTCCACGGCCTCGAGCAGGGCGCGGTCCAGGCCGGCCAGCTCGGCGGGGCTCAGCCCGTGCCGGCGCACGCTGGTCATCAGCTCGACCACCACGGCCGGCCGGTGCGCGCCGGTGCGGGCGTCCTCGGCCAGCCGGGTCAGCACGTCCAGGTGGGCGACGGTGCGGATGGCGCGAGCACCGCTGACCTGCTCGACGTCGTCGCCCCGCCCGTCCCAGGGCGTCATGACCAGGATGAATCCGGGGAAGGGCCCGGCCACCTCGGTGACCTCGGTGGGCAGCCCGACGGCGATGGTGTCCGCGCCGAGGCGGGCGGCCTCGATGGCCAGCCGGCGGTTGCCCACCCCGTAGCCGTTGCCCTTGGCCACCGGGACGACGTCACCGAGCGCGGCGGCGTGCTCGCTCAGGTGCGAGCGCCACCGCCTGGCGTTCACGTGCAGGATGAAGCTCATCCGCCCCTCCGCCGCAGGTAGCCGCCGACCGCGGCGGCCAGCAACCGGTCCAGCGGCAGCTCCCACTCCCCGAGCAGCTCGACCGCCTCGCCGCCGGTGCCCACCTTGAACTGCACCAGCCCGACCAGGTGGTCCTCGGGGTCGAGGACCTCGGATATGCCGCGCAGGTCATAGACGCTGGCACCGCGCTCGCGCGCGTCGCGCATCATGCGCCACTGCACCGCGTTGGACCCGCGCACCTCGCGCCTGGCCGTCGAGGAGGCTCCGTAGGAGTACCAGGCGTGCGTCCCGACCTGCACGAGGGTCGTCGCCGCGACGAGCTCACCCTCGTGCTCGGCCAGGTAGAGCCGCAGCCGGTCCGGGTCCTCGGCCACCATGGCCCGCCACATCCGCTGGAAGTAGCTCAGCGGCCGACCGGTGAACCCGTCCCGGGCGGCGGTCTCGGCGTAGAGCGCGTGGAAGGCCACCAGGTCCGCCTCCTCGCCCAGCCGCACGCTGACCCCGGCCCGCTCGGCCCTGCGCACGTTGCGTCGCCACAGCTGGTTGAAGCCGGCGAGTAGGTCCGCGTCGCTGCGCCCGGCCAGCGGCAGCTGGAAGACGAAGCGGGGCTGCCCGGCGCTGAAGCCGGCGCCCGGCGGCGGGGGCCGGAAGCCGACCTCGCGAAGCGCCGCGGCCACCCGCGCCCCGGCCGGGAAGGTCCGGGTCGGGGGCAGGTCGGTCAACCGGTGCGCGTCCGGGTCGGCCAGCCCGGCCTTGACGGTCTCGGCGTCCCAGGCCCGCACCGGCACCGGGGGGCCGAGCCGCACCGCGAAGGCGCCCTGGCCGCGCAGGTGCGCCACCAGGGCACGCAGCGCCTCGACCAGCCCGGCCTCATCGAGCCCCTCCCAGTCCAGCAACGGCCCCTCGGGCAGGTAGGCCAGCCAGCGCGGCAGCAGCGGCAGTCGGCGATAGAGCACCAGCCCGGCGGCGTGCGGGCGGGTCGCCGTGGCGTCGAACCAGCCCAGCGACTCCGACCGCCACTGCGACTTCACCGCGCCCCAGGACGGGCACTGCAGGAAGCTGGCCGACCCGCGCTCAGCGATGAGGTCCAGGTGATCGCGCGCGCTTATCGGACGCACGGTCATCGGCATCGCGGGCTCCCGGGTGGGCTGCTGCGGTGGGTCGGGTCGGGCGTCGAGCAGGCTAGCCCCTGGCCCAGGCCCGGCGTCGTACGCCGGCGGGCTTGCGTCGTACGACGGTGGGCTTGCCTCCTACGCCGGTGGGTCGCGATTTCAGCAGCGGGGGGTCGCACCGCTAGGATCCCCCCACTGCCGCGACGCAGTAGCCCTCCTGCCACGGAGAGACCGTGGCCGCCAAGTCCAGAGGAGGTGGGAAACGCATGCGTCGATACGAGCTGATGGTCATCCTCGACCCCGATCTCGAGGAGCGCACCGTCGCCCCGAGCCTCGACCAGTTCCTCTCGGTCATCCGCAACAGCGGTGGCTCTGTGGAGAAGGTCGATATCTGGGGGCGTCGTCGCCTGGCCTACGAGATCAAGAAGAAGCCCGACGGGATCTACGCGGTCATCGACCTGAACGCCGAGCCCGACGTCGTCAAAGAGCTCGACCGCCAGCTCAACCTCAACGAGGCTGTGCTGCGCACCAAGCTCATCCGCCCCGACCAGCGCTGAGCCGAGCGGAGGACCGCCATGGCAGGCGAGACCACGATCACGATCATCGGCAACCTCGTCGATGACCCCGAGCTGCGCTTCACCCCCTCGGGGGCGGCGGTGGCGAAGTTCCGCATCGCCTCCACCCCCCGCACCTTCGACCGGCAGGCGAATGAGTGGAAGGACGGCGAGAGCCTCTTCCTGACCTGCAACGTCTGGCGGCAGGCCGCGGAGAACGTCGCGGAGTCCCTGCAGCGGGGCATGCGCGTCATCGTCTCGGGCCGGCTCCGGCAGCGGTCGTATGAGACGAAGGAGGGCGAGAAGCGCACGGTCTATGAGATCGAGGTGGACGAGGTCGGCCCGAGCCTGCGCAACGCCACCGCCAAGGTCACCCGGGCCTCCCGGGGCCAGGGCGGGTTCGGCGGCGCGCAGGGTGGGGACGACCCGTGGGCCAGCGCGACACCGGCGCCCACCTCGGGGGACACCTGGGGCGGCGGCGGCGCGGCGACCGACGAGCCACCGTTCTGACCCCCGGGGTTATGGGCGCCGGTCACGGCCCCCTGGGGTCATAACCCCCCGGCCCTGACTCTTGCTTCTAGCCCCCGGCCCTGACCCACGCGGTGACCGCTGCGCCCGACACCGCCACCGACAACCCATCCCGCCCGCGGAGCAGCGCGGTCGGGCTCACACCGAAGTGGAGCACCACGATGGCCAAGCCTCCTGCTCGCAAGCCCAAGAAGAAGGTTTGCGTCTTCTGCAAGGAGAAGATCTCCTACGTCGACTACAAGGACACGTCGCTGCTGCGGAAGTTCATCTCCGACCGCGGCAAGATCCGTGCCCGGCGGGTGACGGGCAACTGCACGCAGCACCAGCGTGATATCGCCACCGCCGTCAAGACCAGCCGTGAGGTAGCCCTGCTGCCCTACACCTCGACCGCCCGCTGAGGAGCCGACGATGAAGCTCATCCTCACCCAGGAGGTCACCGGGCTCGGCGGCCCGGGTGACATCGTCGAGGTCAAGGACGGCTACGGCCGCAACTACCTCGTCCCGCGCGGGCTGGCCATGGGCTGGACCAAGGGGGCCGAGAAGCAGATCGTCGGGATCCGAAAGGCCCGCCAGGTGCGCGAGGTGCGCGAGGTGGGCCAGGCCCGCGAGATCAAGAACGAGCTCGAGGCGCTGTCCGTCCGGCTGAGCGCCAAGGCCGGCGAGACCGGCCGGCTCTTCGGCTCGGTCACCGTCGCCGACGTCGTCGCGGCCGTGCAGGCCTGCGGTGGCCCGGAGCTGGACCGGCGCAGGGTCGAGATCGGCGCGCCCATCAAGAGCGTCGGCGCGCACCAGGTCTCGGTCCGGCTGCACCCCGAGGTCTCGGCGACCATCACGCTGGAGGTCGTCCCCGGCTGAGCCGGTGCTGGGGTGTTGAGC
>JAJZTN010000023.1 GCA_021848885.1 Actinomycetes bacterium
CCGTCCGGTGAGCAGCCCCCGTCGGCTCAGCGCCGAGCCCAGTGCCCGCCGTGCCGCCGCCGACTCCCCTGAGGCCGCGAGCGCGGCTAGACCTGCGGTGACGAGCCGTACGGCGTACCCCGCCTGCTCGGCCGGAGAGCGCCCGGAAGCGAGGACGTCGAGGGCGACGCAGTGCACCCCCAGCGGGTCCAGTCCCCAGTCCGCGACCCGTGACCGTAGCTCGGCCAGGGTCGGATCGCCGTACTCCGCGGTGACCAGCACGGCTCGGGCGGCCGCGGCGCTGCGGGCTGCCTCGCCCGCCCGGGCCGGCCCACGTGCCAGCCCGGGAACCTGGCGCACAACCGCCTCGCGCCCGGCACCCACCGCGGCGGTGAGTGCGCCCGGGTCAAGGCCGGTGGCACGCACCGCGGGGTCGAGCAGGATGACGACCCCTCCGGTGCGCCCGGTCATAGTGGTGGTCGCGCCAGGATCGGCACCGCCGCGGCGAGCACGAGGTAGCGCAACGCCAGACCGCCCACCAGCACGCCGGCCTCTCCGGTGAGAGCGAGCCGGCAGCTGTGCCCGCCCGGGGCGGTCTCTGCGACGAAGGCGATCGCCGGCCCGACCAGCCCGAATGCCACGACGCCGAGCCAGAACACCGGCGCGAGCGCCCCGGTGACCAGCATCTGCACCGACTCGGCGCCCACCGGTGCTCCGGCGCTGACGCCCAGCCAGGCCAGCAGCACGGCGATCTCGCCGACCAGCAGACCGATGTGGATGCGGCTCCAAGGGTGCAACCCCAGCTGCACCCCGCGGCGGTGCTCGAGCACCAAGGCGACGAGCACCGCGACCGACAGGCCCGTTGACAGCGCCGAGGCGAGGAACAGCGCGGGCAGCAGCCAGTTGTTCAGCAGCGGGAAGGTCGGCGGCATCGACAGCAGCACGCCGGTGTAGATCGCCGTCGAGACGGCCAGCACCCCGGCGGTGACCCGCAGCACCTGCCGGGCCCGTGCCACGACCCGGTGCAGCGGGGTGAGGACCCTCTCCCAGCGGGACGGCAACGACTCGGTGACCGAGAGGGCGTAGAGCAGGGCCACCGGCACGAACAGGGTGAGGATCCAGGTGCCCCACGTCATCGGCGATGAGCCGTTGAGATACAGGTAGGCGATCCGCCACGGCTCGTGCCGACCGATGCCGAGGTCGAAGACGAGCAGCCCGGTTCCGACGGCCACCGCCGGGCCGGCCACGGCCGCACCGGCTCGTTCGACCACGGCGTACTGCTTGCCGACCAGCGGTGCGGCGAGCCCGGCCAGCATCGCGCCCGCGCCCATGCCACCGAGGAACAGGTACCAGGCGACTGGCCATCCCCAGACCATCGTGGTCATCTCCCCATCACGTAGTAGACGGACGGCTTCGTGCCAAGCTCGGGGTGCAGCGGCTTGGCCTCGCCCGAGTTGATCCGGGCCGCGGCTTCGTCATTCGGGTCGGCGAGGTCGGCGAGGCTGATCGCCCGGCCCACGCAGGTCTGCACGCAGGCCGGCTGCAAGCCGGCGTCGATCCGCTCGTGGCACAGATCGCACTTGTCCGGGATGCCGCGCTCCTCGTCGACATAGCGGGCGCCGTAGGGGCAGGCGAAGACGCAGTACTTGCATCCCACACACCGGTCGGCGTCGATGACGACGATCCCGTCCGGCCGCTGGTAGGTCGCCTTGGTCGGGCACACCGTGACGCAGGGGGCGTCGGCGCAGTGCATGCACGCCCACTTCACCGGCCGCGTCTGGCCGCTCTTGCCCAGCGGGTAGGCGACGATGCGGGAGCGCCAGTGCCCCTCGGGGACGTTGTTCTCCGCCCGGCAGGCCACGCTGCACGCCTCGCAGCCGATGCACCTGGTCGTGTCCACCACGAGCGCGTAGCGGTGTCGCACCGGTGCGACCGTCGCGGTACTCATGACTTCACCACCTCGACGAAGGTCTCACGCATGATCAGGGAGCCAGTGACCGGATCGGTGGTCGCGGGCAGCAGCGCGTTACCGCTTATGCCGCGCCCCCTGACCCTGGTCAACCCGGGGGAGAGCCGTCCCCAGCCGTGGTAGGCGAAGACGGTGTCCTCGCTGATCCCGTCGGTGACCTTGGCCTTGCCGTGCTGCTGGTGCCCCCCGGCTCGTACGACGACCCTGTCGCCGTCACGGATGCCGAGCCTGGCCGCGGGGGTCGGGTGGATCCACAGCTCGTTGTCCGGGCGCAGCTCGTGCAGCCACGGCACATTCGCGGTGGCGCTGTTGGTGTGCACCGCGCACTTGCCCTGGACCAGCCGGAACCGGTCCGGTGGCCGCTGCGCCGGGGGGCGGTAGCGCGGGACGGGCTCGATGCCTAGCCCCGCGAGCTCCTCGGAGGCCAGCTCGATCTTGCCGCTCGCGGTCGGCAGCTTCACCGCGGCGGTGGGGTCCTTCCCGCGCAGGTAGAGCGGGGCGAACCCGGGGGGCGCCCACTGGCCGGAGGCGGCCAGCTGCTGCGGGCTGACTCCCAGCGGGGCCAGCTGCGCGGCGATGACCTCGTCGATGTCCCGGTACCCGAAGTACTCCCCGATCCCGGTCGCCTCGGCGAGCTCTTTGTAGATCCGCCAGCCGGGGCGGGCCTCCCCTTGCGGCGGCACCGCCTGCTGTCGGTAGCGGATCTTGGGCACCAGCCCGGACACGTCGAAGACCGGGTCGGTGCGCTCCAGGTAGGTGCACTCTGGCAGCACGACGTCGGCGTAGGCCCCGGTGTCGCTGACGTACACGTCGATGCTGACCAGCAGGTCCAGCCGCCCGAACGCCTCGATCATGCGTGCCTGGTCGGGCACGGCCGCCAGCGGGTCAAAGCGGGAGGCGATGAACGCCCGGACCGGGTAGGGCTGCCCGGTGATGATCGCGTCGGGCAAGGCCTGGATGAGCCCGTCCTTGGCCGGCGCCAGGGGGAACCGGCCGGGGACTCCTGCCCCGTCCACCCGCGGGGCGGAGGCCTTCGGGAACTTCGGCTTCTTCCAGCTGCCCAGCTCGGCGGCGTACTTCTTCATCCCCTTGATGAGGAAGGTCCCGCCCGGCACCTCGAGGTTTCCCGCGAGAGCGTTGAGCGCGATGATCGCCCGGCGCAGCTGGAACTCGTTGGCGTAACCGGCGGTGTACCAGCCGAAGTCCGCAACGGCCCTCGGTCGCGCCAGCCCGAAGGCGCCAGCGACCTCACGGATCTTCGCTGCGGGGATGCCGGTCTGCTTGGCTGCCCAGTCCGGCGTGCACTCCTTCACCGCCTCGGCGAGCTCGGCGAACCCGTGGGTGTAGCGCTGGACGAAGTCGTGGTCGTAGAGCCCCTCGGCGATGAGCACGTGCAGCATCGCCAGCACGAGCGCGAGGTCGGTGCCGGGTCGGATCTGCAGCCATGTCGTGGCTGCCGCGGCGGTCGGGGTGTGCCGCGGGTCGACGTAGACCAGCTGGGCGCCGCGGCCCAGCGCACCCACCAGGCCCTGGGCCTGAGGAACCGCGATCGTCTCGAAGTGGTTGCGTCCGAACGACACGAGGTAGTCCAGCTTGCCGTAGTCGATGGCCACACCGGCGGTGCCGTAGGAGACCTCGAGGGCGACGTTTCGCGCCATCGGGCAGGTGCTCTCGTGAGTGAACAGGTTCGGCGTGCCGAAGGCCTTGCCGAAGGTCACGAGGAACGGGTCGGTGGCGCTGGGTCGGCGGGCCATCGCCAGGGCCTGGGGTCCGTAGCGCTGCTTGACCTGCGTGAGCCGTTCGGCGATGAACCGGTAGGCCTCCTCCCAGCTGGCCTGTCGGAACTTCCCCTCCCCGCGCTCGCCGACCCGGATCAGCGGGGTGCGCACCCGGTCCGGGTCGCGCAACAGCGAAATCCCGGCGTTGCCGCGCGCGCAGATTGCGCCATGGGTGGCCTTCTCCTTCGGGTTCCCCTCGATCCGGACCACCTCGCCGTCTCGCACCCGAACGACGATCGGGCAGCGGACCGTGCACATCTCGCACGCGCTGAGGACCTTCGTCTGCTTGCCGGGCGTGCTCCTCGCGGGGTTCACCTGACCGGCTGGGGGCTCGCCGGAGAGTGCGGGGAGCCGCGGCAGCACGGCCGGAGCGACCGCCAACGTGGTGCCTGCCGCGGTGACCTGTAGGAACGTTCGGCGGCTCGTGGTCGGCGCCATCGCCGCGCACCTCCCTGCTGGGGATCGACGACGTCCCGGTGGGCGGGGGCGTCCTGCCACCCCATGCTTCAGGCGCGGTCACGGGCACCGAACAGTCGAAAGTCCTTCGTCCAGCCCCTCGGGCTATGACGTTGTAGACAGGGTTGAGATTGCTCACACTTGGTCGAGCCGTGACCGTCCCATTACCGACCTTGCGCCCGTTTGGTGACCCGTGCCCGATCCCGGGCGGGGTCGCGCTGCGACGTCGCTGAGCCGAGTAGGGTCGGATTGCCTTACGGCGGTGGGGCCTGCCGCTAACCGGTGTACTTGGCACCCAACGGTCCCTGCGGATCCCGTGCTCTGGAGGTGCCGTGGCGCGCTTCAACGTCCTGCGCCGAGGCGCTCGCAACGACGGGCAGATCGGCATCCATGGTGAGGAGGGGCTGAGCACCGCGGCGCCGTTCGGGCCCAACCGGATCGGTCCGCTGCGGTTCGTGCTGATCTTCGGCCTGGTCAGCGGCCTAGGCGACTTCGTCTACGAGGGTGCGCGCAGCATCGTCGGTCCCTACCTGGCCACCTTCGGCGCCTCCGCTGCCCTGGTCGGCATCGTCACCGGCGTCGGGGAGGCCGTCGCGCTGGTGTTCCGGTTGTTCAGCGGTCGGCTGTCCGACCGCACCGGCCGGCACTGGGCGATCAGCATCACCGGCTATGCGATCACGGTGATCTCGGTGCCGCTGCTCGCTCTTGCGGGACCGCTGTGGATCGCGTGCGCCTGTATCGTCGGCGAGCGGTTCGGGAAGGCGGTGCGAACGCCTGCCAGGGACACGATGCTCGCCGAGGCCAGTGCCGATCTCGGCCGCGGGCGTGCCTTCGCCGTGCACGAAGCGCTCGACCAGTCCGGCGCGCTGGTAGGCCCGCTGGTCATCGCCGCGATCCTGGCCGCCGGGCACGGCTACAAGGCCGCGTTCGCCTGGCTGGCGATCCCTGGCGCCCTGGCGATGCTCACCCTGTTCTACCTGCGCCGCCAGGTGCCCCGGCCCGCGGCCTACGACCCGACCGTGCACCCGACCCAGGCCCGTCCGGTCGCGCTGCACGGGTTCTCGCGCCGCTTCTGGCAGTACTCCGCCTTCACAGCGGCCACCATCGCGGGATTCGCCACCTTCCCGCTGCTTGCCTATCACCTCGAGCAACGGCACGTGTTGACCCCGGCCCAGATCCCGATCACGTACGCCGTCGCGATGGGGCTCGCCGCACTGGCCTCACTGGCCTCGGGCAGCGTCTACGACCGGATCGGCCTGCGGGGCCTCGTCGTGCTCCCAGTCTTCGGGGCGCTCGTGCCGTTCCTGTCGTTCTCCACCTCCGTGCCGGCCGTCTGGGCGGGAGCGGGGTTGTGGGGCGCCCTGATGGGCGTGCACGAGTCGACGATGCGGGCGGCGGTAGCCGATATCGTCCCGCGAGAACGACGCGGCGTCGGGTACGGCACCTTCACGGCGATCTATGGGCTCGCGTGGTTGACCGGCGCCGCGGCTATCGGCGTGCTCTACGACGTGGCCATCGTCGCCGCGATCACCTTCACCGTCGCGGTCCAGGGGTTGGCCCTGCTGTTGTTCATTCCGCTGCTACGGCCCCCGCGTCCGGCCGAGTCGCCGCTGTCCTGACTGGTGCTCAACCCTGAGCCTGTGCTGCTTCAGCCTGCCCCGTTGGCCTGGAGCTCGATCATGGTGCCTTCGGGGTCGGGGACATGGCACCTCTCGACTGATCGATCCTCGGCGATCCTTGTCACGACCTCACCGACCGGGACGCCGCCGGTGGCATGCACAGCCGCTCTTGCCTGGTCAAGGTTCTCTCCGGCAAAGGCGACATGGGCGAGACCGAGCCGGTCGGCAACGACCGGGGCACGGTGCTCCGGCCTGCTGTACTGGAAGATCTCCAAAGCCGGGCCGTGCGCACCGTGGCCGGGCAGGCACAGGTGGACACCTTGGAGCCCCGCTCGGGGAACACCGGTGACGACGTCTACCGCTGGGCCGATGCCCCCCCGCCGACTCCGACCTGCGGGTCACGGTGGAGGCCGACCTTGCGACGGCCCGCCACACTCCCACGTCGATGTCTACGTCGAACACCCGGTCGCACCTGCGCAGCCTGCACCAGCGCTTCCTGGTGCCTCACCGGGGTGGACATCGGCGGCGCGGAAAATGACCCTCGGCTGAAGCTTCGCGTCCTCGAGCCCAACAGTGAGCACCCGTGAGGGGCGAGGAGGTCGACCGCGCTGTGCGCCGGGTCGGGGCCCGCCGCCCCGACGTCAGCATGGCGGTCCAGGCCGTGGCCGGCGGGCTCACGGCCGGGGAAGGTGCTGAGGTGATCCACCAGGCGGCGCTCCAGCAGTACCTCTGGTGGTACCTGCCTCGCGACTACCCGGACGAGGAGTGGGCGGGACTGGTCGAGGCGGCCGCAGCGCTCCTCGACGAGCTCGGTCTGCCCCAGCTGGCGAAGGTCGCCAGCTCCGAGTAGACGCGGAAGGTGCTCGCCGCGTGGGCTCGTGGCCGCGCAGAGGGAGCCGCGGCCTTCCGTTCCGCGCACGCCAAGTCGGGCGTCGAGCCGCCAGACACGGGGCTGCTCGCATGGGGGGCGATCATGGGTGTGGACGAGGCCCGTGCCCTCGACACGGTCGAGCGTGCACTGGGCGAGGCCGTCGCTGCCGGGAAGCTGGTCCCTGGTGCTCCACGCTGGCAGGCCAAGGCCGCGGCCATCACCGACGAGGTGCTCAGCCGGCCACTGGACCTGCCGCCCGGGCAGACACTCCTTGGCCTGGTCACGACCGAACGAGTCGGAACCTGGATCGACGCTGCCCGCCACCCCGTGCATCAGCAGTGGCGATCCGCCGTGGCGAACCGTCTGCTGCATCCGATCGATCCGCCGTCCAACCCAGCCGATGCGGTGGCACCGATGCGCTGGCTGTTGGAGCTCGCCGCGGCACCCGGTGGCACGGAGCTGACCCAGAGCCACTACCTCGCCCGTGCGACCGTGATGGCGGCAGTCGAACGCTTCGGCTGGTGGAACTGGGAGAAGCCGCCGCGCTCGGAGGCCGACGTCTACTCGCTGTCGACGCTACGCGACGCCGCGAGTCGGATGCGGCTGCTTCGACGCCGCGGACGGCGGCTTCTCATCACGACACGAGGGGCAGAGCTCCTCGGCTCCACGGAGCGGTTGTGGGAGGCAGTGGCCACCCAGACCGAGGACGGCGAGGAGTTCACCCGTGCGGTTACGGAGGTGGTCGGTCATCGCCTCCTCCAGGGACGGGTCGAGCAACGCCAGCTCGTCGCCGACGTCGCTGGGATCCTCATTGCGCAGGGCTGGTCAACGAATGGCGTTCTGATCACCGCGGACCATGTCGCCTCAGCCGTCTATCGCCCACTCCGCTGGTGGCGACTCTTCGACGCTGTCGACGAGGTTGAGGCGAGGTGGGAGTACGGCACCGCTCGAGAGCTCTCACCACACACGATCGCCCTGACTTCTGACGGTGAGCGCATGGTGCTCGCCTACCTCCGCTCGCGGGCCGCCGGTCCGCGCCAACGACTGGGTGACGGCTGAACTGACTGTCGCAGGTTCGCCACGCTGGCCATCAGGTTCGGGCGCTGCCAGGCCGAGCACTGCCATCACCGGGCAGCACTGCTGAGCTGGGGGACTGAAGGAGCGATGCGGCGGCCGGTGCCCTCGCGGCCGGTCGTCGATGACTGCCTGGCGGTGATTGACGCGATCCAGCTGCTCATCGACTCCCTCGACGAGCGGGTGCACGAGCACGCCACAGCCGACCCGCCGATCAAGGTCCTCACTCGAGTGCCCGGGGTTGGGCCGTTCACCGGGCGGCCCTTACGGGACGCTCCCACCGGGGCCCCTGCCTGACCAGCGGCGTTCCCGCAGGACGCTCGTCTCATGGGACCCGGGCCGACGGCCTATCGGCAGCAGCATGTCGAGCAGTGCGGGTGCCTCCGAAGGGAGATGATCGCTACTCTCCTGGCTGTGGATCCGGTGGACTATGTCGACACGTTCATCGCCGTCGCTGACGACTCCACCGCGACCGTGGGCACCGTCCCGCCGAGCAAGCCAGACAATCCGTCGGTCGCGTCGCGCACGTTCGAGATGATCTCGGAACACCCGTACCGGTACACGTCGGGCGACGTGATCTTCGTCGTCTTCGCCGACCGCCGGGGCATCCCGGGGGAGGAGAGGACGGCCGCGCGCCGTGAGTTCTACTCGCGGGGTCAGCCCTGCCTTCGGTCGTCCGACCTGGCCAAGCGCTACGGCTGGGGCATCCACGCCGATGGCGCTGGCCGTATCGCCCTGGTTGGGGTCGAGACTGCCGAGTACGCCGCGTTCGTCTCCGGCCGAAACCCGCGCTCCGGAGGCGAGCCCGTCAAGGTGACGAAGGCCATGCGCAGCTCCCGGGTGCCCCGATGACCACCTCGTGAGAGCGCAGATGATCGGTCGCCTGGTGCCGGTGGTGAACCCACACGGTCAGCCGAAGCGCCCTGGGCCTGGCTGTGCAATGCTTGGTGGTCATGATTGGGCGATCCGACGTGGTCTTCCTCAACGGGCTGGACTTCTTCACCGATGCTGTCGTCCGGCTGCGAGCCTCTGACTGGGACCGGCCGTCGCCGTGCTCGGGATGGCGAGCGGTCGACGTGCTCGGTCACGTCGGCTCGGCTGTGCGCTTCGGTACCAAGCTGCTGCAAGACGACAATCCTGCCTGGGAGCCGGCGGATCCTCCCGGTTCCGCTGTGGAGGGAGACCCAGGCTCGTGGTGGACGACGCTCGTCGGTCCGGCACGGGAGGCGGTGAGCGGCGTCGACCTTGCCCGGGTCGTCGAGTCCCCCATGGGGCGGCGCACGATCGGGGAAGGACTGAGCTTCCCTGCGCTCGACCTGTTCGTGCATGCCTGGGATCTCGGGCGCGTCATCGACGTGGACGTAGAGATCCCCCTCGAGGCGATCGAGTTCGCCCACGCTGTGATCGACCCGATTCCCGCCGAGCAGGTGCGCAGCCCGCGGGTGTTCGCCACCGAGCTGACTCCTCCGCCCGACGCCACGCCCACACAACGCTTCGTCGCCTGGACGGGGCGTGATCCGCGCTGGGCACCCGTTGCCTGATCCTCGTGGACGGTGGGCGTAACGCCAACCGAAGAGCAAGGGTGACCCCGTCACAGGGCTCGCGGGCCAGAGCCTCTGGACCAATCGCCGCAGGTCCTCCCGGGTCCGAAGCCGAATGAGGTCGTACTCAAACTCAGCAACCATCGCCAGGACGTTGAACAACAACCGGCCGACGGCGTCGGGTGGGTCGTAGACCGAGCCACCCAGGCTCAGGCTGATCTGCCGGGCGGTGAGCTCATCAGCGATCGCGCGGGCATCGGGCAGCGACCTGGCCAGTCGGTCGAGCTTGGTCACCACCAGGGTGTCACCGGCCCGGCAGGCAGCCAACGCTTCCCGGAGCCCGGGGCGCTCGCGGTTCGTGCCGGTCAGACCGTGATCGACGTAGATTTGCTCGGCCTCCACACCGAGGCCGAGCAGATCATCACGTTGGGCGGTGCGATCTTGTTGATCGGTGGAGCCTCGGGCGTATCCGACAAGCAGCGCGCTCATGGCGCACCTCCAAGAGGCCGACCCGGTCGTACCTGGGACATGGTCGACTCGGGCATCGGGCAGCGCCCGATCCCAACAGCACGCGCCTCCAAGCGTGCGACAGCAAGGGTCGGCCTGACGCGCCGCAAACGGCCTCCGGAGCCGCTCGGTGCTCCAAAGCCTTGAACCAGACCATGGTCATGGTCATACTTATGACCATGACCATCTTGTCGCTAGCCGAGGTGAAGTCGCACCTCTCCGAACTCGTTGGCCGGGTGAACTCCCAGCATGAGCGCATCACGGTCACGGTGCACGGCAAGCCCTCGGCCGTTCTCATCGCGACCGAAGACCTGGAGTCGCTCGAAGAGACCATCGCGATCCTGTCCGACTCCGAAGCTCTCAGTCGTCTCGCCTCTTCGGAGGCAGAACTTGTGCGTGGCGAGGGTGAGTCCGAGGAGCAACTCGCCCAGGCCATGAACGAACGACGTCGGCAGCGTGCGTGACCGACGCTCAGGCCCGCTACACACTCATCATCACACCCACAGCGCGACGGCAACTAGCGAAGCATCTGCCGGAGGCCGTTGCCTTCGCCGCGCACGAGTTCATCGTTGGCGCACTCGCGGACAACCCTCAGCGAGTCGGCAAGCGGCTCCAAGCCCCACTCGACGATCGGCACAGCGCCCAGCGGGGGACCTACCGCGTCACCTACCGCATCGACGTCGAGCTACGAAGCGTCACGGTCCTCGACGTCGCACACCGCCGAGATGCCTACCGCGCCAACCACTGATGACCTGCGGCGAGTCAACCGGGTCGCCGATTGCCGATCCCCTTGCGACGATGGGTGTCACCCACCATGGCCCCCTACACCGTGCACCGTAGGGGGGTTCGACGCGTGGGAGTATCCAGAGGGTGGCCGACTCCCCAGATGAGAACGGAGACCTTCGGCCTGCGAAGGTGCGCGCCGCTCGCTCAACGGCCGGCTGTTCCTCGCGCGAGGTCCCGGAATGTGAAAGCCCAGAGGTTCTCCCCATGGGCTGGATTCCGTTGGCACTGTGTTATTCATCGACTATCGACGATAGTCGATGAATAACACAGTGCCGGCAGTGCTCCTCCCACGGCAGACGGCTGAGCTGTACGCGCAGTGGTTCCGGGCGCTCGCCGACCCGACCAGGGTGCAGCTGCTTGCATGGCTGGCTGATCAATCAGTGCCGGTGTCAGTGGGCCAGCTGCCCGCGGTGTTGCCGGTGGGCCAGTCGACGGTGAGCCATCACCTGGCAGCGCTTGCTGCCGTCGGGTTCGTCGTCGTCGAGCGGCGGGGTACCAGTTCGCTGTACTCGCTGAACCCTCGCTGCCTGGACCGCTTTCCCAGCGCTACCGACGTGGTGATGGGTCGACGGCCCGCGGCGCACCCGGCCGAATGCAGCCCCACGGGCGCCGATGGAGGAGCGCAACGATGACCGATCCAGACAGTGTCCGTGACGCGGTTCGCGCCCGTTATGCCGAGGCTGCTGCCCGCGTGTTTCGCGGCGACTCCGCGGAGGCCCGCGCGAGGGGAGCGTCCTGTTGCGCCGGGAGCGCGGACGCCGGTCCGGGTGGCTTAGGGGTGTTCGGCTCCGACCTGCATGACCCTGAGGCAGCCGATGGTGCGACCGAAGTGGCACTCGCGGCCTCCCTCGGCTGCGGGGTGCCGACTGCGGTCGCCGACCTGCACCCCGGCGAAGTGGTCCTGGACCTGGGGTCAGGCGCCGGCGCGGACAAGTCTCGGGTGCTCGCCGAGGCGGCGCGGGTGCTGCGGCCGGCAGGCCGCTTCGCCGTCTCCGACGTGCTCGCTGATGCCAGCATGGACGAGGCGACTCGGGCGGACATGGCGGCTTGGACCGGTTGTATCGCCGGCGCCCTCACCCGGGCGCACTACAGCGCCCTGCTCGAGGCAGCCGGGATGATCGACGTTGAGATCACCGAGACCCACCGGGTCCATCCGCATGCCTCGGCGGCGCTCATCCGAGCCCGCAAGCCGTCCATCAGCCCCGAGACACTGGTCCGCTGACGATGTCGGCGCAACAGATCCGGCTGACACCGCTGAGCGAGCGGCACTGGCCAGCGGTGGTGGACATCTACGCCGCCGGCATCGCCACCGGGCAGGCCACCTTCGAGACCGAGCCGCCGAGCTGGGAGCAGTTCGACGCCACCCGGCTCGCTGAACACCGCCACGTCGCAGTGAATGCCAACGACACGGTGCTCGGTTGGGTCGCCGCCTCAGCGGTCTCGCAGCGCTGCGTGTACGCCGGGGTGGTCGAGCACTCGGTCTATGTCCATCCGGACGCGGCGGGTCAGGGCATCGGCCGCCTGCTGCTCGATGCCTTGATCGCCTCGACGGAGGCCGCAGGCATCTGGACCATCCAGTCCGGGATCTTCCCGGAGAACCTCGCCAGCCTTGCCCTGCACCGCCACGCCGGATTCCGCGAGGTCGGCTGCCGTTGCCGGCTCGGCTACATGGCGTACGGTCCGCTCGCCGGCCAGTGGCGCGACGTGATCCTTCTCGAGCGCCGTAGCAGCGTCGCGGGGATAACGAACTCGTCTCGCTGAGCGAACCTCTAACGAGAATCGGCTTGCACCTGTCACCGGGCTCGGTCGCCTTGGAGCTGATGATTCGGGTAGGAGCCCGGCAGACTCCGCCCACGGGTCCGGGTGCCTGCGCTCCGACCACCCCGAAGAGGGGGCGATCTGTATGGCCCTGGGCCGGCAGGTAATCCGACCACGGACTTTCGGCATTCAGCACCGGTCGGCGCTTCGCCCCACCCTCGGCGGTGCTGCAGAGGCCAGAAGGGTTCGGATGCTGACAAGCGGACGGCGACAGACGTGCTGGTCAGCGGCGATCGTGCCCCCGGCAGGATTCGAACCTGCGCCACCGCCTCCGGAGGGCGGTGCTCTATCCCCTGAGCTACGGGGGCTGACCGGCGACGAGGGTATCAGTGAACCCGGCCCCGCACCGGCCCCACGCCGGCCCCGCCGAAGCCGGCGCTGGGCCGTAGGAGCGCGGCTCGGCTGGCTACCCTGGCCGGATGGTGACGGCACGCGGCCTGGTCCTCGTTGTCGACGACAGCCCGCAGATCCGCGAGCTGATCCGGGTCAACCTCGAGCTTGAGGGCTACCGGGTGGTCACGGCGGAGGACGGCTCGGCGGCACTGGCGCGCATCCGCGACCTGCGGCCCGACGTCATGACCATCGACGTGCGCATGCCCGGCAAGGAGGGCTTCGAGGTCGTCGAGGCGGTGCGCGCCGACCCGGAGATCGCGACCCTGGGGGTCGTGATGGTCACCGCGTGCGCCCAGGAGGTCGACCGTCGGCGCGCCGAGCAGGTCGGCGTCGACGTCTACATCAGCAAGCCGTTCGAGCCCGAGCACCTCATCGCCGAGGTGGGTCGAGTGGCCGTGGCAGCCCGGGCCCGTCGGGCGCGGGAGGAATCCCGCTAACCTTTGCCGGTGGATCCCGAGCAGCTTCGCGCCCTCGTTCGTGGCGTGGTCGTGGCTGCCGTGGACGATGGTGCCTTGGATGTCGAGGTGCCGGACGTGGTGCACGTGGAGCGGCCGCGCAACCGCGACCACGGTGACTACGCCACCAACATCGCCATGCAGCTGGCCCGGGAGGCCGGGCGAGCACCGCGGGAGGTGGCCGCGATCCTGGCCGAGCGGATCGCCGCGATGCCCGGGGTGGCCGAGGTGCAGGTGGCCGGGCCGGGCTTCCTCAACCTCACGCTCGAGCCGGGCTCCCAGGGTGAGCTGGCCGCCACGATCCTTGCGGCCGGTTCGGCGTACGGCCACAGCGACGCCCTCGCTGGTGAGCGGATCAACCTCGAGTTCGTCTCGGCCAACCCCACCGGGCCCGTGCACATCGGCGCGGTGCGCTGGGCGGCGGTGGGGGACGCGCTGGGTCGGGTGCTCACCGCGGCTGGGGCCGCGGTGACCCGGGAGTACTACTTCAACGACGCCGGTGCCCAGATCGAGCGCTTCGCCCGCTCGCTGCTGGCCGTCGCGCGAGGCGAGCCGGTCCCGCAGGACGGCTATGCCGGGGAGTACATCACCGACATCGCCGCCCAGATCAGCACCGCCCACCCCGAGTGGGCGAGCATGGACCAGGCCGAGGCGCTCGATCTGGCCCAGCGCGTCGGGGTCGACCTGATGTTCACCGAGATCCGCACCAGCCTGCACGACTTCGGGGTGGACTTCGACGTCTACTTCAACGAGAAGGACCTGCACGCGCGCGGCGAGCTGGACGCGGCGCTGGCCCGCCTGGACGCGCAGGGACGGGTGTTCACCCGCGACGGTGCCACCTGGCTGCGCACCACCGACTTCGGTGACGACAAGGACCGGGTGCTGCGCAAGGGCGACGGGGACTGGACCTACTTCGCCGCCGACTGCGCCTACTACCTGGACAAGCGCGAGCGCGGCTTCGACCGCTGCATCTACATGCTCGGTGCGGACCACCACGGCTACGTCGGGCGGCTCAAGGCCGTGGCGGCCTGCTTCGGCGACGACCCGGAGCGCAACATCGAGGTGCTCATCGGGCAGATGGTCAATGTGCTCAAGGATGGTGCGCCGGTCCGGATGAGCAAACGGGCCGGCAACGTCGTGCTGCTCGCCGACCTGGTCGAGGCCATCGGGGTGGATGCCACCCGCTATGCCCTGGCCCGCTACTCCACCGACTCCACGATCGACCTCGACCTGGACCTGTGGGCCAGCCGCAGCAACGACAACCCCGTCTACTACGTGCAGTACGCCCACGCCCGGCTCGCCTCGATCATCCGCAACGCCGGCGAGCTGGGTTTCGGGCTGGGCGAGCGGGGCGACTTCCGCCCGGACCTGCTCAGCCACGAGCGCGAGGCGGACCTGCTCGGTGTCCTCGCCCAGTTCCCCGAGGTCGTCGCGCGCGCCGCCGAGCTGCGCGAGCCGCACCGGGTCGCGCGCTACCTGGAGGAGCTGGCCGGGGACTTCCACAAGTTCTATGACACCTGCCGGGTGCTGCCACGCGGCGAGGAGGAGGTCAGCGACGTCATGCGCTCCCGGCTGTGGCTGACCGAGGCGACCCGGGTGGTGCTGGCCAACGGGCTGAGCCTGCTCGGGGTGTCGGCGCCCGAGCGGATGTAGCCGTGCACGCGCATGAGGCCGGCGCCCTGCACGCCGACGTGGGCCAGCCCGTCCCGGGATGGCTGAGCGTCCCCAACGACGTCAACGCGCTGCTGCCACAGCTGTGGGCCACCGGGGTGGCGCGTCAGCCGGATGGTGAGCTGGCCGTGGCGGGGGTGGCGGTCAGTCGTATCGCCGAGCAGTTCGGCACCCCGGCCTACGTGGTGGATGAGGCAGACCTGCGGGCCAGGGCACGGGGGTTCCGCACCGCCTTCGAGGCCTCGTTCCCGGGTGGGGCCGACGTCTACTACGCCGGCAAGGCGTTCCTCTCCACGGCGGTGGCCCGCTGGGTGCTCGAGGAGGGGCTGCACCTGGACGTGTGCACCGGCGGGGAGCTGGCGGTGGCGCTGCGGGCCGGTGTGCCCGGTGCCCGGATCGGCATGCACGGCAACAACAAGTCCCGCGCCGAGCTGGTCGAGGCGATCGAGGCTGGGGTGGGTCGGGTGATCCTTGACAGCTTCGAGGAGATCGAGACCCTGGCGGGCCTGGCCGGCGAGCGCGGGGTGCGCGTGCCGGTGCTGGTCCGGGTCACGGTTGGGGTCGAGGCGCACACCCACGAGTACATCGCCACCGCGCACGAGGACCAGAAGTTCGGCTTCTCCCTGGCCGGTGGGCAGGCCGCCGAGGCGGTCCGGCGGGTGCTGGCGAGCCCGCAGCTGCGCCTGCTCGGGCTGCACTCCCACATCGGTTCGCAGATCTTCGACGACGCCGGCTTCGAGGTCTCCGCCAGGCGGGTCATCGGGCTGGCCGCACGGGTCCGCGACGTCCACGGCGTCGAGCTCGAGGAGCTCGACCTCGGTGGCGGCTTCGGCATCGCCTACACCAGCCAGGACGACCCGGCCACCCCGGCGGAGCACGCCAGCCGGCTGGCCGAGATCGTCGAGCACGAGTGCCGGGGCTTCGGGCTGGGCGTGCCGCGGGTCTGCGTCGAGCCCGGCCGGGCGATCGCAGGTCCCGCGGTTTTCACCCTCTACCGCGTCGGGGTGGTCAAGACGGTCGAGCTGGACGCCGGGGCCAGGCGAAGCTACGTGTCGGTGGACGGCGGGATGTCGGACAACATCCGGACCGCGCTCTACGACGCGTCGTACTCGGCCGCCCTGGCCTCGCGCACCTCCGCGGCCGAGCCGGTGCTGTCCCGGGTGGTGGGCAAGCACTGCGAGGCTGGTGACATCGTGGTCAAGGACGAGTTCCTCCCCGGTGACCTGGTCGCCGGGGACCTGCTCGCCGTGCCAGGCACCGGCGCCTACTGTCGCAGCATGGCCAGCAACTACAACCACGTGCCTCGCCCGCCGGTGGTCGCCGTGCGCGACGGGCAGGCCCGGCTCATCGTGCGCGGTGAGACGATCGAGGACCTGCTGCGCCTGGACGTCGGGTGAGCGGCGCGAGGCGTCCGCACCGTCTCAGCATGCGGTCGCACTCGGCGGACCCCGCAGGGGTGTGCGAGAAACATCGGCGATCAGGGAGGGTCGGGAATGGGTGAGCGGCCGTTGCGGGTGGCGCTGCTGGGGTGCGGCGTCGTCGGCTCGGAGGTCGCCCGGCTGCTGGTCGCCCAGCGCGAGGACCTGGCCGCGCGCATCGGAGCGCCCCTCGAGCTGGCCGGGGTGGCGGTGCGCCGGCTGACCCGCGCCCGCGACGTGCCCGGGCTGGATGCGGGGCTGCTCACCGATGATGCCGCCGCCCTGGTGTGCCGCGAGGACGTCGACCTGGTGGTCGAGGTGGTCGGCGGGATCGAGCCGGCCCGCTCCTGGCTGCGCTCGGCCATCGAGCACGGCAAGAGCGTGGTGACCGCCAACAAGGCACTGCTGGCCGAGGACGGGGCCCTGCTGCTGGCCGCTGCCGCCGAGCACGGCGTGGACCTCTACTACGAGGCTGCCGCGGCCGGTGCGATCCCGATCGTGCGCCCGTTGCGTGAGTCCTTGGCCGGTGACCGGATCCGCCGGGTGATCGGCATCGTCAACGGTACGACGAACTACATCCTCACCCAGATGGACGAGACCGGGGCGAGCTTCGGCGAGGCCCTGCAGGAGGCCACGGCGCTCGGCTACGCCGAGGCTGACCCGACCGCCGACGTGGAGGGTTTCGACGCCGCGGCGAAGGCCGCGATCCTGGCCGGGCTGGCGTTCCACACCCGGGTGCGGGCCGGTGACGTGCACCGCGAGGGGATCACCGAGGTGACCGCCGGGGATGTGGCCAGCGCCAGGCGGATGGGCAGCATCGTCAAGCTGCTGGCCATATGCGAGCGCTCCGCCGACGGAGGCGGTGTCGGGGTGCGGGTGCACCCGGCAATGATCCCGCGCAGCCACCCGCTGGCCGGGGTTCGGGACGCCTTCAACGCGGTGTTCGTCGAGGCCGAGGCGGCCGGTGAGCTGATGTTCTACGGCCGCGGTGCCGGTGGCGCGCCGACCGCCAGCGCGGTGCTGGGCGATCTCGTCGCGGTGGCCCGTCACCGGGTCGAGGGCTCGGCCGGGTCCCGCGACGTCGCCTACGCCGACCTGGTGATCCGTCCGATGGGGGAGACGGTCACGCGCTACCACGTAAGCCTCGACGTGGCCGACCGGCCGGGCGTGCTGGCCGCGGTGGCCGCCGTCTTCGCCTCGCACGCGGTCTCGATCGAGACGGTGCGCCAGCAGCAGCACGTCAGCCCGCAGGGGGTCAGCGACGAGGACGGCGCCGGCCCCGACGCCGAGCTCGTCGTGGTCACCCACGCGGCGCCGGACCGGGCGCTGGCCGCCACGGTCGAGGCCTTGCGCGACCTGGACGTCGTCCGGTCGGTGACCAGCGTCATGCGAGTCGAGGGCGAGGAGCGGTGAGTCGTGGCTAGACCGTGGCGCGGGGTCATCGAGGAGTACGCCGACCGGCTGCCGGTGGGGCCGGACACTCCCGTGGTCAGCCTGGCCGAGGGCGGCACCCCGCTGGTGCGCGCCGCCCGGCTGTCCGCGCTGACCGGCTGCGAGGTCCATCTCAAGGTCGAGGGCGCCAACCCCACCGGCTCGTTCAAGGACCGCGGCATGACGGTGGCCATCTCCAAGGCCGCCGAGGCCGGCGCCAAGGCGGTCATCTGCGCCTCCACCGGCAACACCAGCGCGTCGGCGGCGGCGTACGCGGTGCGAGCCGGCATGCTCTGCGCGGTGCTCGTGCCGGACGGGAACATCGCCATGGGCAAGCTCAGCCAGGCCGTCGCGCACGGGGCGAGGATCCTGCAGGTGCAGGGCAACTTCGACGACTGTCTGGTGCTGGCCCGCAACCTGGCCGAGCGCTACCCGGTTGCCCTGGTCAACTCGGTCAACCCCCACCGCATCGAGGGGCAGAAGACCGCCGCCTTCGAGGTCGTTGACGTCCTCGGGGACGCCCCCGACGTGCACTGCCTGCCGGTGGGCAACGCCGGCAACATCACGGCGTACTGGAAGGGATACACCGAGTACGCCGAAACCGGCCCGGCCACCCGCCGACCGCGCATGTTCGGCTTCCAGGCGGCCGGGGCCGCCCCGATCGTGCTGGGCGCCCCGGTGCTCGAGCCGGACACCATCGCCACCGCCATCCGGATCGGCAACCCGGCCTCGTGGCGGCAGGCCGAGGCCGCCCGGGACTCCTCCGGCGGCCTGATCGAGTCGGTCACCGACGAGCAGATCCTGGCCGCGCACCGACTGCTCTCGGCCGAGGAGGCCGTCTTCGTCGAGCCGGCCTCGGCCGCCGGGGTGGCCGGGCTGCTGCAGGCGCACGCCGAGGGCAAGCTGGCGGCCGGGTCGACCGTGGTCTGCACGGTCACCGGGCACGGCCTGAAGGACCCGCAGTGGGCGCTCAAGGTCGCCACCGAGCCGGTTTCCGTGCCCAACGACGTCGAGCGCGCCGCCGAGGCGCTGGGGCTGCGATGAGCCGCCCGGCCCGCCCGCTGGTCGGGGCGGGCGCCGCCGAGGCCCTCACCGGTGCTCGGGTGCGGGTGCGGGTGCCGGCGACCAGCGCCAACCTCGGCCCGGGCTTCGACTCCCTGGCCGTGGCCCTCGACCTGCACGACGAGGTCGAGGCGGAGCTGGTCGAGGCCGGTGCCGGGGTGAGCGTCGAGGTGAGCGGGCAGGGCGCCGGCGAGGTGCCCGCCGACGCCTCCCACCTGGTCGCCGAGACGCTGCTGGACGCGCTGGCCGGTCTCGGCGTACGCGGGGTCGGGCTGCGGCTGCGGTGCGCCAACCGGGTGCCGCACGGGCGCGGCCTGGGCTCGTCGGCGGCGGCCATCGTGGCCGGTCTGCTGGCCGCCAGGGCGCTGGCCGGTCCGGCCGGGCAGGGACAGACAGACGCCGACCTGCTGGTGGCGGCCGGGCGGCGTGAGGGACATCCGGACAACGCCGCGGCCTGCCTGCTCGGGTCGGCGACCGTTGCCTGGACCGAGGGGACCGACGCGCGCGCCGTCCGGCTGGTGGTTCACCCGCAGTTGGTCGCCGTCGCCTTCGTTGCCGAGCAGCGACTGGCCACCACGGCGGCCCGGGCGGTGCTGCCCGACACGGTGTCGCATGCTGAGGCCGCGGCCAACTCAGCGCGCACCGCGTTGCTGGTCCACGCCCTCGCCCACCGCCCGGACCTGCTGCTGGCCGCGACCGAGGATCGGCTGCACCAGGCCTACCGCCGTGCGGCGATGCCAGCTTCGCTGGACCTGGTGCACCGGTTGCGGGAGCAGTCGGTGCCCGCGGTGCTCTCCGGTGCCGGGCCGAGCGTGCTCGCCCTGGTCACCCGGACCGATGGGGCCCGGGTGGCGGGGCTGGCCGGGGCGGGTTGGCGGCCGATGGTGCTGGAGGTCGAGCGCGTCGGTGCCATCCGGCTGGACTGACCGGGTGGTCGCCGCGATGGGCAGGCTCGTGTTTCGCGTCGTGGCCCACATTCGCCGACCGGGTCGTGCTAGCCTGATGAGCGCACCGGAAGCCATGACTGGCTAGGTGCTCCGCCACGTCCCCCCGGGAGCTCGGCTCCCGCCGTCCCGTCACGCGCGACATACCTCGCCGGGCCGGACGCGTGGCAACCGCCCAGCCTTCTCGAGCGCAGCTCGAGCGGGCCCGGGCCCGATGGGGAGACGCCACGAGCCCACCAGCACCACGTGCCAGCACGTGCCGGTGCAGCGCCCGACCCGCCAAAACGCGCGGGGCGTCGGGCTCGTCGGCACCGACGAGACCCCGGCGGGCTTGACCAGCCACCTTTCCCACTGGTGGCTGCGATGAGGGGAAGGACCCTTAGTGACCGAAAGCACCGAGCTCGCCGAGGCGAGCGCGCCTGCCCACCCGATGACCGCCGAGCTGATCGGCGCCACTGGCGCCACGGGCGGCACCTCGGCCGGCGCGAACGGCTCCACCGAGCCAGCCGTTGCCGACCAGCGCCCCCGACGCCGCAGCGGCGGGCTGAGCGCGATGGTCCTTCCGGAGCTGCAGGCGATGGCCGCGCAGCTCGGGATCTCGGGGACCGCGCGGATGCGCAAGGGGCAGCTGATCGAAGTGATCACCGCCAGGCAGGCCGGCGCCTCGCCGGCCGGCAGCACCGACTCGCCCAAGCAGCGGGAGACCGCCACGGCACCGCCAGCCCGCGGCGAAGCCGCCGTGGCCGCCGATGCGGCGGCGCCGCGCGCCGAGGCCTCTGGTACGTCGGCGGCGCCGCGCGCCGAGGCCTCCGAGACCTCGCAGGATGGCGAAGGAGCCGACCGGGCCAGGCCCGCAGGCCGAGAGCGCGGGCCGCGTGAGCGCGGCCCGCGAGACAGGGGCGAGCGGGGCGAGCGGAGCAGCACCCACGGCACCGATCGCGGTGAGCCCACCGTTCGGGCCGAGCGCTCCGAGCGGGGCAACGGTGGCGGTTTCGCCGGGGGCTCGGCAGGCAGCGGCCCAGCGGCCGAGTCCGGCAACCGTGATGACGAGGACTTCGACGGGCGGGGCGGGCGCCGTCGCCGCGGCCGCTACCGGGACCGTAACCGCCGGCGCACCCGTGAGGGTGGTTTCGAGGCTGAGCCGGAGGTCAGCGAGGACGACGTCCTCGTGCCCATCGCCGGCATCCTCGACGTGCTGGACAACTACGCCTTCGTCCGCACCTCCGGCTACCTGCCCGGCCCCAACGACGTCTACGTCTCCCTGGCCCAGGTCCGTCGTTACGGGCTGCGTAAGGGTGACGCCATAACGGGTGCGGTGCGCCAGCTGCGCGAGGGCGAGAGGCGCGAGAAGTTCAATGCGATGGTCCGGCTGGACACCGTCAACGGTTCCGACCCGGAGGTGGCCCGGACCCGGGTCGAGTTCGGCAAGCTGACCCCGCTCTACCCCCAGGAGCGGCTACGGCTGGAGACCGAGTCCAGCGCGCTGACCACGCGCATCATCGACCTGGTCGCCCCCATCGGGAAGGGCCAGCGCGGCCTCATCGTCTCCCCACCGAAGGCGGGCAAGACGATGGTGCTGCAGGCCATCGCGAACGCGATCACGCAGAACAACCCGGAGTGCCACCTCATGGTCGTCCTCGTCGACGAGCGGCCCGAGGAGGTCACCGACATGCAGCGCTCGGTGAAGGGCGAGGTCATCGCCTCGACCTTCGACCGGCCGGCCGAGGACCACACCATCGTCGCCGAGCTGGCCATCGAGCGGGCCAAGCGGCTGGTCGAGCTGGGCCACGACGTCGTCGTGCTGCTCGACTCCATCACCCGGCTGGGCCGGGCCTACAACCTGGCAGCCCCGGCCAGCGGCCGGATCCTGTCCGGTGGCGTGGACTCCACCGCGCTCTACCCGCCCAAGCGTTTCTTCGGCGCGGCCCGCAACATCGAGAACGGCGGCTCGCTGACCATCCTGGCCACCGCGCTGGTCGAGACCGGCTCGCGGATGGACGAGGTGATCTTCGAGGAGTTCAAGGGCACCGGCAACATGGAGCTCAAGCTGGACCGCAAGCTCGCCGACAAGCGGATCTTCCCCGCCGTCGACGTCGACGCTTCCGGCACGCGCAAGGAGGAGATCCTCATGGCGCGCGAGGAGCTGCAGGTCGTCTGGAAGCTGCGCCGGGTGCTGTCCGGCCTGGAGATGCAGCAGGCCCTCGAGCTGCTCCGGGACAAGCTGAAACAGACCCGCAGCAACGTCGAGTTCCTCATGCAGGTGCAGACGACCATGCCCGTGCCCACCAACGGATCCCACGACGGCTGAGCGGGGCAGGGCCCGGCCCTCGTCTGGCACACTGGTGCACTGCCTCCGGTTCACCGTGCGCGCCCGCGCGGACCCGGGGGCCAGACCTCGAGGAGAGACCGTGAAACCAGGCATCCACCCGGAGTACGTGCCCACGCAGGTGACCTGCACCTGCGGCAACACGTTCACCACCCGCAGCACGGCGCGCAACGGCGTGATCCACGCCGACGTCTGCTCGCAGTGCCACCCCTTCTACACCGGCAAGCAGAAGATCCTCGACACCGGTGGTCGGGTGGCCCGTTTCGAGGCACGCTTCGGCTCGCGCGGCAAGGGCTCGACCGGCAAGTAGCCGGGCGGACGGCGTCGGTCCGGTGCGTCTCGAGCGCACCGACCGGCGCCGTCGTCACGTCCGCCGGCGGACCCGCCGGGGCGCGGTGTCGGCGAGCCGAGGAGGCCAGCGGTGTTCGAGTCCGTCGAGGCGATGGTGCGCGAGCACGCCGAGCTGGAGGCCGCGCTTGCCCACCCGGGCGTGCACGCCGACCAGCACCGGGCACGCGGCCTTGCTCGCCGCTATGCCGAGCTGGGTCAGGTGGTGTCGACCTACCGGGACTGGCAGCGTGCGGTGGCTGACCACGGTGCCGCCCTCGAGCTGGCCGAGCAGGATCCCAGCTTCGAGGCCGAGGCGGCGTCGCTGGCCGCACAGGTCAGCGCTGCGGCGCAGCGGTTGCAGCTGCTGCTGGTGCCGCGGGACCCCAACGACGACCGCGACGTCATCGTGGAGGTCAAGGCGGGGGAGGGTGGCGAGGAGTCCGCGCTGTTCGCGGGGGACCTGCTGCGGATGTACCTGCGCTACGCCGAGCGATGCGGCTGGCGCACCGAGATCCTCGATGCGGTGGCCTCCGACCTTGGTGGGTACAAGGACGTCTCGGTCGCCATCAAGGCCCGCGGCGGGAACGGCCCGGCGCCCTATGCCCGGCTGAAGTTCGAAGGTGGGGTGCACCGGGTGCAGCGAGTGCCGGTGACCGAGTCGGCCGGCCGGATCCACACCTCGGCCGCCGGGGTGCTCGTGCTGCCCGAGGCCGAGGACGTCGAGGTCAGCGTCGACCCCGCTGACCTGCGGGTCGACGTCTTCCGTTCCTCCGGGCCGGGCGGGCAGAGCGTGAACACCACCGACTCGGCGGTGCGCATCACCCATCTGCCCACCGGCATCGTGGTGTCCTGCCAGAACGAGAAGAGCCAGCTGCAGAACAAGGAGCAGGCGCTGCGGATTCTGCGCGCCCGGCTGCTGGTGCGCGCCCAGGAGGAGGCCGACGCCCTCGCATCGGCGTCGCGACGCAGCCAGGTGCGCACGGTGGACCGCTCTGAGCGGATCCGGACCTACAACTTCCCGGAGAAC
>JAJZTN010000024.1 GCA_021848885.1 Actinomycetes bacterium
CCACGAAGGCCAGCAGAACCTGAACAAGCCGTCCGACCCGTCATGGACCGCCGCGGACCTGGTCGCAGCGATCGGGGCGGTCACCGGAAAGCAGATCGGCTGAGCAGCTGCCGAGGTTCCTCCGCCACGCGGGGCGGGGAGGCGCCGCCCCTGAACCGCTGGCACCCCGTCGCCAGGGCACCCCGTCGCCAAGGTGCCCCGTCGCCAAGGCACCCCGTCGCCAAGGCACCCCGGCACCGTCCGCCATGCCCGAGACTCCCATCTGCGAACGACTTGCAGGTAGCACTCCCTACGCATACCCTTCCCAACGGTGGGATCGCAGGACGCACCGGGAGATCCGATGGCAGCCAGCTCGGGGACGGGAACGACGACGGGGTCCGCCACGCACTGTGGCGGCCCGGCGGTCGCCGGAGCCGGCGCGACCCACCCGGGCCGGCTGACCCGGATCCGCTCCTCGCTGACCCGGATCCGCTCCTCGCTGACCCGTGGCGAGTGGGTAGCCATCGCCGCCATCTTCGGGGTGGTCGCCGGCCTGCACGTGCTGGGCTGGTTCACCCTCGTGGCGGTCGTCGCGCCGCACAACTACCAGGTCACCCCCCACCAGGTCTTCGGCATCGGGCTGGGCGTGACGGCGTACACCCTTGGCATGCGGCACGCCTTCGATGCCGACCACATCGCCGCGATCGACAACACCACCCGCAAGCTGATGGCCGAGGGGCACCGCCCGGTGTCGGTCGGCTTCTGGTTCTCCCTGGGCCACTCCAGCATCGTCTTCGCGCTGTGCGCCCTGCTCGCCCTGGGCGTGCGCTCGCTGGCCGGACAGGTGCAGGACTCCGGGTCCAGCCTGCACATCATCACCGGCCTGGTCGGCACGCTGCTGTCGGGAGTCTTCCTCTACCTCATCGGCATCCTCAACCTGGTCATCCTCTTCGGCATCCTGCGGGTCTTCCGCGACATGCGCCGCGGGGTCTTCGACGAGCAGGCCCTGGAGGAGCACCTGAACAACCGGGGTCTGCTCAACCGCTGGCTCGGCGGGCTGACCAAGTCGGTGCGCAAGCCCTGGCACATCTACCCGGTCGGGCTGCTCTTCGGGCTGGGCTTCGACACGGCCACCGAGGTCGGCCTGCTCGTGCTGGCCGGTGGCGCGGCGGCCTTCGCCCTGCCGTGGTACGCGATCCTCACCCTCCCCGTGCTTTTCGCCGCGGGGATGAGCCTGCTGGACTCCATCGACGGCTGCTTCATGAACTTCGCCTACGGCTGGGCGTTCTCCCGGCCGGTGCGCAAGGTCTACTACAACATCACCATCACGGCGCTGTCCGTGGCGGTCGCGCTGATCATCGGCACAATCGAGCTGGCCTCGATCATCATCGACCGGCTCGGCATAACCACCGGACCACTGGCCTGGGTGGGCACGCTGAACCTCAACAACGTCGGCTTCTTCATCATCGGGCTCTTCGTGCTCACCTGGGTGGTTGCCCTCGGGGTGTGGCGCTACGGCCGGATCGAGGACCGCTGGGCCGCCACGCTGACCCCGCAGGCCCAGCCGGACTGACCAGACTGACCAGACTGACCAGACTGACCGGGCTGAGCAGACTGAGCGGACTGACCAGGCTGAGCGGCAGGCTCGAGCTGCCCCCCGAGGTGGCGACCCGGCCGAGCGCCTGTTGGTCAGCAAGGGCGATGGCCAACTCGCCTGCCGTGGTCGGGTGGAAGGGCGCCGGGTCGGACAGTCCCTGCACATAGGGCTGGGCCGTGCATATCTCGTGGCCGGTGAAGTCCGGCTGCCCGACCCGGAAACCGAAGACCGCCGCGCCCTTGGCCAGCACCGCGTTGAGCGCGCTGAGGCGGTCCAGCAGCACCTTCTGCTTGGGACCGGTCAAGCCCACCTGGTCCAGGCAGCCCAGCCTCGGGTCGAACGGCACGTAGTAGAGGTTCACCACTACGACCGGGTGGTTGGGCAGCGCAGCCAGCTGGGCGAGCAGGTCGTAGTAGCTGGTCGTGAAGTCGTTCAGCAGTGACTGGAAGTACGCCGTCGAGGCGGCGTCGTCACAGGTCACCGACATCGCGCACAGCCGCACGAGCACCGACCAGTTGACGTCGTCGGCGCCGACACTGAGCAGGATCGCCCTGGCGTCCACCGCTCGGCGTGCCACCGCGAGCTGGGCGGGGATGCTGAGTGAGCCCACCCGCTGCGGGCCGAGGATGCCCTCCGGGATCGTCGCACTGCTGCAGGCCAGGTTCTCCACCACCCAGGAGTTCACCCTGGCCAGCTGGACGGCGTAGGAGTCCGAGCTGCGACGGCACGCCTTGTCCTGCCGGGAGGGTGAGGCCACCAATGGGTTGCCCGGCGCAGCCGCGGTCGAGTCACCGAGCACCACCGCCGCAACTCCAGGCTGGCTGCCCCCGGGACCGGCAGGGATCGGCGCGGCGGGGGCTCGCCCGACGAGGGCGTTGAGCGAGTCGACCCCAGCCAGCACCGACGGTGCGCTGCGCGCCGTCCAAAGGATCCCTCCGACGTTGGCAGCCTCGGCCACGAGTACGGCGACCACCACCCACAGCCCAGCCCGTCGCCAGGGCGGCCGGACCAGCCCTGCCAGCGCGACGCCCAGCACCACCGCCCCGACGGCGACGAAGCCGATCTCCCATGCGAAGTAGCGCTGCCAACCGGCAGCCAGGGCGGCACCGAGGCCGTCGACAGTGGCCGACGGGCCGGCTCTCTTGAGCAGGCCCGCGATCTGAGCGTTGATCGTGATACGGGTGAGCACCAGGCGCGGGCGCACCGGACCGTCGAAACTCGCCTGCGTGGGCAGCGACTGCCCGAACAGGTCGAGCTGCCCTGGTCCGGACAGGCTCATCGACGGCGAGGTCGCACCGACCTGCACGGTCTGCCCCACCGCGGAGACCGACTGCAACGGGGTCACCCGGAGGGCGAAGGCGATCGCGGCGACAGTGACGACGAGGAGCGCGAGGAGGCCGGCGAGGATCCGCACGACGCGACCGGCTAGCACCCAGCGCTGGTCCGTGCTGCTCAAGCCAGCAGTCTAGCGACCGGGTCCGGGCGGAGCCCGCCGCGCCCCAGCGGGGGCACATCCGCTGCGTCCGGTCGAGCAGCCGGTGGGCGCGATGGCCGGCGAAGAGTCATGATCGGTCCATGGCTGTGTTCACGGTGGCCGAGGCCCGAGCCGAGCTCGTGCGGCTGCTGCCCCTTCTCGAGGAGATCGTCCGGCTGCGTGCCGACGCCGCCGAGCTGGCCGCCTCGACCCGAGCCCGTACGGCGCCCAGCCCGCTCGGCGGCCTGGCCGAGCTCAAGGCGGCACAGGCCAGGCTCGACGAGCTGCTCACCGAGGTAACCGGCTGCGGGGTCGAGCTGAAAGGGCTTGCCCCGCTGCTGCTGGACTTCCCGGCCATGCTGGACGGGACCCCGGTGCTGCTGTGCTGGCTGGAAGGCGAGGGCGAGCTGGCCTGGTTCCACCGCACCGACCTAGGGTTCGCCGGCCGGCGGCGTCTGGCCGACCCGGACCACCCCGGGGCCCATCCGTGAGCCCGGGACCGCAGCCGACGTGGTGCGGGACCCGCCGGCACTGACGGGGGGCAGCGCCGACGGGTCCCTTATCGAGAACTCTACGAGATCACATCAGCTTCCTGACAGGGTTTCACTCCGATGCCGTGACCGGCACGCACGTCAGGTCGGCGGGCCCAACACGCCTAGGCTCGAGCGGTGGCCAGGTATGTCGATGTGCACCCGAAGGACCCCCAACCGCGCAGCATCGCCCAGGTCGCGGCCCTGCTGCGTGCGGATGCGGTCATCGCCTATCCCACCGATGCCTGCTACGCCCTGGGCTGCCGGCTGGGCAACACCGACGGTGCCGAGCGGATACGCCGGATCCGCGGGCTGGACCAGCGACACCACCTGACTGTGGTGTGCGCGGACTTCGCCCAGCTGGGTCAGCTGGTCAAGCTGGACAACGCCGCCTTCCGGGTGATCAAGGCGGCCACCCCTGGTCCCTACACCTTCATCCTGCCAGCCACCCGGGAGGTGCCCCGCCGGCTCGCCCACCCGCACAAGCGCACCGTCGGGGTCCGCATCCCGGACCACCCTGTGGTGCGGGCGCTACTGCACGAGCTCGGCGAGCCGCTGCTGTCCAGCACCCTGCTGCTGCCCGGCGACGAGCACCCGATGACCGATGGCTGGCTGATCAAGGAGTCTCTCGACTCGGTCATCGACGCCGTCGTCGACGCCGGCCCGGGCGGCACGACTCCCAGCACGGTAGTCGACTGGTCCCAGGGCTTTGCCGAGGTGGTGCGCATCGGGGTCGGGGACCCCTCCCGGTTCGACTGAGCAGCGACCCTTCAGCCACCTGCCCAGCGGGCGCCCACCTGGGTGGGCGATCACCCACCCAGGTGGCCGGGCAGGCCAGCCGTGGGCACATCAGGCGCCAGCGCGACCGACCGCGACGACTCCGGATTCGAGGACTCGCCAGGCTCCCAGCCCTCCGGTCGGGTGATCCAGCAGATCTGACACCGCTGCAGCGGACATCGGACGGGCGAAGTAGTACCCCTGGGCATGGTCGCAGCCGAGTTCCAGCAGCCTGGCGATCTGAGCCTCCCGCTCGACCCCCTCGGCCACGGTCCGCAACCCCAGCGCACGGGCCAGCCCGATGATCGCGGCCACGATCGCCGCGTCCTCGGGGTCCCCGTCCAGCCCGTCCACGAAGGATCGGTCGATCTTGAGGAAGTCGATGGGCAGGCGTTTGAGGTAGGTCAGCGAGGAGTGGCCGGTGCCGAAGTCGTCGATCCCCAACCTGATCCCCATCTCCTTGACCGCCCGTAGCGTTTCCACCGTGCGCAGGCCGGTGTGCATCAGGACGCTCTCGGTGATCTCGAGTCGCAGGTCATGCGGGTCCGCGCCGGTTTCGGTGAGAACCTCGGCGACGAGCTCGGCGAAGCCCCCCTGGGCGAGCTGGCGCACCGAGAGGTTCACGCTCACAGCGAAGGGTCGAGCGCGGCGGAGCTGACCGCGCCAGCGTGCCGACTGCCGGCTCGCCTCGCGCAAGATCCATTCCCCCATCGGAACGATCAGCCCACTGTCCTCCGCGACGTCGATGAACTCCGCGGGAGGCACGATCCGACCATCGACGTCCTCGAAGCGCATGAGCGCCTCCACGGCGACCATCACCCGGTCGGTCAGCCGCACGATCGGCTGGTAGAGAACTCGCAGGCGGCCATGCTCGAGAGCGTCCCGTAGTGCGCGCTCGCCCTGCAGCCGGGCCACGGCCCGCGTCCGGAACTCGTCGTCGAACACCTCGATGCGATTGCGCCCCAGCTCCTTGGCCCGGTACATCGCGGTGTCCGCGTCCCGAAGCAGCGCCTCGGCCGAGTAGCCCGACCGACCGGTGAGGGCGATCCCCTGGCTCACTGTCACCGAGATCCGGGCGCCACTGACGTCGATCGCGGGGTCGGTCACCGCGGCCTGCAGCCGGGCAGCCGTCGCAACGGCATGCTCGGGCTCTTCGACGTCCTCGCACACCACGACGAACTCGTCGCCGCCCAGACGTCCGACCGTGTCCCCCGAGCGGGTCACGGCCAGAAGCCGCGCGGCCACCTCGGCGAGCAGCTCGTCACCGGCAGCATGCCCGAGGCTGTCGTTGATCACCTTGAAACGGTCCACGTCCAGGAAGATCACCGCCACGTTGGAGCCCCGGCGCAGCGCCCGCGCCACGGCCCCTTCCATCCGGCGGGTCAGCAGGAGGCGATTCGGCAGCCCGGTCAGGGCGTCCTGCTCGGCCTGGCGACGCGTGAGGTCATACAGCAGCGCCTTGTCGATGACCAAGCCCGCCAGCTCGACCATGTGCAGCAGCAACGCCCGCTCGTCGGTCCCCTCGCGCGGCGGCTCGGACACCACGACAGCCCCGGAGTCCAGGTCTCCGGTTCGCAGCAGCAACAGCTCACCTGGGAGCTCGGTCACGACGAGCTCGTCGCGGGAGACGCGTTCCGGCAGATCGGTGACCGGGCCCACCCGCCCGGACAGCCGAAGGACCTCGCCGTCGGGCACGTAGACGGCGACCGCCGGCACGCCGACCTCGTCGCGCAGCATCCGCGCCACCGCGCTCGCGACTCCGTCGAGCTCGAGGTGCAGGATCCCGGCAAGCTCGGTCGTCACCCGATAGAGGCGATCCAGCCTCTGGATCTGGTCGTGCATCCTGCGGTAGAGCAACCCGTTGTCCACCGCCAAGGCGATGCGAGTGGCCAGCGCCTGCAGCTCGTGCGCGTCGCTGAGCTCGAACGGGGCCGCCTCCCGTCGGCCCAGCATGATGTAGCCGAGGGTCTGTCCACGCGTGAGCAGGCGCGCGTAGGCGATGTGCCGGGGTGAGTAGGAGGCCAGCCACGGCGGGTAGCCGATCTCGTCGGCCGCCCCCACGAGCACCGGGTTGATCGCGGCCCTGTGGGTGGAGGGAAGCTGAACGGTGGTGGTGGGGACGTCGCGAGGTCGCACGCCCCAGTGGGCCTCGATCCGCAGGGCGTCGTCGGGACCGAGCAGGAGCAGCGCCAGGTCCGCGGAGAACAGCTCCGCCATCTCGCAGACCGCCCGTTCGGACAACTCGGCGAGCTCCGAGTGGTCACCGAGGACCTTGACGACCCGGGCCAGGCGGGTGGCCCGGAACAGGGTCCGGTCGGTCTCCCGCTCCGCCACCTCGAGCTTGGCGCGCAGCCGACTGATCTCCTCCTGGCCGGGGTCGCCAACACCCCCCGCCGCGCCGTCAGCGGCATGACCCGTCGTACGATCGACGTCTTCCCCCAAGGCGCGATCGTCAGACATCAGTCACCTCGCCTCAGAGGGCCAGCACTGCCACGGTCGCGTTGTGGAACCCGGTCGTGCCGGTCAGGCGGGCGAACTCCCCGAACGTGAAGAAGCCACCGGCCGGACACCCGCCGAGGCCTTCGGACACCGTCGCGATCTCGCTGGCCAGCCGGTCCCCCAGCATCGGGACGCGGGCGGTGCAGCTGAACACCAGGGCACCTCGGGGTGGTGTCTGAAGCTGGGCGAGGGCATCACTGGATGCTGCTGCTGCGGCGTCCAGCAGCCCGTCGCAGTCGCTGGCCATGACCCGCACGACCGCCCCTTCACCGACATAGCCGAACAGCACCAGGCCATCATCCGTGCGGTTCATGATGTGGCGGATCTCGTATCGGCCGGAGTCGGTGATCACGCCGAGGGGATGGTTCATGAGCTGACCGCCGACGCTCTCGTGCGGCAAGGGCTGCTCACCACGCTCCTCGAAATAGGCCTCGACGGCGGGACGCCCGTCGAGCTCGTAGACGATGTTGCGGGCCGCCCTGGTGACGATCTGCGGGCGGCCGAACGGCCGCCACCCGTGACGCACACCCACCCCCACGGGGTGCGGGGAGTTGATCCACACCGCCACGACCCCGTTGGTCATGACTCTGCCTTCGCCGAACTGGTAGGTGCCCTGCAGCGTCAACTTCTCACCCGCCGCGCCACCGATGAGGGGCACCATGGCCCCGGTGACGGAGTAGGCGCCTCGGACGATCTCCCGCTGGTCCCCGGCGAGCCCGTCGGAGAGCACCAACAGGACCGAGTGCGCAAAGGCCTCGCCGCCATGCGCGATGGCACGCTCGGCAGCCTTTCGCGCGGCACCGAACATGTCCTCCCCGAGCGGGTCGACCGCGGCGACACCGAAGGAACACCCCTGCGCGGGCAGGTAGGTCGCCACGCACCCCTTGACCACCTGCTTGTCCCGGGTGAACCCGGCGAAGGCCGAGCACCCCACCACCTGCGCCGCGCCCGCCTGCTGCTGGGCGGCGTCCAGGAAGGCGTGCGGCTCGTAGTCGATGGTCGCGAAGACGAACACGAGGTCGCCCGCGCCCGGGGTTCGACCCCCCAGTGCCGCCTTCACGCACTCGCGGGCAGCCAGGGCCGGGTCCGACAGCTCGCTGTGGCCGGTCCCCATCGTTCCAGCGGCCGTCGTCAGCACCTGGCTCATCCTCAACCCCCAGCGATCCACCAAACGGCCCCAAACCCGGTCACACGGGCTTTGTCCACCATCTTCGTCACGATCAGGAGGAGTCTTGAGCCGCAAGCACGGCAGCACCGGCTCCCCAGGGCCAGGGACGGTCCCGCCCGCTCGCGTTCTCCCCTCACGCCCACACGGTGCCGTCGGAACCCACGGCGAGGCTGTGGTACTCCCCGCCGGCGATGAGCCCGCTACCCGAGGTGGCGGTCCCGCCGGTGGCGGAGGCGAGCCGGTCGGCCTGGTCACGCTCAGCGGGGGTCAGCGGCCGGCCCCAACAGCGGGCCAGTCACCAGCGCTGTCGTGCCTACGTGGACCAAGGCCAGGCACTTTGACCGGTGATACTGGCCTTCCACTGGTCGAAAGCCTGAGGGCTGCGCATCCGCACCTTCTTCCATCGGGCGTCGGGCAGCCCGAGGCTGCGGGCAACGTCCAGGGAGGCGGCCTTGAGATGCCTGAATGCGAGCGCCGAGCAGGCAACGACTCCCGGGATGACGAGAGCTACAAACACGTACGCATAGGGCCCCGCTCCCAACTGGGTGCTGACCGCGAAGAGAACCAGCATCGAGATCACCCAAACAAGTTGGAGTCCCCGGTACTCCAACGAACGCAGTAGGTGCCTCAATGCGAGGTCACTGATACGCCCGTTCCACGCCAGGGAGGACTTAGCGACGTACCGGTCGTGCCAGCCTCGCCGTTCGGTTTTCAACAGTTGGATCCGTATGACTGTAGGAGACCGGTGGTGTCGATCAGAGTACCCGCACCACCGAGCATCGCGCCCTGCACGGTAAGAGCCTGGGTGATTCCCTCAGCGACAGTGATCAAGCCAGCTCCAGCCAGGGCATCGATAGCGATAGCCGGTGCAGCAAACAGAAGGCCCGCTGTCCCCATAAGCAATCCACCGCACGCGAAGGCGTCCCCACCGGACACGCAAGGCTGGAGGTCCAGGCCGGCCGCCCACGCGGACCCGTCAACGCCAGGCCATCAACCCGACTCCACGCCAAGCAGGGACAACACCGGCAGGCCAGACCCCGCACGCACCCCACCCCCGCACAGCTCCCGCGATAACAGCCACCCCGGCTACCCTGTGACCACCGCAAGGAGTGCGCCGGAGGCTTCTCTTGCACGTTCTCTTGCTACCCCGCCCTCGTAGCTCAGGGGATAGAGCAACGGTTTCCTAAACCGTGTGTCGGAGGTTCGAATCCTCTCGGGGGCACACTCTCCGGGGCACCGACAAAGCCGCTGGCAGGTGGCGGCATGGACCCCGTGCTGAATGCCCACCAGCCCGGTGCCGGCAGAGGCCCGCCGGAGCGGCGGGCCGCATGGCTGAGCTCACCGACGACGATCCCGTGTCGATGGCGGCAGGCCCAGGCTGTCCGCGAGGCGAGAGACGGCCTCGTCGAAGAACTCTCCACGCAGGTCTTCGGCGATCACGTTGTGCAACTGGCCGAACAGCTCGAAGGAGACCAGGCCGAAAAGTGACGTCCACACCATCACGGCACGGACTGCCAGATCGGGCGGCACCCGCCCGCCGATGTACTCGGTGACCGGCGCCACGGCCCGGACCACCTCCGGCCGCAGCCTTCGCGGGCGCGGCGCACCTGAGGCCCGGTGGGTCGCGGTCAGGTCGAGCAGGATGTCGGCGAGCACCCGCGTGGCGCGAGTCGCCGGACCGACGGTGTCGTGGGGGGCAACGTAGCCCGGCACCGGGGATCCGTACACGAGGGCGTAGGAGTGCGGGTCGGCAAGCGCCCAACCCCGAGCGGCTCGGGCAAGGCCCTCGAAGCGGCCACGGAGGTCGCCGCGGTCCACCTCCGCCTCGGCAGCCTCCACGCTGGCACCCAGCGCGTTGTAGGCGTCGAGGATGAGCGCGGTGAGCAGTGCGTCGCGACTGTCGAAGTAGCGGTACACGGCCGAGGAGACCATGCCCACGTCGCGGGCGACCGCACGCAAGGACAGCCCGCTCGCACCCTGCTCGCCGAGGTGCCGTCGGGCGATCGCGAGGATCTCCTCCCGCATCCGCTGTCGGGCGAGTGCGCGCAGGCCCCGGGCTGGTCGGGTGTCGTCCATGCAGGAAGTGAAGCACCAAAGAGAGCATCGCGCACTCTAGAGAGCAATGCACCCTATGGTGAGCACTGCTCTTGCAATCCTCGACCACCCGGTGTTGACTCGACATACAGAGAGCACCGCTCGCAAAGGAGATCATTGATGTCGCTCCATGTGGTCGTCGGCGCCGGGCCGATAGGGTCCGGGGCTGCCACCTCGCTCGCCGACAGCGGTCACGAGGTCAAGGTCGTGACCAGGTCGGGCACCGGGCCCGAGCACCCCCTGGTGCAGCGTGTTCGTCTCAACGCTGCCGACGCGCTCGCGCTTGTCGAGGTCTGCGCGGGAGCGGTCGCGGTGTACAACTGCGCCAACCCCGCCTACCACCGGTGGGTCAGCGACTGGCCGCCGCTGGCAGCCTCGTTGCTCGCCGCCGCGCAGGCCCACGACGCCGTGCTCGCGACCGTGAGCAACCTCTACGCGTACGGTCCGGTGGCCGGGCCGATAACGGCGGCCCCCCCGGACGCCCCACACGACCACAAGGGCGAGGTCCGCGCTCGGATGTGGGCGAGTGCACTCGAGGCGCACCGGTCCGGGAAGGTGCGGGCGGTGGAGGTGCGCGCCGGAGACCACATCGACGCCGGCGCACGCTCGGTGCTCGGGCACAACGTGCCGGCCTTGCTTGCCGGCCGTCGGCTGCGAGTCCTCGGCGATCCCGACCAGCCGCACACCTGGACGAGCACCGCCGACACGGTGCGAGCCCTGCTGAGGGTGTCGGCCGACGCCTCCACCCACGGGCGGGTGTGGCTGGTGCCGAGCAACCCGCCCCGGACCCAGCGCCAGGCGCTGGCCGATCTGGCCGCTGCCGCCGGCGTCCCGGCGCCCAGGGTGGTGGGCACGTCGATGGCGGTGCTGCGGGTCGGCGGCCTCTTCTCGCCGCTGCTCCGCGAGCTGCGCGGCACCTACTACCAGTTCGACCGACCCTTCGTCGTGGACGATCGCGAGACCCGCGAGCGGCTCGGGTTGCAGCCCGAGCCCTGGCCCGACGTCCTCGCCCGTGTCGTGGACGCGGCCAGACCCAGGACCGTCTGAGGCCCCAGCCCCGGCGGGCACCCCTCGCGGGGAGTCCACCGTCGTACCGGATTCGGACATTAAGGTCAGACCCGCACGTTACTAACCTTCACGTAACTCTCATGCTTGTGTCATGCGCCGGTCATGTTGGCCCGCATGCTCGTAAGTAGCAAAGGAGAGCCGGGCACTCGGACGGTCCGACGCCCGCACCCGCCATGACGTGGATCCTCTTCAGTGTCCCGTTCGTGATCGTCAGCCTTCTCGTGGCCATCGGCCCGGTGGTCTTCGGCCTCTACCAGCAGCGAGCCGACGAGCACGCCGAGGCCCTCGGCCTTGCCGCGCTGCCCGAGGCGGACCGGCCCCCCATGCACCGGATGGCTGCCTGAGCACCACAGGAGCGCTGCCTGAGCACCACCGGATGGCTGCCTGGCCCACCCGGGACCGGCGCTCAGCGACCGCTGCCCTGCGACTGCGACACCAGGCACCAGGAGCCGCGCAGCACATGCGGCGGGCAGGGAGCCTGGTCGGAGAACACCAGGCGTGATGACATGCTCGAACCGATCACGGCGACGAAGAAAACCAGCACCCCCAGCGCACCTACGAGGATGTAGGGCCACGCTGGGCGCTGACGGTGGATCGGCGGGATGAGCGGGAAGATGTCCCGCCCGCGTCGGTAGTCGCCCATCGGGAACCAAGCGTCCTGCTGGGCGTCCGGCTGACGTGAGCCAGCACTCTGGCTCTCACGCACGCTCATGAATCCCCTTCCCCCGATTTCACACCGCCGCAGCGTAGTGGATCTTGGCCGCAGCGGGTCCGCGCCACGCCGGGTCGGGGCTGGCACGGGACCGTCGACAACCATCTCGCACACCCGGTCGTCACCTAACCGCCATCCGGGCGAATTCCGCTGTCAACTTCGCCGTCAGCCGCGCCGACGAGCATGCAGTTGGAGGATCAGCATGTCGATGCGGTGGACAGCCGGCGGGCACCGGCCCGCGGTGTCGGTGCGATTCCTCGATGCGGCCTCGAGCCGGCTGCGCGTGGACACCCGGCTGGGCAGCCACCGGCGGGTGCGCGAGCTGGTCGACGACTCCGCTGCCCTCGGGGTGCGCGCGAGGCTGCTCGAGGCGCATGGTTGGTGGCGGCGCGAGCACCTGATCTGGGTGGATGGGCCGGACCGGGCGGTCAGCGCCCTTATCGCCCGGCTGCGCGCCTGAGTGGATCACCGGCTTCAGAAATCTCAGAGGTACGCCGATAGGAGGGCGTGCGCAGTGGTCGGGCAGCAGCCATCCGCGCGGCCCAGCAGGCCGTGGAGGCCGCCGACCCCTGGCTTGCCGCGATCCGCGCCGCGGTGGCAGACCCTGCTGTGCCCGAGCTGGTGGCACAGCCCATCGTCGACCTGACCCGCGCCGACATCATCGGCTACGAGATCCTCAGCCGCTTCCCCGCACCGCCGCAGGCTCCACCGGACCAGTGGTTCGCCAATGCCGAGCGGGCCGGGCTCGGGGCCTTCCTCGAGGCCCGGGTGCTGCAGCGCACGCTGGAGCTGCGCGCCACGTTGCCGCCGGGCACCTTCGTCTCGGTCAACATCTCGGCCCGGCACCTGGCCAGCGAACCGGTTCAAGCGGTGCTCACCGGCGGAGGAGACCTGGCCGGCCTGGTTATCGAGCTGAGCTGCCCAGACGCCGAAGCGGCGATGGGGCTGCGCGCCGAGCTGGCCACGCTCAGCGCCGCCGGGGGGATGCTGGCCATCGACGAGGCCGGTGCCGGTCACGTCGGGCTCAGCCAGATCGCGGCACTGCGACCCGCCCTGGTGAAGATCGACAGGAGCCTGGTGGGGGGTATCCACCTCGACGAGACCAAACGCACGATCGTGGAGATGCTGGCGGAGTACGCCGGACGAGTGGACTCCTGGCTCATCGCCGAGGGCGTCGAGACCGAGGCCGACCTGCACGCCCTGGCCCGCATCGGGGTGCCGATGGCCCAGGGCTTCCTGCTCGGTCGGCCCGAGCAGCCCTGGCCGTGGCTGGACGACGAGACGGTCGGGATGCTGCACGGGGTCGAGCTGGGCGTGTCCAGCTCCTGGCACGTCGCCGGCCTGATCGAGGAGGCCGACGCCATCCCCGTGGGCGACCACGAGCCTCCGCACACCGGCCAGATCCTGGTCGAGGTGGACCCGCGCGGTCGGCCGGTCGCGATGCGCCACGCCACGGGCGCCAGCCCCCGGCGCAGCGCCGTACCTTCGCTGCTGACCGTGCTGCCATCCGAGGGGATCGAGACCGTCACCCGCCGTGCGATGGCCCGGGCCGCCATCTACCGGTTCGACCCGGTGGTGTGCACCGACGCAAGCGGCCGGCTGGTCGGGGTGGTCCGGGTGGAGCGGCTGGTGGAGGCGCTGGCCGACATGGCCGCCCGGGCACCACGGGACACCCACGAGCCGTCATCGCCCAGCGCCGAGCCGGAGGAGCGTCTGGACACCCCGGAGCCGGTTCTCACGGAGCCGGTTCTCACGGAGCCGGTTCTCGCGGCTGCGGCCTTCGCGGCCCGGCCGCTACCGTCCCGGCGCGAGGCCCGCCGGGCCGCCGGTCAGCCGGGTCAGCCGGGTCAGCCGGGTCAGCCGGCCCGACCGTAGCTGAGAGCGCTGGAGCAGGCCCGGTCCAGCCCGACCGGGCGAGCCCGGAGGCCACTCCTGACCACCCGGGTCCCCCGGCGTACGCCGGAGAAGTCAGCGCGGCGATGCGGGTCGCAGGCAGTCAGCCCCCGACGGCCTCGGCGGCGGGTCGGTCAGTGTCGCGCCACGAAGATGTGGGCGGCCACGCCCGGGTCCACCTCGGTCTCCTCGCCGGCGCTGCCCACCACCAGCTGACCCTCCTGCGGGGACGGGCCGACCTGGACCGCCGCCCCCGGGCGCACCCCAGCGCGCGAGAGCCGGCCGAGAAGTGCCACATCGGACTGGATCGGCTCACCCATGCGTCGCACCACCACCGTGACCGGCTCCCTCGGCGCGAGGTCGGACAGTGCCTGCACCCCGGCGAGGAACTCGTCGGCGCGCTCCGGCTCGCCGAGCTCGTCCAGGCCGGGGATCGGGTTGCCGTAGGGCGACTCGACCGGGTGGTCGAGCAGCACCAGCAGGCGCCGCTCCACCGACTCGCTGATGACATGCTCCCAACGGCACGCCTCGGCGTGCACGTGCTCCCACTCCAGCCCGATGATGTCCACCAGCAGCCGCTCGGCCAGCCTGTGCTTGCGCATCACCCGGGTGGCCAGGGCGCGGCCCTGCTCGGTCAGCTCGAGGTGGCGGTCGTCGTTGACCACGACGAGACCGTCGCGCTCCATCCGGGCAACCGTCTGGCTCACCGTGGGGTTGGACTGCTCGAGCCGCTCCGCGATCCGGGCCCGCATCGGCACGACACCCTCCTCCTGCAGCTCGAAGATGGTCCGCAGGTACATCTCCGTGGTGTCGATGAGGTCGTGGCTCACCCGGGCATTGTCCCCCATGTCGTCACCGTGACGGGCACGGCTGGCCGTCCCGCCGGGTGCGGGCCTAGCGTGCCGGTCATGTCCGAGCCAGCGGAACCGGCCGCGGTGGGCGGGCCGTCCTCGACGACCGAGCGCCCAGGGGCTGGCGGGTGGGTGCCCGAGGGCGGCGGGATTACCTCGCTGCGGGAGGCTGCCCGCGGGTGCCTGGGCTGCGAGCTTGCCGGACCGGCGACCCAGACGGTCTTCTCCACCGGGCCGGTCACCGCACGCCTCGCCCTGGTGGGTGAGCAGCCCGGCGACCAGGAGGACCGCGCCGGGGCGCCGTTCGTCGGTCCGGCCGGGCGGCTGCTGGACCGGGCGCTGGCCGAGGTCGGCATCGACCGGTCCGACTGCTATGTCACCAACGCGGTCAAGCACTTCCGGTTCAGCCAGGACGGACCGCGGGCCCGCCGGATCCACCAGACCCCCGAGGCCTGGCACGTCCAGGCCTGCCGGCCCTGGTTGAGCGCCGAGCTGCGGGTGCTGGACCCCGTGCTGGTGGTTGCCCTGGGGGCCACTGCTGCCCGCGCGCTGCTCGGCCCGGCGGCTCGGGTCCGACGGGACCGCGGTCGGCTGCTGGCCCGCCCCGCCCTGGCAGCAGATCCGGCCGGCCGGACGGACGGCTGGCTGCTCGTGACCGTTCACCCCTCCTCGGTGCTGCGTGCCCAGGACCAGGCCGGGGAGTACGCCGCCCTGGTCGAGGACCTGCGCGTCGCCGCCGCCCTGCTGAGTGAGCAGGCTGGTTAGGCTCGAGCCCGTGGACGACCCACCGAGTCTTCCGCCCCGGACCACCCCACCGGCTGGCGCGATCGCAGCGACACAGCCGCTGGTCATCCCGGCCCGCTTCTGCGGGCCGCCAGGGTCGGGCAACGGGGGCTACGTTGCCGGCCGCTTGGCCGCCTATCTGCCCGCCCCGGGCAGCTCCAGCGGTGCCATCGAGGTCACCCTGCGCCGCCCCCCGCCGCTGCAGGTCGAGCTGTGGGTGCAGCGCGACGAGGACCCCGGGCCGCTGAGCACCGGTCGCGCCCTGCGGCTGCGCCACGAGCAGACCGTTGTGGCCACCGCGGCGCCGGTGCAGGCCGACCTCGAGCCGGTCGAGCCGGTCAGCTTCGCCGACGCGGGGATGGCCGAGGCTGGCTACCCCGGCCTGCGCGAGCACCCCTTCCCCGGCTGCTTCGTCTGCGGCACCGGCCGGCAACGTCCCGACGGGCTGGTGCTGCGCCCCGGTCCTGCGCCGGGGCGAGGGGGGATGACGGCCTGCACCTGGGTGCCCGACGCCTCGCTGGCCGACCCGCAGGGCGAGGTGGTGCTGCCCGAGATGGTCTGGGCCGCGCTGGACTGCCCGGGCGGCTGGGCGACGGACATCGCCGGCCGGCCGGCGGTGCTGGGGCGGATGACCGCGCAGATCGACGCGCTGCCCTTCGTGGGTGAGCGCTGTGTGGTGACCGGTCGGGTGCTGGACCGCGCCGGGCGCAAGTCCTACACCGCCACGACGGTCTACGACGCCGACGACCGGGTGCTGGCGCGGGCTACCGCCGTGTGGATCGAGGTCGACCCCACCACCGCGGGCAAATGGGCTGGCGCACCGCGGGATCGCGTCGTAACGTGCGGCGTACGCGAGGAAGGAGGTGGTCCAACGCATGAGTGGCAGTACGTGGACACGTGAGGTGGCTGTCAGCTAGTCACCGGCTCCGGTCTCGTGACCGGGCACCGTGACGTGACGGTGACCGGCTAGGACCAGGCAGTCACCCGGCCCGTGGGTCCCGGCAGTCCAACCGGGCCCGCATGCTCTGGCATGTGGGAGGCGCCCACGGGCCGTCTGCTGTCCGGGGTAGCTCGGGCATAGCAGTTCGGGCATAGCAGGATGAGGGACATGACCCTCGCCCCAGGAGCCGACCTGCCCACCCTGCTGCGCCGCACCGCCGAGCACATCGGCGCCTACCGTGCCGGCCTGCCCGGTGCCCGGGTCTACCCAACCGCCACCCTCGAGCAGATCCAGGCCGGTTTCGAAGGGCCACTGCCCCTCGAGCCCACGCCGGCGGAGCAGGTGCTCGATCGCCTGGTCGCCGCGGCCACCCCCGGGCTGGTCGCCTCGGCGGGGCCGCGCTACTTCGGCTTCGTCGTCGGCGGGTCGCTGCCCGCCGCCACCTGCGCGGACCTGCTGGCCACCGGTTGGGACCAGGTGGCCTTTAACGCCGTCTCCTCACCGGCCGCGGCGGCCGCTGAGGAGACCGCCGGTGCCTGGCTGGCCGAGCTGCTCGGCCTGCCCGCGGGTGTCTCGGTCGGCTTCGTCACCGGCGGACAGGCCGCCAACACCGTGGCGCTGGCCGCGGCCCGTCACCATGTGCTGGCGCAGGCCGGGTGGGACGTCGAGCGGGATGGGCTGCAGGCTTCCCCTCGGGTGCGGGTCCTGGCCGGGGCCGAGCGGCACGCCACCATCGACCGAGCGTTGCGCCTGCTCGGCCTGGGCACCGCCGCGCTCACCGCGGTGCCGGCCACCGGAACCGGCGCGATCGACGTGGACGCCCTCGCCGTGACGCTTGAGGAGATCGGCCCGGGCCCGACGGTGGTGTGCCTGCAGGCCGGCAACGTCAACACCGGAGCCTTCGACGAGCTGGGTCGGGCCATCGACATCGCGCACCGGCACGGTGCGTGGGTGCACGTGGACGGTGCCTTCGGGTTGTGGGCCGCCGCCAACCCCGCGACCCGCCACCTGGTTGACGGGCTGGAACGGGCCGACTCCTGGGCCTGCGACGGGCACAAGTGGCTCAACGTCCCCTATGACAGCGGCTACACCTTCTGTGCCCACCCCAGCTCGCACGCCGCGGCGATGTCGTTCACCGCGGCGTACCTGACCGGGCAGGGCAGCACGGGGCTGCGCCATCCGTCCGACTACGTGCCGGAGTCCTCCCGTCGGGCCCGGGGCTTCGCCACCTGGGGGGGGCTGCTCGAGCTGGGCAGCTCGGGGGTGGCCCGGCTGGTGGAGAACGGCTGCGCGCTGGCCCGCCGGTTCGCCGCCGGGCTTTCCGAGCAGGCCGGGGTCGAGGTGGTCAACGACGTCGTGCTCAACCAGGTGCTGGTCGACTTCGGCTCGCCCCAGCGCACCGACGCGGTGGTCGCGGCGGTGCAGCGCGAGGGCACCTGCTGGCTCGGCGCGACAACCTGGCAAGGCCGGCGGCTCATGCGCATCTCGGTGTCCGGGCACGCCACCACCGAGGCCGACGTGGACGCCTCGGTCGCGGCGATCCTCGCCGCAGCGCGAGCCGAACCAACTGTGCGCTGATCATGCGATCTTTGCCCGCCGGGCAAAGATCGCATGATCAGCGCAACCACTCTTGCATGATCAGCGCAACCGCTAGGGGGCCAGTCGCCGCACCACCCACCCCCCGCCCGGGCTGCCCGACCGGCGGAACTCCACCCGGTCGTGCAGCCGGTTGGGGCGCCCGGCCCAGAACTCGACCACCTCGGGCACCACCCGGTAGCCGCCCCAGAAGCCCGGCGCAGGAACCTCGGTCCCCTCCGGCCAGCGCGCCTGGACCTCGCCGTAGCGGGCCTCCAGCTCGGCCCGTCCGGCGATCTGGGCGGACTGGTGGCTGGCCCAGGCGCCCAGCTGGGAGCCGCGCGGCCGGGTGCGGAAGTAGGCCGCGGACTCGGGCGCACCGACCCGCAGTGCCATGCCCTCCACCCGCACCTGGCGGTGCATCCAGTGCCAGGGGAAGGTCAAGGCGGCGCGCGGGTTGGCGTCGAGCTCGACGGCCTTGCGGGAGCGGTAGTTGGTGTAGAAGACCAGCCCGACCGGACCGTCGGCGGTGGCCTCGTCGATGCCCTTGAGCAGCACCAGCCTGGCCGAGGGCCACCCGTCGGAAGTGGCCGTGGCCAGCACCATGGCGTTCGGCTCGGGCAGCCCGGCGGCGATCGCGTCGGCCAGCCAGGTCCGCAGCAGGTCGAGCGGGTCCCCTGGCAGGTCCGCGGGCAGCCCGGCCCCGAGGTAGTCCCGGCGCAGAGCCGCGACATCGGGACCGGGCGGGGCGGGGCGCTGGATGGAGGTCACCCCGTCAGCGTGCCAGGCTGGCCGGGCGGCGGCGACGTGGGGCAGCGCACAGCCGGGTCCGGGCACCGGCCGGTCCCGATGCCGGACAATGCCGGGGCGGCTCAGACAGGACAGGGCCGGCCACGGAGCGGGCTTTCGCATGGGAGAGGGCATGAGCCAGGGCACACCGAGCACCGACGCCAGGCCGGCCGGGGGACTGGAGGGTGTCGACGCCTTCGAGACAGCCATCGCCGAACCAGACCGCGACGGCGGCTCGCTGCGCTACCGCGGGGTCGACATCGAAGACCTGGTCGGTCGGGTCACCTTCGGGCACGTCTGGGGCCTGCTCGTGGACGGCCGGTTCAGCCTGGGGCTGCCGCCGGCCGAGCCCTACCCCATCCCGGTGCACTCCGGCGACGTACGCGTCGATGTGCAGTCGGCACTGGCGATGCTGGCCCCGGTGTGGGGACTTCGACCGACGTACGACATCACCTTGGAACAGACCCGCGACGACCTGGCCCGCGCCGCCGTCATGGCGCTGTCCTTCGTCGCCCAGTCGATGCGCGGCGCCGACCGGCCGATGGTGCCGCAGGCCACCGTCGACACGGCAGCAACCATCGTGGAACGGTTCATGATCCGCTGGCGGGGCGAGCCGGACCCTCGGCACGTCGCCGCGGTGGACGCCTACTGGACCTCGGCTGCCGAGCACGGCATGAACGCCTCGACCTTCACCGCCCGGGTGATCACCTCCACCGGCGCCGACGTCGCCGCGGCGCTGTCCGGCGCGGTCGGGGCGATGAGCGGCCCGCTGCACGGGGGAGCTCCGGCCCGGGTGCTGGAGATGATCAGCGAGGTCGAGCGGACCGGTGACGCCCGCGCCTGGGTGCGCACCGCCCTGGACCGCAAGGAGCGGATCATGGGTTTCGGGCACCGGGTCTACCGGGCCGAGGACCCGCGTGCCCGGGTGCTGCGCGACACCGCCCGCCAGCTTGGTGCACCACGCTACGAGGTGGCCGCGGCGCTCGAGCAGGCCGCCCTGGCCGAGCTGGCCGAGCGCCGCCCGGACCGGGTGCTGGCCACCAACGTCGAGTTCTGGGCCGCGATCGTGCTGGACTTCGCCGAGGTGCCCTCCCAGCACTTCACCTCGATGTTCAGCTGCGCCCGCACCGCCGGTTGGAGCGCGCACATCCTCGAGCAGAAGGCGCTGGGCCGGCTGGTGCGCCCATCGGCCCGCTACATCGGTGAGGGGCCGCGCCGGCCGGAGGACGTCGAGGGCTTCTCCCCGGACCTGATCAGCCGCTGACCGCCACCGGAACCGGCTGCGCGAGGATGGACCCGTCCCGCCCCGACTCCCCCGCATCACCCGGAAGGCGACCGCTGTGACCGACCCCAACACGCTGCGCATCCCGCCCGACCTGCTGCCCGCCGACGGCCGGTTCGGCTCCGGGCCGTCCAAGGTCCGCCTCGACGCACTTGCCGCGCTCGCCGCCAGCGGCCGGCACCTGATGGGGACCTCGCACCGGCAGGCCCCGGTCAAGGGCCTGGTAGCGCGGGTCCGCTCCGGCATCGGCGTACTGCTCGACCTGCCCGATGGCTACGAGGTGGTGCTCGGCAACGGCGGCACGACGGCGTTCTGGGAGATCGCCGCGTTCGGGTTGGTGGCTCGGCGAGCCCAGCACCTGAGCTTCGGGGAGTTCTCGGCGAAGTTCGCCGCGGCCACCGCATCCGCACCGTGGCTGGCCGAGCCGAGCATCGTCAAGGCCGACCCGGGCACACTGGCCACGGCGTACGCAGAGCCGGACGTCGACGCCTACGCCTGGCCGCACAACGAGACCTCGACCGGAGTGATGGCCCCGGTACGCCGGGTGCCCGGAGCCGACCCCGACGCCCTCGTGCTCGTCGACGCCACGTCCGGGGCCGGCGGGCTGCCCATCGACCTGGCCGAGGCCGACGCCTACTACTTCGCCCCGCAGAAGAGCTTCGCCTCCGACGGCGGGCTGTGGCTGGCGGTGCTCTCCCCGCGCGCCATCGAGCGGGCTCAGCGGATCGCTGCCGAGGGGCGCTACATCCCGGAGTTCCTGTCGCTGACCACCGCGATCGAGAACTCCCGCAAGGACCAGACCTACAACACCCCGGCGGTGGCCACCCTGTTCATGCTGGTCGAGCAGCTGGACTGGCTCAACGGCAACGGCGGGCTGGACTTCGCGATCTCGCGCACCACCGACTCCTCGAACCGGCTCTACTCCTGGGCGCAGGCCAGCGAGTTCGCCACTCCGTTCGTCACCGACCCGGCGGCACGGTCCCTCGTGGTTGCCACGATCGACTTCGACCCTCGGGTGGACGCCGCGACGGTGGCGAAGGTGCTGCGCGCCAACGGGGTGGTCGACACCGAGCCCTACCGCAAGCTCGGCCGCAACCAGCTGCGCATCGCGATGTTCCCCGCCGTCGACCCCTCCGACGTCACGGCGCTGACCGCCAGCATCGACTGGGTCGTGGAGCGGCTCGGGTGAGCTCGACGACGGCGTCAGTGCCGGAGGTGCCCGAGGTGGCCGGGGTGGCCGGGGTGGCCGGGGTGGCCGGGGTGGCCGGGGTAGGGGTGGCCGGGGTAGGGGTGGCCGGGGTAGGGGTGGCCGGGGTGGGCGCCCTGGTGCGCGACCGTGCGACCTGGCTCGCCTACCTGCAGATGGCCGCCTATGGCTACTTCCTCTACTCCTTCACCCCCACCATCCCGCTGCTGGGCAGGGACGAGGGCATCAGCCAGGCCGTCGCCGCACTGCACGGTACGGCGCTGGCCGCAGGTGCGGTGCTGGCCGGGCTGTTCGGCCCGCTGCTGGTACGCCGGTTGGGCCGGTCCCGGCTGCTGACGGTCTCGGTCCTGGGGCTGGGAGTCGGAGCGCTCGGCTATGCCAGCGTCCCGCAGCTCGCGATCACCCTGACCGCCGCGGTGCTGGCCGGCACCTGTGGCTCGATGGTGGTCAACACCACCTCGACGGCGCTGTCGGCCCGACACGGCGCGGCCGGGCCCAACGCGCTCAGCGAGGCGAACGCCCTGGCAGCCGGGATGGGCGTGGCCGGACCGGCCGTGGTCGGTGGCTGCGTCGCCCTCGGGCTGGGCTGGCGGCTCGGCCTGTGGCTGGTTGCCGGTCTGGCCGGGCTGCTCGCCCTGGCTGCCCGGAACACCACGACCAGCGGGAGCCAACCGGAGCCAGCGCCGGCCGCCGGGGCGATGCCCCGCGGGTTCTGGCCGGCCTGGACGGTGCTCGTGCTCTGCGTGGCGATCGAGTTCGTCACCACGATCTGGTCCTCCCAGCTGGTGCGCGAGCACGCTGGGCTCAGCACCGGTGCAGCGACCGCGGCGGTCACCGCGGTCATCGCCGGGATGACGCTGGGCCGAGCCGCGGGTGGGCGGATGACGCTGGGCCGGGCCGAGGGTGGACGGCTGGCGCGGGGCCGGGCCGCGGGTGGGCATCTGGCGCGGGGTCGCTCCCCCGAGGCCCTGCTCATCGCAACGATGCTGGTGGCGCTGGGCGGGTTCGCGATGGTCTGGGTCAGCACCGTGCCCGCGGTGGCGGTGGCCGGGCTATTCGTCGTCGGGCTCGGCATCTCACTGCAGTTCCCGCTCAACGTCGTACGGCTCATCGCCGCCTCCGCCGGGCGGGCCGACCGCGCGGTGGCTCGTGGCTCGCTCGGTGCCGGGCTGGCGATCGCCGTGGCGCCGTTCGGGCTCGGCACGCTGGCCGACCGGGTAGGGGTGCACACCGCTTTCCTCGTCATGCCGGGACTGCTGGCCGCAGCCGGTGCGATGGTGCTCAGCAGCCGGCGATCGGCCCCGGCCCCGCGCTGAGTCCCGCGCCGTCGTCGACGGTCGGCGGGGGTCGAGTCTCGCGCCGTCGTCGACGGTCGGCGGGGGTCGAGTCTCGCGCCGTCGTCGGCGGTCGGCGGTCGGCTCGGGCGGCGTACGGCGGCGTTCCCGGTGGGCCGGGCGGGCCTTTGCACGGCGTACTCGCGCTCCAGCCCCGGTTTGACCCCCTCCAGCGTCAGCGAGCGTGCTTCACGTGATCGCCAACGCCGTCGGCCGCCCGCCAGCCTCGGCGCGGGCGGCGTACGGCGCCGTTCCCGGCGGGCGCGGGCGCCTCGGCTCGGTCGAGCGGGTCGGGCGGCGTACGGCGCCGTTCCCGGTGGGCCGAGCGGGCCTTTGCACGGCGTACTCGCGCTTCAGCCCCGGTTTGACCCCCTCCAGCGTTAGCGAGCGTGCTTTACGTGATCGCCAACGCCGTGGGCCGCCACCGTGAGGCGGTCACCGGGGGACGCCAACGCGGCCGTCACCGCGACTCAGGCGCCGGGTGGGTTCGCGCCGGGTGGGTTCGCGCCGGGTGGGTTCGCGCCGGGGGGATTCGCCCCGGCAGCGGCCGCCACCGGACGAGCCGAACCGGCCAGCGCCGCCACCCCGGCGACCAGCCCCACCACCAACCACAGCGCACTGCCGAGACCGATCCGGTGCGCCAGGGCACCCGTCATCGGGGGCCCTACGAGGAAACCCAGGTAGCCGATCGTGGCC
>JAJZTN010000178.1 GCA_021848885.1 Actinomycetes bacterium
GTGTCGTTGTCGATCGTGGCGTAGCTCCCGAACCCGCTGACCAGGAACAGCGCCGAGCTGATGCCGCCCAGCCAGGCGAGCCAAGGCCCCGCAAGGCGACGGCGAACCAGACCGGCGGCGACGGCCGGCGTGAGCACCCCCAGCGTCACGACGACGACCGAAGTGAGCACTCCCTGCATGTCGGCCAGAGCGCGGACGGTGAGGTCCGGGCTCAGACCCCCTGGCTGGTCGACCATGATCGCCAGAACGACCTGCGGGATCCGCTCCAGGAGGAGCATGCCGCACGCGAGCGACCCCGAGATCAGGACCAAGGCCGGGAACGGGTTGCCGGGATCCAGGTCGGCGCTCAGCAAGCGATGGAGCGCACCCAGAAACCAGATGAAGAAGAACACCCCGACGCTGGTGATGATCACCGCCGTGATCATCTGCCGGCCATTCGCGGTGTAGTAGGCAACGATGCCGGGGATCGGGCCGTTGGCCTTGGCATCGGCGCCGACGGCCGAAACCAGGCCTACTACGCTGAGGATGATAAACACCAGGCCCGCCCAGCCGCCTGCCTGCAGCAATCTTGTTGGTCTCATGTCGACTTTCCTCCTTCAATCCGTTTCTGACGTGTCATCCATCCGTCCGGCGAGAGCAGCTGCACATCCCGGAAGTCGGTGCAGCGGACGAGTCGACCTTCCTGGTCCAGCTCCCACACCGCGATGCTGGCGAGCTCGATCGGTCCCCCCGTGGCAGGCGGGTCCCGCAACCGCTCGGCGTCCGGGGCCTTCCGGGTCAGGCGGACCGCGACCACGTTGCCCGCCACGAGGGCGTCGGTGACGACGACGTGGGTGCATGGGCTCGCCTCTCGACACCGTCGAGCCCACGCCTTCGCCCTTTCGATCCCGCCGTACGTCCCCGAATCAGCGCCGGTGTTGACGAAACCGGGGCTCAGTTGGCGGTCGAAGTCCTGAAGATCGCCTTCCCAGAACGACCGATAGTGGTCTTCGACTAGCCGGATCTTGTCGCTGTCGGTGAGTACCATCGCTGCTCTCCCTCGGGCGAAGCCCAGTCAACCGGGGATGACAGCGGCGCGGGGATCGCTCAGCGATACCGTCTGCGATACAGCTCAGGCCGAATCGAGCAGCAGGCGGCGCAGGTGCTGCGGGTCGCGTGGCAGCAGCCGTCCTTCGGCCACGAGATCCGCGTCCCGCTACCCGAGAGCATCGAAGCGGAACAGTAGGATGCGGTGCGATTCGGGTCACACCACGACGGAGCCTGACATCGTCCTTCGGACACGGCTGAAGGATGCTTCTGCGGTGACGGCCTCCACACCGCCGGCTGGGGGTCGGCCGCGCTGCTCTGAGTGAGCGAGGTTCTCTTCTCAGCCACGCCGGCGGCGATGTCGATCTCCGGCTCACCCGCGCCGAGCGCCGAGCTCGACCGGCCTCCCGGTGGCCGTCATCGTCGCCGTCGGCACCCCGATGTTCATGCCGCTGCCACTGCTCCCGCTGTGGATCCTGCTCGCGAGGAGCCGCCGCGCGTTCCTCGCCCTCCCACCGTGGCCGGCCGGAGGAGACTCGACCACCGGTGCTGTCGCTTTAGGCGAGTACGAGGAGTCCGCTGGCGATGACGGCGAGGTGGAAGACGATGAAGCCTGCATAGAAGGTGCGGTTGGCGTAGCCGCGTTTGATCAGCCAAAGGTCGGCGGCGACACCGCCGAGGAGCTCGCGAGCGACGATCACCCAGACGACCAGGGAGCGGCCAGGCGCATCGGTGCTCGCTGCCGCGAGCGCGACGGCGCCGATCGCGATCAGGTCGTACCCGAAGGTGGCCATCCAGTCGACCGCCGTCTTGAACTCGACGCTGGCCGGTGTGGCCTGCCAGCCGCTGAGCACGCGCGTGAATTGGCTCGCGTTGAGGAACGGCTGCAGGCGGACGCCCATCAGCACGTAGACGCCGCCGACCACCCACAGCCACTCCCTCATCGCCACCGCACACTCTCGACGTTTTCCTCAGCTGCCGGCGGTCGCTCGGCAGGCGCGTACAAGTGCAGGCCAGCCCACTCGCCGTCACGGGCGCAGGCGAGCATCATGGCCGGGTCGGCGGCGCTGACGACGCGGGCGCCGAGCACGGACTGGAGCAGCGAGGTGCCGATCCAGACGATCGCCGCCGCAACATGCATGAACAGGTACAGCTGGTAGGTACTCATACAGGTTCCTTTCGCTTCGCCGGCCGATACGTTCGGCCGGTCGCGAGGCCATCGAGCAGCAGCTCGACCAGCGCCTCGCTTCGCCGCTCGAGCCCGTCGCCGCCGAGGAAGTGGAAGACGTCGCCGACGCCCATCACCGCCCCGAACACCACCTCGGCCGTCGCCTGCGGCTCCAGACCCTGGCCGGATCGTCCCCAACGCCTGCCCGCGCCGCACCAGCGCGGCAAGCGCCTCGGACAGCCGCTCCTGGAAGGCGACGAAGGCCGGGCCGGGGCCGCCGTGGCGCGAAACTCCGCCCGGCGGAGCACCGCCCGCAGCATTCCGAGTCCTTTCAGCGTCGTTTTGCGTGGTCCCTCGGCGGCTACCGCGGGTCGACTGGCAGACTGGGGGCTGACCCACTGTTTCGCGCGGATGCCTCGATCCGGGCCATGGTCGCCAGAACGAGGTCTTCTCTCCAGGCTCGGCCAATGACTTGGACGGCAACCGGAAGGCCAGCGCTGCCGCGTTCGACCGACGCCGCCAATCGATCTGAGGCGTCCCGGCTCGGGGGGCGGTCGGTCTCCTCGTCGACGCCGACTGATGTGACAGCGACAACGCCGGCGGGCAGACCGAAGAGGTTCGCAACGGTCAGGTACGAGAACGCGTCTAACAGGTCCGTCGTCGTGCCATGGTGGGGTGCGGGCAGACCGTAGGCGGGCAGGACGAGAACGTCGACGTCTGCAGCGTCCCAGGTCGCCATGAGGTCGATGAGAAGTCGCGCCCGGTCGTCCAGAAGGTCGAAGTACTCGGAAGGGGTGGAGGGCAGCCGCGCAGCGAGCAGTCGGGCCAGGCGGGCTCTTCCCGTGGCGCGCACGCCGGGTCCGAGCAGGCGCTTCACGCCGCCGGGCATCCGGGCGTGCATGAACAGCGGGGTCAGCAGTGGGTGGACCCTCTCCCCCCTCACCGCCGATCGGGTCGGGCGCAGCCGGTCGGCAACCAAAAGCCGGAGGAACAGCTCGTGGGTGCGTAGGCCGTCCGGGGGGGAGACCTCTGTGACGTGGGCGCCCTGCTCGCTCAGGGACCGCGCCGCCTCGTGTACGGCTCGGCGGATGGCCGGCGACGGTCTGAACAGCCCGTTGTCGTCGAACCAGCCGACCCGCAGTTCAGAGATATCGTCCGGCGGGTCGGCCCAGGCCACAGGCGGGATCCGTGGGTCGAAGGCCTGCTGCCCGGGTGCGGCCAGGACGCTCATCGCGAGCACCAGGTCCTCGACGTTGCGCGCTATCGGGCCGGGCTGGGGGAACAGCGCCTCCTGCTTCCCGAACGGTTCGGGAGGGGTATCAAGCATGGTCAGGCGCTGCGCCGTGGGCTTCAGTCCGGTCACCCCACAGAGGGCGGCCGGCCCCCGGATACTGCCGCCGAAGTCGCCGCCCAGGCCGAGCGGGCTGCCGCCGTAGGCGATGACGGCCGCTTCCCCACCGGAGCTACCCCCGGACGTCCGGGACGTGTCCCACGGGTTGTTGGTCCGGCCGAACACGGCGTTGTCGGACTCGTGCGCGAGCAGAAGCTGGGGCACGTTGGTCTTGCCCAGGACGACGGCCCCGGCCCGGCGAAGCCGCTGAACCAGCGGCCCGTCGGCCGGTGCGATTTCCTGGCGGCGGGAAACGAGGCCGATGGTGGTCGGCATGCCGGCCACGTTGTACTGGTCCTTGATGGTGATCGGAACGCCGTGCAGTGGACCGAGGTGCTGGCCTGCGGCCTGGCGCGTATCGGCCTCTGCTGCCTCCTGTCGGGCCCGGTCAAATCTACGCTGGACCACGGCGTTGACCGCGCCGTCGCACGCCTCGATCCGCTCGATGCAGGCTTCGACGGCGGCTGTCGCCGTGATGGCCCCGTTTCGGATCTCTCGCGCCAGCTTGGCGGCGCCAGACAGCAGCGTGTCGGAACGCGCCGACGAGCCAACCGCTTTGATGTTCATGAGCCAACTCCAGCTCGGTCGGCTCGTGTGGCCGTGACGATCGAGCTTTGTCCCGTGGGGGGTAGGTCGAATCGCTCGAGGCTTTCGAACCGGGCTTCACTGAGCCAGCCGCCGAGTTCTTCGTAGGTGTAGGTGCGGGCCCCGTTCTCGCTGAACATGATCAGGCTGAACGCTGCGTGAAACGCGTCTGGCGGGTCGGTCCGTAGGTAATCCTGCCCGACGATCAGTCCCCGAGGGCGAAGGGCTCCGGCGATCTTGGTCATCAGTTGCCGGTTCTGCTCGCCATGGCGGTCGAAGTCCTGAAGATCGCCTTCCCAGAACGACCGATAGTGGTCTTCGACTAGCCGGATCTTGTCGCTGTCGGTGAGTACCATCGCTGCTCTCCCTCGGGCGAAGCCCAGTCAACCGGGGA
>JAJZTN010000025.1 GCA_021848885.1 Actinomycetes bacterium
GAAAGGGCGAAGGCGTGGGCTCGACGGTGTCGAGAGGCGAGCCCATGCACCCACGTCGTCGTCACCGACGCCCTCGTGGCGGGCAACGTGGTCGCGGTCCGTGTGAGCTGGAGGGGAACGGACGCCAACCGGTTGCCCGACACGCCTGTCACGGGAGGACCGATCGAGCTCGCCGGCATCGCCGTATGGGAGCTAGACGAGGAAGGTCGACTCGTCCGCCGTACCGACTTCCGGGACGCGCGGATGCTCTCGCCGGACGGATGGACGGCACGTCAGAAACGGATTGAAGGAGGAAAGTCGACATGAGACCAACAAGATTGCTGCAGGCAGGCGGCTGGGCAGGACTGGTGTTCCTCGTCCTCAACGCAGTAGGCCAGGTTTCGGCCTTCGGCGCCGATGCCAAGGTCAACGACCCGATCCCCAGCATCGTTGACTACTACGCCGCGAATGGCCGACAGATGATCAGGGCCGTGATCATCCTCAGCGTCGGGGTGTTCTTTTTCATCTGGTTTCTGGGTGCGCTCCATCGCCGGCTGAGCTCCGACCTGGATCCCGGCAACCCGTTCCCGGCCGTGGTCCTGATCTCGGGGTCGCTCGCGTGCGGCATGCTCCTCCTGGAGCGGATCCCGCAGGTCATTCTGGCGATCATGGCCGACCAGCCAGGGGGTCTCAGCCCCGACCTCGCCATCCGCGCTCTGGCCGACATGCAGGGAGTGCTCACCTCGGCCTTCGTCGTGACGCTTGGGGTGCTCACGCCGGCCGTCGCCGCCGGGCTGGTTCGCCAGCGCCTTGCGGGGCCTTGGCTCGCCTGGTTGGGCGGCATCAGCTCGGCGCTGTTCGTGGTCAGCGGGTTCGGGAGCTACGCCACGATCGACAACGACACCCTGGACACCCTCCTGCATGGTGCCGACCTGGGGGCCTACATCGTGGTCGTGATCGCCGCCATCGCGCTCATCCGCCAGCCGGCCTCCGTGACGGCACGGGCTCGGACGAGCCTCGCGCCGGCGGCGGACGGCTCCAAGTAGCCAAGAAGCCCGGTTACGCCGGCGCCGTGCTCGATGGCGGCCGGACGCCGGCGACTGGGCGGGACAGCAAGAAGGGAGGATCGTCATGACGACTACAACTGGAGTCGCGCTCCGCCAGACCCTGGCTCGCCGGCCACCCTGGCTGGGTCGCACCATCAACCGATTGACGGCGCCGCACAGCGCTCCCGGCCGGGTGCTGCGTGCTCATCGGTGGCTCTACGACCGCAGTGACGGCCGGGTCGGGCAGTTGATGGTGGGTGTCCCGACGCTGCTGCTCCGGACCACTGGGCGCCGGACCGGCAAGCGGCGCTGCTCCGCCGTCAGCTACGCGGTCGACGGCGACCGACTCATCGTGGCCGCCTCCAACAGCGGAGCCGACCAGCCTCCCGCGTGGTTCTACAACCTCCGGTCCAACCCTTCTGTCCAGATCCAGGTCGGCCGTCACCACCTCTCCGGCATAGCCGCTGTTGTCGAGTCGACCACTCCTGACTACGAGCGGCTATGGGCCTTGATGAATGCGGCCTGCAACGGGCGGTACGACGCGTACCAGACGCTGACCTCTCGGCGTATCGAGCTTGTCGCCATCGCCGTCAAGGAGGCCTGATGTGATGAACGCGTACCAGCTCTACCTGGCTCTCCACGTCGGAGCGGCGACCCTGTGGGTCGGAGCGGCCTGCATGCAGGCCCTGCTCGGCCTGCGCGTCGTCCGCGCCGACGATCCCGCGCGCATGCTGGCCTTTGCCCGCGACGCACGTTGGACCGGTCTGCACGTCTTCCTGCCCGTCAACCTCCTGGTTCCCGCCTCCGGCATCCTTCTCGTCTACTCCGGGAGCTGGAGCCTGACCACCCTCTGGCTCGACCTCGGCTTGGCGGGTTTCGTGATCAGCTTCGTCGCCGGAGCCGCAGCACTGAAGCCCGGCTGGGACAAGGCCGCAGAGCTCAGCGAGCAGAATGCGGCCCTGCTGCATCAACTCGTCCGCCGCCTGGTGTTCGTGACCCACGTCGACCTGGCGGTGCTGACCGGGGTGATGTACGTGATGATCGTCAAGCCGACCATTCGCGAGCCCCTGTCCCTCGGCGTCGGCACGGCGGTCGTCGCGGTCGTGCTCCTGCTCTCCAGGCGGGTCCTGGCCAGCAAACCCCTCCTGTCAGCGGACATGCAGACCGCACCCCCCGCTCCCAGCGCGTGAAGGGGCCGGCGTGGCGCGGCAAGCGGGTCGTCCAGCGCGGGTCGATCTCGCCCGCCGAGGCCGGCCGTGCAGTGGGCGCATCACCATCAGGGACCAGTGCCGCGCCGCCGGGCCAGCAAGCTGAGGCTGGTGACACCGTAGGTCGTGGTAGCGCCCACGGCGCGGTCCGAGACGAACCCGTAGTCGTTCTCACGAACTGTCTCCACGTCGAATCCGGCGTGGCTGATCATGGTCAGGTAGTCGTCGCGTTGGGCGGCACCGCCGATGCATGCCGCCCACAGCGACGCATCGCACGTGACTCCCTCGGGGAGCTGCCTTGCGGTGACGATGTCGGCGAGCACCAGGCGACCTCCCGGCCGAAGGGCCGCGGCGGCGGCTCGGAACACCGCCGGTTTGTCCGCTGAGAGGTTGATCACCCCGTTGGAGATGATCACGTCGACGGACCCAGGGGTAACCGGCGGCCGTTCGATGTAGCCCTCCAGGAACGACGCGTTCCTGATGCCAGCGGCATCTGCGAGCCGGGTAGCCTTCGCGAGCTGGGCAGTGGTCATGTCCACGCCTATCACACCACCGGCTGGCCCGGTAGCGACTGCCGCGAGGAAGCTGTCGGTGCCCGAACCACTGCCGAGGTCGAGGACGGTTTCCCCTGGTGTGATGGCGGCAAGGTCGAGGAAGTAGCCGACACCGGCGAACGACTCGATCGCCTCGGTCGGGATCGCATTGAGTTCCGCCTTCGGGTAGCCGAGGTGCTCGGCCAGCCGTCGACCCGTCTCGAAGTGGAACTCGCGGTTGGGCGCGAGGGCCACCTCCGTGTACATGGCCTTGACGCGGGTCTCGAGCTCGGTCGTGTCCAGCTGGCGAGCAGTCTGGGTGGTCATGAGAGGGTTTCCTTTCTTGCGAGTTCCCGCAGCAACGCCAGCCATGTCACCGACCCCAGAGGTCAGTAGCTGAAGACCGTGGCCGGCTGGTCGCCAATCCAGTTCCACATCGGGACTGTGCCGTTGATCTCGGCTCCCGGGATCAGGGCGTCGGCGTCGAGCCGGCGGGCGTTGAAACATATGGGGCACACGTAGTAGCGACCGCCAGCGGCGTCGTAACGCTTCAGGAGATCCTCGATCGACGGGCAGCCATCGCAGGCGACCCCCACGGCAACGCCTGGAACGGCCAGGCGGACCGCCTCCTTGGTGAGGAACATCAAGGTCTCGTGGCCGGTCTCGGCGGCACCGACTGCGACCAGGAAGGCGACCACGACCCTCTCAGGGTCCTCCATGCCGGTGGTCAGGCTGATGACTGCCTTGCTCATGATGGCTCCTTGTTCACGGCGTTCACGGCGTTCACGGCGTTCACGGCGTTCACGGCGTTCACGGCGTTCACGGCGTTCACGGCTCGGATGGGATGTGTACGACGCTAGGAGCCACGAGGAGCGGTGTCGTCGGGCGAACACCCGACAATTCGCATCAGGTCCCGAGCGGGTCGAGCAGACCGTTGCGCAGCGCGAACAGGGTGGCCGCCGAACGCGAGGAGGCGCCGGTCTTGGCGTAGATGCGCTCGATGTGCGTGGCCGCGGTCTTGCGGGACACCCCGAGTTGCTCGGCAACCTCGCTTGTCGCAGCTCCGCGGGCGATCAGGGTGAGCACCTCGACCTCGCGGGCGGTCAGTCCGGCCGGCCCGGCCACGCGTCGCCGGCCGCCGACGCCCGCCGCGGCGAGCACAGCGTCTGCTGCCTCGGCGTCGAGCCGGCCAGCGCGGGCCTCACGGCGCACATCTGCGGCAGCGTCCTTGACCGTCCTGGGCGTTCGCCCGGCGCGCGGCTCGGTGAGGGTCCGGAACGCGCAGGCCGCCGCGAGAATCCTGCCTGACAACGGGATCGCGGGGCCAGTCACGCCCCGGTGATAGCCGCTGCCATCCATCCGCTCGTTGGCGAACGCTGCGATCGCGCCGAGCCGGGCAAGGGCTGGGGGACGCGCCAGCACCCGCTCCGTGTAGTAGGAGCTGACCCGGAGTCGCTCCCACTCAGTCGCCGAGAGGCTTCCCGGCTTGTCCAGGATCTTCGACGGCACGCCATGCAGCCCGATGTCGTGCAGATACCCGGCTCGCCGTGTCGCTTCCGCCTCTGAAGCGGGCAGCCCGAGCCTCTCCGCCGCCGCACCGGCGAGCTCGGCGACGCCGCACGAGTGGCCGGCACGGTGAGGTGAGCGGAGGTCGGTGAAGTCGGCCAGGGCCGCCAGAGCCTCGTCGAGCCGGGCACCCGTCAGCGGCCGCCTCAGCCCGGGTTCGTGGGCCAGCAGGTCGTGGACGTCGTACTCGTGCTCCAGCGCCGAGAAGACCTCCGGCGCGATCTCGCAGAAGGCGTCGGCGAGGGTGGGATCGAACTGCTTGCCACGGCGATCCCGTGTCACCCGCACCGCGGCATCGAGGCCACCCTTGCGGTGGTGGACCTCCGCGACGTCGCCGATGTGGAACAGCCGGACCCAGAGCGAGATGTCCTTGCCGCCGACTCCCGAAGGAACTCCGCGACCGTCGAACCGGGCGAAGAACTGTTTCACCGCCGCCGACACCGAGACGTCAAGTCCCAGGCGCTCAGCAAGCATGGAAGTGACCAGGCAGTGCGCCTGGATCCCCTGCATGACGCGCCGTCCACCAGTGGCCAGCATGGCGGCCATCACCTTCGCCCGCACCGCCGGCGAACCCCCAGCTCCCGCATGCCCCAGGAAGAACCGGTATCCAGAGATCCCCCCGAGGTCCACGTCGTAGCTGTCGGCCCGGAACGCGATGTCGTCACCGAACGACGCAGCCACCTCGGGAGCGTCGGCCACGCAGCCGACCCACGACAGCATCGCGACGTAGAACAGCGATCCCTGCTCCCCTTCCGGAAGCCCGACGTACTCACCCAACCTGGCCGCGATCCGCCACGATCGCAACAGGTGCTCCATCGGCTGGCCGAGACCCAGGTCCGTGGCCAACGAGTACGCGGCCAGCAGCTCCGCCAGACAGACGCCCGAGTCGTGGCTGTCCCGCTCCACGACGCCCAGCGTAGGGCTCGGCAGTTCTCGCGAGCACCTGCACGATCCCATTCCCACCGACCCAAACGAGCTCTCAACCCTCCTGAGCGAGGAGGGGTCTCCCGCCCGACGACACCCGGCGGCGAGGGTTGAGGAACATCGCGTGACCGACCGGTTACCGACAGGATGAAACCCCTGGCAAGGGGCATCGTGATTGCGCCGTCGCCGCGCCGCCATGGGGGCCTGGCACTGGGCCGGCCCCCGATGGTGGAGGCGGCGATGTTGTTCTCCACCAGGCGTAGTTATGTCAGTGCGACATTTACCTTGACTCAGCCAGACGCTGTGGAACACGGCGACGGGGGATTGCCCCGGCTCCCCGCGAAGGACTCGACCACCCCAGTCGAGCGTCGTCGTCTTCGCCGGCACCGCGTTCAGCACAGCCGCGCTCCCCCGGCCGTCAGACCCGCTTGGTGGTCACGGACACCGGGTTTCGCAGAATGTCCAGCACTGGCGAGGTCTTCTGGACGTGCTCCCACAGGACGGCGAGGCGGTGCTCGGGTGCGTCCGAGTCGAGGTGACAGGTGACCCGGACGTTCTGGTAGCCGGGCCGCACCTGCGGAGCCAGGCCGAGGAAGCCGTGCAGGTCGAGCTCGCCCTCCAGGTCGAAGCGCAGACTGCGGATCTCGATGCCCTGAGCCGCGGCGTTGTACGCCGTACCCACCGCCAGGCACGAGGCGAGGGCGTGCAGCACCGCCTCGACCGCATTTGGGGCGTGGTTGCTGCCGAGCAGGATCGGCGGCTCGTCGCCATCGAGGCGGAAGGGCTCCGTGCGGGACTGGTCCTCCTGGCCGGCGCCCCAGAAACCTTGCACCTGGGTCCGGGAGTGTCCACCGCCGAGCCAGTCGTTGGTGGCCCGGAATGTGAAGATCGCCAGGGAGGGGTCGTTCTGGATCGCCTCGATCGTCTGGCCGAGCCGAGTGACGTCGACGCCGTTGGGCGCCTCGTGGGTGATTGTGGTCATGACGTCCTCCTCGTGATTGGTGTCATGGCTGAGCCCAGGTTCGCCGTTGCCCCCCTCGGGCACATCCGTGCAGAGCACGCAGCCGCCACGGATTGACCACCGATCCGGAAAGGCTGACCATCGATCACATGGCCGAGCCCGCGGCACCGACCGACGCCGTCTCCGAGCGGGAGGCGGAGGTGCTGGCCCTGGTCGGCGCCCGGCTCAGCAACGCAGAGATCGCCCGGCGTCTTTTCATCTCGGTGCGCACGGTCGAGAGCCACATCTCGTCACTGCTGCGCAAGCTGGGTGCGGCCAACCGGCGGGAGCTTGCGAACCTAACCTCCTCATCCGCCGAGCCCACCGGCGGGCACGACGAGGCGACCCTCGCCTCGGCGGAGCCAGTGGCACCGGTCGCCTACACCCGGCGCGACGGCCTCAACATCGCCTACCAGGTCACCGGTACCGGCCCGATCGACCTCGTCCTGGTGGCCGGTTTCGTCTCCCACCTGACCCTGGACTGGACCGAACGACGGCACGCCCACTTCCTGCACCGGCTCGGCACCTTCTCCCGGCTGATCCGGTTCGACAAGCGGGGCACCGGAATGTCGGACCGGCCCGGGACGCTCCCGGACCTCGAGACCCGGATGGGCGACGTGGCGGCCGTGATGGATGCCGTCCGGTCCGAGCGGGCAGTGCTGTTCGGGTACTCAGAGGGTGGGCCGATGTCGATCCTCTACGCGGCCAGCCACCCTGAGCGGGTGAAGGCGCTGGTCATCTACTCCAGCTATGCCCGGCGTCTCTGGGCCCCCGACTACCCGTGGGGCGCCATGCCCGAGGACCGAGCACGCTATGCAGCGCAGGTCGAGCTCGGCTGGGCGTGGGAGGCCGACATGCGTCAGATGTGCCCCAACGCGGACGAGGAGCTCGCCCGGTGGTGGGGGCAGCGGTGCCGCGCTGCGACGAGCCCCGGCGCCGCCCGCGCCCTGATCGAGATGAACTCCCTGGTGGATGTGCGGGAAACGCTGTCCGCAGTGCAGGCGCCGACCCTGGTGTTGCACCGACGCTACGACGTCGACTCGCGCATCGAGGAGGGTCGCTACCTCGCCGAGCACATCCCGGGTGCGCGTTTCGTCGAGCTCGACGGCACCGACCACTTCGTCGCGGTCGACCCGGACCAGATCCTCGACCCGGTCGAGGAGTTCGTGCTCGGGGTGGAGTCCTCGAAACCCCCCATGTCGTCCCTGACGACGCTGCTGGCCCTCAAGGTCGAGGAGCAGGTCGAGCCGGCGCGAGTGCGCGAGATCCTTCAAGGCGTGCTGGGCGAGTTCCACGGCGTACCAGCCCTCGCCGAGCAGGCTGGCGTGCTGGCCACCTTCGACGGTCCGGCTCGGGCGGCACGCTGCGGCCTGGCCATCGTCCAGCGCGCGGTGACCGCCGGGCTCCGCGTCTCGGTGGGGCTGCACACAGCCGAGGTGGCGCGCCACGGTGCCAGCGTCTCCGGCGCCGGCGTGGCAGTCGCACAATCGGTGGCAAATCGTGCTCCGCGCGGGCAGGTGTGGGCCACTTCGACGTTGCGCGACCTCACCGCCGGATCCGGTCTGACGTTCGAGACACGCGCCACGATCGAAGTCCCGTCGCTCGGTCGGCGGGTCGAACTCGTCGCCGCGATGCCGAGCTAGACCGCGGGCGTCCCTGGAGTCATGGTCCTCGCAAACCAGCGACGCTACCGTGATGGCATGGCGCCGGCGAATCTCAGCATCCGGCCGCTGGATGAGTCGACGTGGCCGGCGTTCGCCGCGTTGGTTGAACGCAACAACGGGATCTTCGGCGGCTGCTGGTGCATTGCGTTCCATCCCGAGGGAGGGGACAAGAACGCCACGGCCGATGACAACCGCGCGCGCAAGCTCGCCCGCGTACGTGCTGGCACTGCGCACGCCGCGCTCGTCTTCCGAGGTCCAGACTGCCTGGGCTGGTGCCAGTTCGGGTCACCCTCGGAACTGCCGCGAATCAAGAACCGCACCGCCTACGAGAAGGGTCAGCAGTCCTCCCCCGACTGGCGGGTCGGCTGCTGCTACGTCGGCAAGGGTCACCGACGGCAGGGGGTGGCCACCACCGCCCTCGCCGGGGCGCTGGATCTGATCGGCGCACTCGGCGGCGGCACTGTGGAGGGCTATCCCGAGAGCGCCACCGCGGTGCCAGCCGGATTCCTCTTCAACGGGGCGCTGTCGACGTACGAACGGCTGGGCTTCACCAGGAGTCGCAAGATCGGCAAGCACCGCTGGGTCGTTTCGACAGTCGTCGAACCCAGAGCGTGAGCGCTCGTGAGCTACCGCGGTCACCAAGACCCCCGATGTTCCGGGTTGGCAGGTGCTCGACGGGGAGGACACCATCGTCAGCATCGCCCCAAGCGACCGATCATGGCCCGCGATTGAGGTGATCAGGGTGCGTAAGCGACCTGGGTGCTGCTGTCCGACCCAGCGGGCAACGAGTTCTGTCTGCTCTCTCGCACCCTCCAGGAGACTCGTGCCACCGACCACTGACCGACGGTCGTGAGCGGTCCGGCGAGCACCACCCGCCCAGGCCAACACCGACAGGAGGATCGAGATGAGCGACGAGGGACCCCGATTCAACCAGGTGAACCTCGTGGTCGAGGACATGGAAGCAGCCGTCGCCTTCTACCAGGCGCTCGGCATGACGGTCCGCTTCGACGGCGGCGAGTGGCCCCCTGGAAGCGGCGCGCGTCATGTCGCGCTCGACAACGGCGAGGGCGCGATCTTCGAGCTCGACAACCCGGCCATGGCGAGGATCTACCACGCCGGGTGGCGCTCGCCCGACCCCGAGGCCCGCACGGTGCTCCTCGGCTTCTCCTTGCCGTCCCGCGAAGCGGTCGACGAGACCTACCAGGCACTCGTCGCAGCGGGCCACACCGGGCGCCAAGAGCCCTACGACGCCTTCTTCGGCGCCCGCTACGCCGTCGTGTGTGACCCGGCCGGAAACGACGTCGGTCTCATGAGCCCCATCGATCAACGCCGGCGCTACACACCGCAGCTCTGAGGCACCAACGACCCCGTCGAATCAGGCGAACTGCTCACCGACCCGAGCGGGCCCGTCACGGCGAGGCCGCCGTACGTGGCTCAGCGCTCAACGGGGGCTCGGCCGGGGCTGACGGCCCATGAACGCGGCCAGGCGCTCCCACGGCGTGGCGTCGGCCGGTGCCTGCACTTCGGCTCCGAACGGCGATCCTTCTGCGAGCTGGTTGCGGTACTCGGGCTTGAGCATGGACCGGGCGGCGTCGAGGGCGGTGCCGGCCAGGTCGCCGTCGAGACGGTCGAGCTGATCCGTGGCCATAGCCAGGTCCCAGGTGTGGGTGGCGAGCTCGGCAAGGTACATATCGACCAGCGTGGATCCGGCGTACGTCTCTCCCCAGGGCATGGTGGTCCTCGCGGCCAGCCGCGTGTCGTCGGCCCAGGCTGCCTGGGCGTCGTTCCCCGCCCGCCGCAGCAGGTCGGGCGCGTCGGCCAGCTCCACGTGAGGGAACTCCTCGCCGGTCGGCGTCTGGCCGCGCCCCAGGTCGACGGCCCGATGGCCGGCGCCGACCAGGTGGTCGATGAGCGCGGTCACGTCGTAGTCCGGGCACACAGTGGCGAGGTGAAGCTGGTCCAGATTCACACCATCTACGACCTCGGCGGCGTGGTCGTAGGCTCGAACCAGGGTTGCCCTGCGGTCAGACGTTGCCATTGTGGCTCCTTTCGGTGGGGGGACGTTGGCCATCCTGCCCCCCTAAAGAGGCCATCTCCTGTCCTATTTTTTGGAATAGCCTGTTGCGATGCGGGCCGACCGGCTGATCGCGATCGTCTTGACGCTGCAGGCCCGCGGCCGCTGCACTGCAGCCGAGCTGGCCCGCCAGCTCGAGATGTCGGAGCGCACGATCCGTCGCGATCTGGAGGCGCTGTGCACGGCGGGCGTGCCGTTGTACTCCGAGCGCGGTCGCGGAGGCGGGTGGACGCTGCTCGGCGGGCACCGCATCGATCTGAGCGGGCTCACGGTAGGGGAGGCGCAGGCACTCTTCACCGCCACCGGCCCCGGGTCGGCCACGGCGCTCGGCCCGGGCTTCGCCGAGGGGCTCGCCGCTGCCCGGCGCAAGGTCCTCGCCGCGTTGCCCGAGCCACTTCGAGCACAGGTGGAAGCAGCCGGATCGGCGTTGCTCGTCGACCCGTCCCCATGGGGTCGATCATCTTCGGCCACGCTCGAGGCGCCGGCGGCTGAGGGCCCCTGCCTGGAGACTCTGCGGGAGGCCGTGCTCGCCGGAGTCCAGGTGGTCCTTTCCTACGAGCCCCCCGGGCGTCCGGCCGAGGACCGGCGAGTGCATCCCCACGGGCTGGTGTGCAAGCGGAGCGTGTGGTACCTGGTCGCGACGACCCCCGCAGGGTTGCGGACGTTCCGACTCTCCCGGGTCCGGTCTGTGGCGGTCACCGAAGAGCCGGTCGAGCGCCCGCCCGGTTTCGACCTGGCGGCCACCTGGGCCGAGGTGGGCCAGCTGATGTCGGCCCGAGCCCCCGCGCAGCTGGCGGTGCAGGTGGCCGTCGAGTCGGATTGGCTTGCCCGGCTGCAGGCGATGGTCGGGGCGTGGTGGCCGGTCAAGCAGACCGGCATGGCCGAGGACGGGCGCGCCACGGTGACGATCCGGTTCGCCAGCATCAGCATCGCCGCCGCCGAGCTTGTTCGCCTGTCCGACCATGCCGAAGTCCTCACCCCAGAAGCAGTGCGAGCCGAGATGGCCGCCATCGGCCAGCGCCTCATCCTTCGCTACGGCGAACCGCCCCCACGGGCGATTCCGCCACACTGAGCTCTCCTGCAGAGAACTCTCTGCCGTTCGCCAACTCCTGACCGACTGGGTCTGCCGAACTGGCTGCCGCAGCGGTGAGCACCGGCCCGACCCCGCCGGAAACAAGAGCGCTGACACGGGGCGCGGTGAGCGACCACCAGCCGCGTCCTTCCGCCCGGTGTGAGGCATCTTCGGGTCAGGGTCGCCGGCTTCGCTGGTGGTACCGGCGTCGTACCGTTTGGTGGTGGCAACAAACCTTCGGCTCACCGACGAGGAGAACCTCGTCCCCAACACCACCAACTGAACCGATCGTGGCCAGTTGCACCGCTCCCCCGACAGACCCCGACCTGGGCTATCAGGAGAGCAAGAACGAGCGCGACCAGGCCGAAGAGGATGAACACCAACGTCTGTCCGACCCCGGCAAGAGCCAGTGCCGGCGACGGACTGAACCGACTGGCAGCCTCTTTCACGTCGAGGCTCGTCGTTCCCACCACAGGATCGCCCATGACGGTGGGGAAGTACGTCGCCGTGATGGCCCGCGGTCCCGTGACGGCGGCCACGTAGCTCACGACGACAGTGCCGGTGGCGTCGGTCTCGCCAGAGCCGAGCGGGACCTTGTTGTCCCCCGGGGCGAACATCGTCGTGCTCTCGAAGAAGTTGACCAGCGCACCCTCCACAGGCTTGCCGTTCACGGTCACAGTGGCGGTCAGCGTGTTGTCCGGTCCGTCTTCCATTGCTTTGACCGCGATCGTGGGAGTCCCCGCCAAGGGCGCCCCGGGGTGCGTGTCTGCATAGGCGGGTTGCATCTTGGCGAGACCGACTCCACCGCATGCCATCACGACCAGGAGCACGGCCCCTGCTCGTCCGGCCGCGCGCCCACGCGACGCCTCCTTCGACAGGGACTGCTCCGGGGCCTGTTCGTCGGTCGTTGGCGACGCTGCCTGGATCTCAGCGATGGAGAGCAGCGGCACGAGCCGGAAGAGCAGCATCAACAGCAGCGCGACCGCAGCGACGCCTGCGAGTGTCACCGACACCGAGACCCAGGTGAAGTGGAACCCGTCCCCGAAGGAGTTGGTCAGGCGGTTGTAGGAAGCGCTCTCGTTCACCATGATCAGCCGTTTGATCCACATCGCGACCAGGACGAGGACGGCAGCCGTCACGACGCCACCGATGGTCCTGGTCCGCGGGAGACCGACCAGCAGGATGGGCAGAATCGTGCCGGCCACCACGAAGATCCAGAACCAGACAGCGACCCGCCCGAGCAGCATTCCGTAGATGATCTCGGTGGGGCCATGCTCCCCGACGTACGCGCTGGGGAGCAGGTCGGCGAAGGTGAGATAGACGTACGTCGCGCCCAGGGCCACCATGATGTAGGCAAGTCGAACGAAGTGCCTCTCGCTGAGGAAGGCCTCAAGGTGGTAGCCGCGCCGGAAGGCCGCGGTGACGACGATCACCAGTGCGACCCCCGAGTAGAGCGCCGCGACGACGAAGTAGGGAGCCCAGATGCTCTCATGCCATCCGGGCCGGCTGACGAGGGCGAAGGCCCACGCCAGCACGGAGTGCACGGAGACGGCCAGCGGAATGATCAGGATCGCGACAGTGGTCATCGAGGAGTGGAGCACACGACGTTGGTGAGGCGAGCCAACCCAGCCGCGGGAGACAGCCCGGAACAAGAATCGACGGATGCGGCCGAGCTCGGCTGGGTGTAGGTCCAGAAGGCTCGCCGCGTCGGGCACGAGCGGGAGCAGAAAGAACACGAACGTGGCGAACGTGTACGTGAGAATCGCGACCATGTCCCAGAACACGGGCGAGGCGACGTTCGCATGGATCACCATGCCAGCGAGCCGATCTGGACGGCCCAGGTGGGGGACGATGAAGGCGGCACCGATCAACACCGTGACGAGCGCTACACCTTCGGCGAGACGCACGAGCGGCGCCCGCCAGGAGGCCCCCGCCAGCATCAGGATGGCCGACACCACGGCACCGCCGTACGAGACGCCGATGAAGGCGATCACGTTGGCGATGTAGATGGACCAGAAGGAGCTGTCCCGGTATCCGGCCACCGCCATGCCTTGCCGCAGTTGATAGACCCACGCGACGATGCCGAGGACCACCACGGCGGCCAGGAGCGCGACGGCCACCCAGTATCGCCTGCTCGGCTTGTGGAACGGTCGCATCACGGCCACGACGACGTCGGCGTGATCGTTGAGGTGCTCTCTCGGCTGAAGCGGGGCACTCATCGCACACCTACCAGAGGCCCACCAACCGGCTGTCCGTAGCCGGGGATGTAGTAGCACCGGGGGTTGGTCCCCAGCTCTTCCTTGAACCGAACGGCGTTGCCGTCGCGAAGGAACGTCGAGAGCCTCACCGTCGACCGGCCATTGACGGCGACGTCGGTGACGAGGTCGCCGATGTAGTGCGCGCCGCGTGGACATGCCTCGACGCAGGACGGCAGTTGCTTGCTGTAGGGAATCCGGTCGGCGCACAGGACACACTTGCCGACGGTCCCGACCTGGTTGGCCGGGAACTCAGGCGTGTTCGGCGACGGCGCTGGCATCCGATGGGCCGGCTTGGGTTCGCTCCAGTTGAAGTATCGGGCTTCGTATGGACAGGCAGCCATGCACGCCCGCGACCCGATGCACAGATCCTGGTCGACGAGGACCACTCCCTGGTCGGTCTTGATCGTGGCGCTGACCGGGCACACGCGCAGGCACGGCGGGTCCTGGCACATCTGGCACATCACGGGCATGAAGTGCTCCCCCGCCTCGTCCTGCCACGACAGCGTGCGCATCCAGGTCTGTTCGGGGGAGAGTCCGTGGCGCTCCTGGCAGGCCGACACGCACTTGCGCTCGCCTTTGCAGGCCCGCAGATCGACGACCCGGCACCATTGGTGCTCCTCGCCGCTGGTCGGCCCGACCGTCGCTGCCTGGACTTCGTCCCGGTAGGAGACCAGTCCGAGCGAGCCGGCGGCAGCCGCCACACCAGCCAGACTCAGGCCCCGCAGCAACCTGCGCCGGGACATATCGACTTCCTCCGCGGCTGGAGTGAGCTTGGAATCCACGGCGGCATCGTGTCGGTTGGCGCGGTCGGGCGCTCTGGTCATCGCTGCCTCCAGTGGTTGCGCTTTCCGGGTGCTGATCGGCCACCGTCCGGTCGGTGCTCGGGGAACGGTGGTGAGGCCTGGCGCTTGTAGACGTTGTTTCCCTCAGTTTCATTGACCGCGGACCGCGGGCACATCGGTGCATCCCGCGGTCGCGCTAGGTGTTATCGCCTACCGCATCTGCGGGATATGCCGATGTCCCGGCACTGCACCACGAATGAGACTCGGTTGTGTCAAGACCAACCCGTGTGCCTCGGCGCTCGTGCGAAACGGCGTTCGCGAGGACCAGGGCGAGCTGTCGGTGGGCCCCCGCCTACTGACCGACCGAAGGAGCGCGCAATGCGGAACTCATTACGGGCCGGACTTGCGGCAGCAATCGCCGTGGTGGCCCTTGCGGGGTGCGGTGGCGGTTCATCATCGTCGCCGACCTCTGTCAGCCCCTCGGCCACCAGGGCGGAAGACCAGCGGACCTCCGCTGCCGCGGTCACAACCGGGATGAAGGCGATCGACGTGCTTGCCGCGAAGATCGCCGCCGCGCCAGCAGCACAGGGCAAGACCCTGTCTGAGGGCATCGAACCGTTGTGGAAGCCGGTCGAAGGCACTGTGCAGGCCAACAGCCAGAAGACCTACGACGCACTCGAGGCGGCGTTCACGCAGCTGGAGTCCGGCGACGTGACGCAGGCTCAGGAGGGCGCACGAGCAGCGAGCGCGGCGATCGCCGCCTACCTCGCGAAATTCCCTGGATAGCCCGCGCGGCTACCCGTCCGGACGTCGAGGCGGGATCTCGAGCACATCGGGAGCCCGCCTCAGCGCCTGCTGCGCTGCCAGTGCGTCAACCCTCACACTGGTCTGAAGTCGCCGGACCGCGGAGGGAGCTCCATGGAGGTCTCCGACACGGGCACCAAGCCCATTCGAGTGCTCATCGTGGATGACCATCCCCTCTTCCGCGCCGGCATCCGCGAACGCCTCGAGTCAGGCACCGGCGCGATCGTGGTGATCGGGGAGGCCGGCGACGGCAAGCAGGCCCGCAGCATGGTCGCGGCACTGAAGCCCGATGTCGTGCTCATGGACATCTCCATGCCCGACGTGAACGGGATCGAGGCCACCCGGCTGCTCCGCGGAGAGTACCCCGACGTTGCCATCGTCATCCTCTCCGCGTACGACGACGCCCAGTACGTCCACGCGGCCCTCGGTGCAGGCGCGAGCGGCTACCTGCTCAAGACGGTCGATGCCCACGAGCTGCGCGACTCGGTCACCCGCGTCGCCCTCGGGGAGACAACGCTGTCCCCACCGGTCGCGCGCCGGGTGCTTTCATGGGTCGCGCACCCCACGCAGGACCTGCCACAGCTCAGCGACCGGGAGCTCCAGGTTCTCGAGCTTGCCGCCCAGGGGGCCTCGAACAGGAGCATCAGCAACTCCCTCTCCCTGAGCACGCGGACCGTGGAGGCGCACATGCGCAGCATCTTCGACAAGCTGGGGGTCTCCTCCCGCACCGAAGCCGTCATCTACGCGCTGCGCCACCAGTGGATTCAGCTCTCCGATGACCACTGAACGCACCCCCGTGCCTGCGCGCCGCGCCAGCGGAGGCCCGCGCGAATGGGCACGTCGGCTCGGCATGCCGGTCGGCGACCGCCGCTTCTGGGTCATCCAGGCGCTGGTGCTCGCGATCGACACCGGGCACACGCTGCTCGAGCGCGCAGAGCTGCTGGTCGGGGATTCCGAGCTGTACCTGCTGTCGGTCTCGGTTGTCTTGATCCCCACCGTCTACGCCGGGCTCAGCTTCGGGCTGCGCGGAGCCGTTCCGACCGTCCTGTGGGCCCTGATCCTGTCGATTCCGGAGATCAGCCAGCACGACTGGACCACCAGGGTCGGCATCTTCACCCAGTTCGCGATCGTGATGGCCATCGCGGCCATCGTGGCGGTGCGGGTGGAACGGGAGAAGGCAGCCACGCGAGCCTCCGAGGACGCCAATCGACAGCTGTCTCGGCTCAACGCCATCGCCTCGGCGGTGGCCGGCTCTCTCGATCTCGACGACGTCGTACGAGGCACCCTGCGTGCGAGGCTGGATCCACAGAAGGAACAGGTCGTCTGGGTCCGATTGACCAGCACTCCCGACTTCGCCGAACGTACCGACATCGACGCATCCAGCGCCGATGTGCCCACCAAGCTGGACGCCACGCAAGAGGCGCTGACGGTCGCGGCCTGCCGGAGCGGGCAGGTGGACAGCGACGACGCCACAACGGCTACCGCGCACACCGTGGTCGCGGCGCTGAAGTCCGAGGGTCGCGTCCTCGGCGCCATCGGCCTCAGCCGACTGGGCGAAACCGTCACTGCTGACGACCAGCAGGTGCTTACCGCAATCGCCAACCAGCTCAGCGTCGCGCTGAACAACATCAGCAACCACCAGCGCGTCCGCAGCGCGCTCGCATCATTGAAAGAGGCCAAACGGAATCTCGAGACCTACATCGAACTGGCAACCGAAGCCCAGGAGGAGGAGCGCAAGCGGTTGTCCCGCGAGCTTCACGACGACATCCTCCAGTCGCTGGTCGTGGCCAAGGCTCAGATCGAGTCCGCCAGCAGCCTTGAGCAGCCCGAGCTTGGGAGCCGGCTTCACACCGCCCAAGAAGTCCTCGGTGAGGCGATCGTCAACGTGCGACGCTACTGCCGCGACCTGCGGCCCTCCCTGCTCGACGACCTTGGGCTGGCCGATGCCGTCGACTGGCTGGTTTGCGACCTGAGGGCGCGAACCGGTCTGGCCGTTGACCTGACGGCCGCGGGGACCGCACAACGGCTGAGCAGCAGGGACGAGTTGCTCATCTTCCGCATAGTCCAAGAGGCCCTCCACAACGTCGAACGCCACTCTCATGCCACTCGGGCACGAGTTGCGCTGTCCTACACCGAGGACACTCTCGCGGTCTCCGTGGCCGACAACGGGCGCGGGATGTCCCAAGGCCCCGGACACGCCAGCCGAGACCAGCCGAACCCCGGGCTCGGACTGCCCGGTATGCACGAACGAACCAAGCTCCTTCGGGGCACGCTGACCATCCGAAGCCCGCAGAGCAAGGGCACCGAGCTCACCCTGGAGGTGCCCCTCTCAGGTCGACACGACTCGTCAAGGTGACAACCCGCTCGCCGATGTCCCGAGCCACCCCGTCGCGGTGAGAGGTGCCCTCGGCCCCTTCAACCCAGCCGTGGAAGCACCTCGAGGTAACCGCCGTCGAGGGGCCGGAGGATGTCGAAGTGCCGGTGGTCCAGGCTCGCGATCGTGCGGGTCCGGTACCGCTCGGCCAGAACCACGATCGATGCATCCGCAACGCCGATCTGCTGATCCCGGTAACTGGCGATGATCCCGCGGGCGCGGCCGAGCGCCTCTTCGTCGAAGGTCGCCAGGTCCCACGCTCCGCTCGCCAGTTCGTCGAGCACAGCCAGTTCGTCGTCCACCCCGTGTCGGGTGGCGACGAGGTAGTCCAGCTCAGCTACCACGTACGGCGAGACGACCAAGACATCAGCTGCGGCAAGCACCTCTGACACCGCTTCGTGGTCGGGCTCGGAGGCGTCGAAGAACGCCAGCAGGGCACTGGTGTCCACGATGAGGGGAGGCACCCTTCAGCGCTCCCCGAAGCCGGCAAGCATCTCCTCGGCGTGGCGGGCGATCGGTTGCCGGCTCGAGTACAGCGCACCACGAGGACGAGGGCGAACACCGCCGACAGACAAACGAATCGACTCGCGTATGACCTCAGCCTCAGATACCCCGCGCTGCGCAGCGGCCCGCTTGACCGCCGCCTTCAGGTCCTCCGGCAGGTACAGTGTCGTCTTCTCCATGGATGTATGGTACCACCGGTGGTGCCAGCCATGGCGGGCAGCGTCGCGTCCTCGTCTTGCTGGAAACGCCGGAGGCAGGCACGCAGCGCGCGGAACGTCCCCCAGGGCTCACGTCCATCGCCAGCTTGACCAGCCACCATTGAGGCGGCGCTCGCGTGGGCGCGCGCACCGAGTGGATCGTGGTTCGTCCGAGATGGGATCCTGGCGAGAGCTACTGGGCAGGAACCGGGCCGGCGCCTTTGAGCAGGGGGTCACCTCTGCCGACGCCGCCTCCGCATTCCCAGGAGCCTCGCACGTTTCCCGCAACGTTCACCTCCTCGCGGCGGCACGAGTTGGGCGTGTCTGCCCCTTTCCCCAACGTTGTTTCGAGGTTCAACTACAACTGCAGGTGGAGGCGCAGTGCGTCGTCGAGTTGCGCCATGACGTCTGCTGGGACCCGCCCGAGGACTGCACCCACCCGCTCGGCGGCGATCGAGCGGACCTGCTCGGCTTGGGCCTTGGAGTCTTGCTGCAGGCCGGTTGCGGAGGCAGGCAGCATCGCTTGGAACGGGTAGATCCGGTCGGTGTTGCTGGTGACCGGTACGACGGTGACCACCCCGCGACCCAGCCGTGCCGCGATCGAGTTCGCGCGATCGTTGCTGACGATCACTGCGGGACGTCGATTGCGGGCCTCACTGCCGCGCATAGGTTCAAGATCGACGAGGCGGATCTCACCGCGCAACATCGGCGACCCCGTCGCCCGCGGTCACGCCCCACGTTGCCTGGTCGCCTGATTCTTCCCACTCCCGCCATGCAGCTTCATAGTCTTGCTCCAAGTCGGGCAGGCGCAGCATGCGAACAGCGTGGTGCAATGCGGCTGACCTTGAGGGGAGGCCGGCGGCGCGAGCGAACTCGTCGAGGATGGCCACGTCCTCGTCCGGCAGACTGACGCTAAGTTTCAACCGCAATGCTACCGAAGTACTACTCCGGCTCGGCAGGCAGACGATGTCCTTCGACTGCACGAACATCCTCCCGTGAGTGCATGGGTGATCGGAAGCCGATCCGCCTGCGGCGAGATCCGGTTACTGCAACTGGCGCCGGCACGTGACCATGGGATTGCTGGGCCCGCTATTCCGCGCCCGCGTGCTCTTGGCTAACCTGTTGACGGTATAACCCCTCAGCAGCATATTGCGGTGTGCCGAGGGAGGCTCTCGTCACCGATGAGTTCGAGCGGTGGTGGCGGACTCTCCCGGACGAGCAACAGAATGCGCTCACGGCCCGGATCGCCATGCTGCGTGACCACGGGCCAGCACTGGGAAGGCCCACGGTCGACACCATCCAGGCGAGCAGGCTCGCCAACATGAAAGAGCTCCGGGCTTCGAGCGGTCGGGCGCACCTGCGAGTGCTGTTCGTTTACGACCCGTCACGTCGGGCGGTCCTGCTCGTTGGCGGCAACAAGGCCGGGCAGTGGCAGTCCTGGTACCGCCGGGCCATTCCCGAAGCGGAGCGCCTGTACGCCCAGCACGTCGAGACCATGAGAAGGAGCAAACAATGAAGCGCTTCGAGGAGCTCGAAGCCGAAGTGATGGCCGACGCTTCCCGCCGGGAGCGGGTCGAGCGCGAGCGGGCCAAGGTTGTCGCCGAGCAGGTACGCGACGCCCTGGGCGAGTTGCGCCGCGTCCGTCAGCTCACCCAGGTGGAGCTCTCCCGCACGATGCAGCGGCCCCAGTCGACGATCTCTCGGATCGAGCGCGAAGGTGACATGCTGCTTTCGACGCTCGCCGCTTACGTCGAAGCGCTGGGCGGCCACCTTGAGATCAATGCTGTTGTCGATGGCAAGCGCATCCCTCTCACCGCCACCGACGCCCCGGCCACCAAGCGCAGTGCATGAGGTGTGGGGGTGCCGATACTCGATCATGCTCGCGACGAGGGAGTCCGATCGCCAAGGTCCCATCGCCGCCTGAGGATGTTCGGGGCAATCGTGCCTCGACCCGCCGGCTCGCGGAGGCTCCTCTCGTGCTTCTATCCGTCGTCTACGTCCTTGCTCGACGCGTCCTGTCGCTTGTGCTCCTTCGCTTCCGTTCCGAGTATTCGAAGGACTTGGAGCTCGTGGTGCTCCGCCACGAGCTGTCCATCCTGCGGCGCCAGGTCACCAGGCCGCAGCTCGACGACGGCGACCGAGTCTTCCTTGCGGCGGCATCGAGGTTCCGCTGTCGCGCAAGCACTGGTCGGCGTTCTTCCTGACCCCCGAGACGCTGCTGCGTTGGCACAGCAGGCTCGTAGCCAAGAGGTGGACCTACCCGCGGCGTGCTCGCATTCGCGCCGCCGATGAGCAGTGCCCCACCCGCCGCGACGAGCACGCCGGTCTTGCCGGTCGTGGCATGGGAGTAGTTCCCCTGATGGTGGCCCAGCGCCCACACCATCACCGACACCACCAGGCCCGCCACACACGCCAGCAGACCCCAGGTCAGCAGCGCCCCGACGATCTGCCGCAGGACCCCGAGGCCGGGCAACCCGTTGCCGTTGACAGGGTCACGCCCGGATCACCGGCCAGCACCCAGGCCACCGGTGCAGAGGCATCAGGGAGGGCCCACCTGCTCGTGCCTACTGACATGCCTGCGCCTCCAGATCTGTGTCATCGGCCAGCACCCCGGGCAAGCCGGAAGCGCTCACACAGATATGCGCAGGAGGGCACCAGAACACTCCCGAGAGCGTTTGACGGTGGCGCACTTCGTCGCCAAGCCGTGCCCGCAGGGGGACACTGAGTGGTGACACCGCCAGCCTCTGTCGGTGCGCGTTCCCGGATCGGGCGCGGCAGCATCACCACGACTCGGAAGCACCTACACGCGCTGACCGACGCGGACGACAGTGCACTGCAAGGATTGCAGCGAGTCGGAGCCCGAGGAAGGGCAACGAGCTGAGCGTCCCCCTTACCGCTCGACTTCTTCTTGCGCGCGATCGACGAGCTGTCGCGCCCACCGCAGAGTGTCGCGTGCCTTGCGCGCGGACACGACGGTCACGCCGTAGTGCGCTTCGTCCTTCACGTCGATGAGCCGCAAGAACGTGGACGCCAGCTTCGCTCCGTCCGGTGTTGCCTGCTGCAACAGCTCGGACGCCGCGCGATGGTTGTCGCCACGGTGAATGCGGCCTAGCCGACGAGCGCAGATGGCGTCGGACGCGGCCACCCCAGCCAGCACGGCAAGGCCAGCCGCCACGTTGAAGAACTCCTCGCGCCCCTGCTCGTCCAGAACCAGGTCAGCCACCTCCAGGTAGGCGCCCGCCGCACGCAACCGCACCCGAGCCTCCGCTGCCCCGGCACCCACCGTGCGCGGCCTAACCAACAGCTGCTCCAGTCAGCGCCACCGGTGGAAGCTTGTCCGAGCGCGCCACCTCGACACCCTCGCGTCTCACGTCGGCCAGCAGCCCCTGGTACCCGTCCCCCGGGTGCCACCACTCGTCCACGGACAGATCGACCACCTGAAGGTCGTTCCCGGTCCACCCCTGCACCAGGACTCGGAGCCGATCAACCTGGCGCAGCCAGGGCTCGGGCTCGGCGCGAACACCCCGCCAGTCCAGCGTCGCCTTCAATACTGCGTCCAGCAGCGGGGAGCCCAATGTCTCTTGCTGGCGCCTGGGCGGCATCTCCCCGGGGAACGGCGGGTGCACGAGCAGGAGGTCGATATCACTGCCCTCATCACCGTCCCCGCGGGCAGCGGACCCGAACACCGCGGCGTACAAGGGCGCGGGCTGCCAACCGCCCAGCTCCGAACGCAACCGGGCCCACAACTCAAGACGCAGCCCCGCCAAGACCTCAGCTACCCCAGCCGCAAGGTGGTCCCGGTTGAGCTGGTGGACCGTATTGCGCCCCATCACCGTGGCCCGGACCAGCCCCTGCGCGACAAGCCGGGCCAGGCTGCGTCGGATACCGATCTCCGATCCCCGCGCGGCCTGCGACGCCACCTCGCCGACGGTCAGCGGACGACCCGCTGAGGCCAGCACCGCGAGCACCGGCCCGTCCAGCGTCGGCGTCACCGCGCGCGTCGGATCAGATAGGTCCATAGCGTTTAGTATAGGTGCCTATCTTCATTGATAGCAAGGGGGGCGAACCGGTATGTCCTGGCTGTACGACTCCGAGGACGCCATCCTCGTGATCTACCGGGTCCGGACACCGGGGGAACCACGTCGATTTCTTCACCTTCGACGGCGGGTGGAAGGAGATCGCCGACCGGGGGACAAGCGCGATGTCATCTCGCACCCCCAGTGCCCGGTCCACCCGCAGCCTGCTGTTGCCGTTGCGAGGCCGTTGCGAGGCCGTTGCGAGGCCGTTGCGAAGCCTCAGCGCCGCTGCCATGGGGTTGTCCCGGCGGTCGTAGAACTTGAGGTGGCGGTCCCCCGCCTGGCACCTGCCGTGCGGTAGGAGTTGGGCATCCGTCAAGACGCACCAACCAAGAAGGGGACCGCCGTGACCAACCACTACCAGAAGAACGCGCCGAGGACGACAGCCGGGCTGCGGCTCGCCATGCCGGAGACGGTGAGCGTGGCGATGGCAGAGATCGCCGAGGACATGCAGGAGGGCCTACTCGCGCTCGCGGTGGGCGCCGGGCTGCAGGTGATGAGCGCGCTGATGGAGGCCGACGTGAGCGCGGCGTGCGGGCCGAAGGGCAAGCACGACCCGGCCCGGACGGCGGTGCGGCATGGCCACGAGAAGGGCTCGGTCACGCTGGGCGGGCGGCGGGTCAGCGTCGAGCGGCCGCGGATCCGCACCGCCGATGACACGGCTGAGCTTCCGGTGCCGGCCTACGAGCTGTTCAGCGACACCGAGATCCTGGGTCGGCTGGGGATGCAGAAGATGCTGGCGGGCATCTCCACTCGCCGCTACTCGGCGGTCGGGCTGGAACCGGTCGGCGTCAAGACCGAGCAGGCGGCCCGGGCGGTCAGCAGGTCGGCGATCAGCCGGCGGTTCGTCGCCGCCACCGAGACCGCGCTGACTGACCTGCTCGCCGCGCCGCTGGGCGAGCTGGACCTGGTCGCGTTGATGATCGACGGGATCAACTTCGGTGAGCACCTGTGCGTGTGCGCGCTCGGTATCGGCATCGACGGGGTCAAGCACCCGCTGGCGCTGGTCGAGGGCGACACGGAGAACACCACCGTGGTCAAGGACCTGCTGACCGGGCTGCGTGAGCGCGGCCTGGACACCACCCGCCCGATCCTGATCGGGGTCGACGGCGCCAAGGCGTTGACCGCGGCGGTGAAGCGGGTCTTCGACCACCCCGTCATCCAACGCTGCCAGATCCA
>JAJZTN010000179.1 GCA_021848885.1 Actinomycetes bacterium
GTACGCCCGCCCGGGGCCGGGCCACCGATCAGGCCAGGCTCGACCGCCTCGTCCTCGCCCGGCACGCCGATCTCCGCCGCACCCGCCGGACCCGCCGCGCCGACACCCACCCCGTCGGGGGCGACCGAGATGATCGGCGCACCGACCGCGACGGTCTCGCCCTCGGCCACCAGCAGCTCGGCGACCGTGCCGGCGAACGGGCAGGGCAGCTCGACGAGCGACTTGGCGGTCTCGATCTCGACGATGACGTCGTTGACCTTCACCGTGTCACCCGGCTTGACCCGCCAGGAGACGATCTCCGCCTCGGTCAGGCCCTCACCGACGTCGGGGAGCTTGAACTGCATGAGCTCAGCCACGGGGGCACACCCTTCCTCTCACTCCCCCGCTCACCAGGCCAGGGCACGGTCGACGGCGTCGAGGACCCGGTCCAGGTCGGGCAGGTAGTCCTCCTCGATCTTGCTCGGCGGGTAGGGGGTGTCGAAACCGGTGACCCGCAGCACCGGGGACTCCAGCGAGTAGAAGCACTCCTCGGTGATCCGCGCGGCTATCTCGGCGCCCATCCCCACGGTCAGCGGCGACTCGTGCACCACTACGGCGCGCCCGGTCCGGCGTACTGACTGAAAGATCACCGGAAGGTCCAGCGGGGACAGCGTGCGCAGGTCGATCACCTCCAGCGAGCGGTCCTCTCCGGCGGCGACCTCGGCGGCCTGCAGGCAGGTCTTGACCATCGGGCCCCAGCACAGCAGCGTCACGTCATCGCCCGAGCGCAGCACCTGCGCGGCGTGCAGCGGGGTGAGCGGGCCGGCCGCGACGTCGAGCACCGCCTTCTCCCAGTAGCGCCGCTTCGGCTCGAAGAAGATCACCGGGTCGTCCGTGCTGATCGCCTGCTGGATCATCCAGTAGGCGTCCACCGGGTTGGAGCAGGCGAGCACCTTCAGCCCCGCCACGTGCACGAAGAGGGACTCGGGGGACTCCGAGTGGTGCTCGACCGCCCCGATCCCGCCGCCGAAGGGGATGCGCACCACGACCGGAACGCGCAGCTTGCCAAGCGAGCGGAAGTGCATCTTGGCCAGCTGGCTGATGATCTGGTCGTAGCCGGGGAAGACGAAACCGTCGAACTGGATCTCGCACACCGGCCGGTAGCCGCGCAGCGCCAGGCCGATGGCCGTGCCGAGGATGCCGGACTCGGCCAGCGGGGTGTCGATCACCCGGTCCTCGCCGAAGTCCTTCTGCAGCCCGTCGGTGACCCGGAAGACCCCGCCGAGCTTGCCGACGTCCTCGCCCATGACGAGCACCTTCGGGTCGGCCTCCATCGCCGCGCGCAGCCCCATGTTGATCGCCTTGGCCATCGTCACCGTCACCGGGGCGCCCTGGCCGGCGTCGTCCCGCCCGGGCATCAGTGCGCTCCCTCGAAGGAGGCCAGGTAGCCGGCGAAGTCCTCACGCTGCTGGCGCAGCTGCGGGGTCGTCTCGACGTAGACGTGGTCGAAGATCGACAGCGGGTCGGGGTCGGGCATCGACAGGCACCCGGCGCGAAGCCGCGCGGCCAGCTCGTCGGCCTCGGCCTCCACCCCGGCGTAGAAGCCGGCGTCGACGATGCCGTTGCGGGACAGGTAGGCCTTGACCCGCTCGATCGGATCCTTCAGCTTCCAGTGCTCCAGCTCCTCAGACAGCCGGTAGCGGGTCGGGTCGTCGGAGGTGGTGTGCGCGCCCATCCGGTAGGTGAAGGCCTCCACCAACATCGGCCCGGAGCCCTCCCGGGCCCGTTGCAGCGCCGCCTTGGTCACCGCGTAGCAGGCCAGCACGTCGTTGCCGTCCACCCGTACGCCGGGGAAGCCGAAACCGAGCGCGCGCTGGTAGAGCGGGATGCGGGACTGGCGCTCGATCGGCTCGGATATGGCCCACTGGTTGTTCTGGCAGAAGAACACCACCGGGGCGTTGTAGACGCTGGCGAAGACGAAGGACTCGTTGACGTCGCCCTGGCTGGTCGCGCCGTCACCGAAGTAGACGATCGTCGCCGCGTCGCGGCGCGGGTCGCCCGTGCCCACCAGCCCGTCGCGCTGGATGCCCATCGCGTAGCCGGTGGCGTGCAGGGTCTGCGCGCCGATGACGATCGTGTAGAGGTGGAAGTTGGACTCCCGAGGGTCCCAGCCGCCCTGGTCAACGCCGCGGAAGAGCCCGATCAGCTGCAGCGGGTCCACCCCACGGCACCACGCAACGCCGTGCTCGCGGTAGGTCGGGAAGGCGTAGTCCTGCGCGCTCAGCGCCCGGCCGGAGCCGATCTGGGCGGCCTCCTGGCCGAGCAGGCTGGCCCATATGCCCAGCTCGCCCTGCCGCTGCAACGCGGTGGCCTCGAAGTCCACCCGCCGGGTGAGCACCAGGTCGCGGTAGAAGCCCTTGATCGCCTCGTCGTCGAGGTCGAAGGCGAAGTCGGGATGTTCGACGCGCTCCCCCTCCGGGGTGAGCAGCTGGACGAGGGGGGGCCGGCCCTCGCGTCCGCCGAATGATGCTGTCACGGACACGTGCGCTCCTCACCGTGTCGCCGACCGCGGGGGTCTCCCCGGCCGGGCAGGACGGTCCCGTGCCCGCGTCCCACCGCGCGGGGTGGGCGCGACATGCGACTCGGGCCGGGCTGGGCGAGCAGTGGCACACACCACACCCGCAGGCGTCAACTTACCGATCGCGGCCCCCGACCGGAAACCCGCCGCCCATCTCCCGCCGAGACACCGGCCACAGCCGGCCGGCGCGCAGCTGGTGGATCTCCTCGACCAGGTCCAGGCCCTCGGGTCGGTGGGTGACCAGCACGACAGTTCGCCCGGAGGCGGCGTCGAGCAGGTCGGCGACCAGGGCCCGGGCGGTCTGACCGTCCAGCCCCTCGGTCGGCTCGTCCAGCACCAGCACCGGGGTGTTGGCCAGCAGCGCCCGAGCCAGGGCGACCCGGCGGCACTCCCCGCCGGACAGCTGCGAGCCCCCCTCGCCGAGCCAGGTGTCCAGCCCGGCCGGCAGACCGGCGTACCAGCCACCCAGGTGTGCCCGTCGAAGCGCGGCGAGCAGCTCGGCGTCACCGGCCACCGGGCGGGCCAGCCGGAGGTTCTCCCGCAGCGTCGAACCGAAGATATGCGCGTCGTCGGCCACCAGGCCGACCACCCGGCGCAGCTCGTCCGGGTCGAGCTCGGCGGTGTCCACCCCGGCCAGGCTGACCTGCCCGGCCTCGACGTCGAGGAAGCGCAGCAGCACCGCGACGAGCGTGGACTTGCCCGCACCGGAGGCCCCGACGATGCCGACCCGCCGACCCGGGGGCAGGTCCAGGTCGACCCCGTCGAGCACCAGCGGCGCGCCCTCGGTCCAGCGGGCCCGCACCCCGCGCAGCAGAAGGGGGTACGGCGCCTCGGGCAGCGGGACGGGTGCGGCCGGGGCGTGCACGGCCGGGGTGGCGTCGAGCAGCTCGAAGAGCCGGGCGGCGCTGCGGCGTACTCGGGTGAGCAGCACCGCGGCCTGCGGCAGCGGGGCCAGGCACTCGAAGGCGGCCAGCGGGACCAGCACGACGACGGCGAGCAGCACCCCGCTGATCCGCCCGGAGCGCACCGCCCCGGCCCCGACCAGCGCGCTGCCCCACACCGTCGCGCCCACGGCCAGGCTGGCCAGCCCGGCGCCCAGCCCGGCCGCCAGCGCGGCCCGGTGGGCGATGCGGGTCAGCTCGAGGTCGCGTTCGCCGATGCGGGCCAGCCGGGCCGGAGCAGCCCCCATCGCGATGAGGTCACCCGCACCGCGCACCAGGTCGACGACCTCGGTGCTCAGCCGGGCCCGCGCCCCGGCCAGGCGCGCCTCGCTGGCCCGCGCGGTGGCACCGGCGGCCAGCGGCGCGGCCACCCCGGCGAGCAGCAGCCCCACGCCCAGCACCACTGCCGCCGAGGGCAGCAGCCAGGCGACCAGGCCGAGGCAGCCCGCGCTGACCAGCACGGCCACGGCGACCGGCTCGAGGATGCGCAGCTGCAGGTCCTGCACCGAGTCGACGTCGGCGACCAGCCGGGCCAGCAGGTCGCCGCGGCGCTGCCCGCCGAGGCGGGCCGGGGCCAGCGGGACGAGCCGGTCATAGACCCGGGCGCGGGCCTCGGCCAGCACCCGCAGCGCGGCGTCGTGGCTGAGGAGTCGCTCGAGGTAGCGCAGCACCGGGCGGGCGATGCCGAAGAAGCGCACCGCCACGATCGCGACGGTGAGGGTGAGCACCCCAGGGGCCTGCGCGGCCCGGGCGATGAGCCAGGCGGCGGTCGCGGTCAGCCCGACCCCGGCCAGCAAGGCAGCGGCACCGGCCAGGGCCCCCACGCCGAGCCGGGCCGTGGGCCGGGCCGTGGCGAGCAGCCGCCGGGTGTCCCCGGGCCGGGCCGTGGCGGGTGGCCGCCGGGTGTCCCCGGGCCGGGCCCCGGGCGGTCGCGGGTTCGGCGCGCTACTCACGCCGCGGCCCCCCGGTCCGGGCCGCCACCGGGCGCGGGCTCGGCGCGCTCACCCCGCACCGCCCCGGTGCGGGCCGCCGCCGGGTCCGCGGCCGAG
>JAJZTN010000180.1 GCA_021848885.1 Actinomycetes bacterium
CGCTACTGCTCGCCGCGCTGCTCCACCCGGGCGAGCGTGGCGGCCTTCCGCGCCCGGCAACGCGCCTGAGACCCGCGCGCTCACCCGGCCCCGCGGCCCGGCATCCCCGCTCGCCGCCACGGCCAGTAGCGGCCCAGCACCCGCCCGATCACCAAAGCCTCGGGCACCACCCCGAAAACCCGGCTGTCGTCGCTGGCACTGTGGTTGTCACCCTCCAGCCACCAGCCGCCGGGCTCACGACGTACCGCCCGCTTGACCAGCAGCAGGTCGGGCCGGTCCGGCCGGCGGGCCACCACGACGTCACCGGCTCGCACTCTGGCCCGCCAGAGCACCAGCAGCCAGTCACCGTGGCGCAGCCCCGGGGCCATCGAGTCTCCCCGCACGGCCACCCGGCCCAGCGGCCACGCCGGCGCGGCATCCGCTCGACCCCGCGCATGACGCACGTGCCGCACCTCCACGAGTCATCAGGCCGCGCCCGGGGTAGTGTCGTCGACACCACCGGAAGTCGACGAGAGGGAGTGTGATGCGCGTGCTCGCGCGCCTGTTCGCCCCGAGGACCATCGTCCACGCGCACTGTGACCTGCCGTGCGGCATCTATGACCCCGCCCAGGCTCGCATCGAGGCGCAGTCGGTCAAGGCCATCATCGAGAAGTACGCCGCCAACGACGACCCGGCCTTCCGGACCCGCGCGTTGCTGATCAAGGAGCAGCGGGCCGACCTAGTCAAGCACCACCTGTGGGTGCTGTGGACCGACTACTTCAAGCCCGCCCACTTCGAGAAGTACCCGCGGCTGCACCAGCTGTTCAACGAGGCCACCAAGCTCGCAGGCGCGGCCGGCGCGAAGGGCTCGACCGAGCTGGCCCCCGCCGACCAGCTGCTCGCCAAGATCGACGAGATCGCCGAGATCTTCTGGGAGACCAAGAACATCTGAGCCCCGGCGAGGGACCTGCCCCCCACCGGTGGGCGGCACGGACCGGCGTGGCCACACCGGAGGGATGGTCATGGCCCAGCACGAGCAGACCGGCGAGCAGACCGGCGAGCGGACCGGCCCGCAGACCGGCCTGGAGGGCGGGCTGGGCGAGCAGGGCGAGCCGGGCCTGTCAGGGCATGGCGGGGACCTGGCCCTCGAGGTTGCCCGCCGCCACGGCGTGACGACGCTGTTCACGCTGTCCGGTGCGCACGTCTTCCCGATCTACGACGCCGCCCACCGCGGCGGCGCGGTGCGCATCCTCGACGTGCGCCACGAGCAGACCGCCGTGTTCGCCGCCGAGGCCACCGCCAAGCTGACCCGAGGCACCGGGTTGGCCGTGCTGACCGCGGGCCCAGGGGTCACCAACGGCATCTCGGCGGTGACCAGCGCGTGGTTCAACGGCTCACCGCTGGTGGTGCTCGGGGGCCGCGCCCCGGACGCCCGTTGGGGAACAGGCAGCCTGCAGGAGCTCGACCACCCGCCGCTGCTCGCCCCGGTGACCAAGCTGTCCGCCACGGTGCACCGGACCTCGGATATCCCGGCGCGGGTGCACGAGGCGTTCCTGACCGCCGGGACGGCTCATCGCGGCCCGGTCTTCCTCGACATCGCCCTGGAGGCGCTCTTCGGCCGGGCCAACGCCGAGGCGCCCACGAGCACCCCACCACCCGCGCCCGAGCCCGACCCGGCGGCCCTCGACGCGGTGCTGGCCGAGCTGGCCGCCGCCACCCACCCGGTGCTCGTGCTCGGCTCGGACGTGTGGACCGGACGCGCCGAGGGTCCGGCCCGGGACCTGGCCGAGACACTGGGCATCCCTGTCGTCAGCAACGGGATGGGGCGCGGCGTGCTGCCTCGCGGGCACGAGCTGGCGGTCACCAGGGCCCGGGCGGAGGCCCTCGGGCAGGCCGACCTCGTCATCGTCGTCGGTGCTCCACTGGACTTCCGGCTCGGCTACGGCGCCTTCGGCGGGTCCCGGACCGACAGCGCGCGCCCGCATACCGCCCGGGTGGTGCACGTGGTCGACTCCCCCGACCAGCTGGCCCGGCACGTGCGGCTGGCCGCCGGCCTGGCCGGTGACCTCGCGGTTGTCATGGAGCACCTGGCCGCCGCATGGCAGCACCACCCGCAGTCCCGCCCCGACCCGTGGCGGGACTGGCGCGTGCGGCTGCTCGATGCTGCCCGGGCAGCCGGAGAGCGCGACCGCGAGCTGCTCACCAGCGCGGCCGAGCCGATCCACCCGGCCCGCATCTACGGGGACCTGCTCGCCCAGCTCGACGATGACGCGGTGCTCATCGGCGATGGCGGGGACTTCGTCAGCTTCGCCGGCAAGTACGTCGAGCCGGCCCGTCCGGGCTGCTGGCTCGACCCCGGGCCCTACGGCTGCCTCGGCGGCGGGCTGGGTGCCGCCATCGCGGCCCGGCTTGCCCGGCCGGCAGCCCAGGTCGTGCTGCTGCTCGGCGATGGGGCGGCGGGGCTTTCGCTGATGGACGTCGACACCCTGGTCCGCCACCGCCTGCCCGTGGTCATCGTGGTCGGCAACAACTCGGCCTGGGGGCTGGAGAAGCACCCCATGCGCGCCCTCTACGGCTACGACGTGGCGGCTGACCTCGGCCCGCAGACCCGCTATGACGAAGTGGTCCGCGCGCTGGGGGGAGCCGGGGAGACGGTGCACGCCCCGCAGGAGCTGGCCGGGGCGCTGCGCCGGGCGTTTGCGGCCGAGGCGCCGTACCTGGTCAACGTGCTCACCGACCCGGAGGTCGCCTACCCGCGCTCCACCACCGGGATCTGACCGGGCCCCGCCCGAAGGCTCAGCCCGGGCCGGGGTGGCGGGCACCCAAACGGTCGAGGAACCGCTGCCGGTGCACGACGGCGCGGCGCAGTCGCGCGGTGGCCAGCAGCGTGCCCGCGCTGTCGCGGACCTCGACATCGAAGTCCAGCGCCGGGCCTTCGACACCGCTCAGCGCGGCCGAGACGGTGACCTGCGAGCCGACCGGGGTGGCCGCGCGGTGCTGCAGTGCGACCTCGGTGCCCACGCTGGTCAGGTCGGCCTCCAGGCGGCCCGCCAGGACGGCCAGGCAGGCGGCCTCGGCCAGGGCGAGCACCTTCGGGGTGCCCAGCACCGCCAGGTCACCGCTGCCCAGGGTGGCGGCGGTGTCGGCCGGGCCGACGGTGTGGCGCAGCGTGGCAGGCGGCAGGGCGGCGGGGTCGAGTCCGACGATGGCGCTCATCCCGGCAGGGTAGGCGCCCCCGGGCCGAGCGCCAGGCGCCTTGGGATGGGAGGCGTGCAGCGTGGGAGTCAGGCGACCAGCCCGAGCCGGCGCAGCTCCACGGTGAGGTCGTGCGGGTTGGAGGAGGCCAGCATCGCCGCGTCCAGGGTGACCACGCCGTCGCGGATCAGCGCGACCAGGTGCTGGTCGAAGGTCTGCATCCCGTAGAACGAGCCCTCCTTGATCAGCTCGGAGATCGTCGAGGTCTTGTCCGAGTCGGCGATGGCATCGGCCACCCGGCCGGTGTTGATGCAGACCTCCATCGCCACGCATCGGCCCTGACCGTCAGCACGCGGCACCAGCCGCTGGCAGACGATGCCGCGCAGCGCACCGGACAGCGACAGCCGGATCTGCTTCTGCTCGTGCGGCGGGAAGAAGTCGATGATGCGGTTGACCGTCTCCTGCGCGTCGGTGGTGTGCAGCGTGGACATCACGAAGTGCCCGGTCTCCGCGGCGGCCAGAGCCGCCTTGACCGTCTCGTGGTCACGCATCTCGCCGACCAGGATGACGTCGGGGTCCTGGCGCATCGCGGCGCGCATGGCCGAGGCGAAGTCCTCGGTGTCGACCCGCACCTCGCGCTGGTTGATCATGGCGAGCTGGTCGCGGTGCAGCACCTCGATGGGGTCCTCGATGGTGACGACGTGCACCTCGCGGTTCTTGTTGATGTGGTCGATCATCCCGGCCAGCGTCGTGGTCTTGCCCGAGCCGGTAGGACCGGTGACCAGCACCAGGCCGCGTGGCTCCATCGCCAGGGTGGCCAGCACGCTCGGCACGCCGAGGTCCTCCAGCGGGATCGCCCCGATGGCCACCCGGCGGAAGACCAGCCCGACCGAGCCGCGGGCACTGAACGCGTTGACCCGGAACCGGCCCACACCGGGGATGGCGTAGGCGAAGTCGGCCTCGTGGTCGCGGGCGAAGCTGTCGGCCAGGTCCGCCCGCATGACCTCCTGGGCCATGTGCTCGGTGTCATCGGCGGTCAGCACCGGGGCCTGCAGCTTGCGCAGCCGCCCGTCGATGCGCACCCGCGGGGGTGAGCCGACCTTGCAGTGCAGGTCGGAGCCGCCGAGCTCGGACAGGGCTGTCAGGTAGGGCACGACCGACTGGGGGGCCGTCGCCGGAGGTGCGTCGCTCACGCCTGCTTTCTCGGCCGGCCCCGCCCCGACCTTGAGCGCTGGCTGCGGCGGGGGTCAGCCGATGACGACGAGCAGGTCGCCCTCCTGCACGACCTCCCCCGGCTCGACATGCACCTCGCGCACCGTCCCGCCGCCCTCGCACAGCACCGGGATCTCCATCTTC
>JAJZTN010000181.1 GCA_021848885.1 Actinomycetes bacterium
GTCGCAGCGGACCCCGGTCCCGGACAGGGCGGTGCCCACCCGGGCGCTGGACCCGACGCCACCCCGCGCGGCCTGAACGCCTCAGAGGTGGTCCGGGCCCCTACGACGTCGTACCCATGCCTGCCCACCACTCAGCCGACCCCCCGGCCACCCAGGGGTTGACCTTGTCACAGCAGAGCCAACATCGGCCTAGGCTGCACGCAAAGGTTCGGACTTGCGGGAGGGGTGCGCGATGGGTTTCCTCGACAAGGTCAAGGCACAGGCCGAGCAGGTGGCCAGCAAGGCGCAGCAGGGCGTGTCGCAGGGCCAGGCCAAGTTGGGCGAGCTCCAGGTCCGTCGCCACGCCGATGCGCTGCTGCGTGACCTCGGAGCGGCGTACTACGCGGAGCTTCGTACCGGCGGCGAGCGCGCCGCGGTGGAGCGGGCTCTGGCAGCGGTTGACGGGCATGTCGCCGAGCACGGCCCGATCGGCAGGGCCGCGGGAGCCGAGGAGCCCGGCGGCGCAGGCGACCCGGTGGGCTAGGGCCGTCTCGTACGCCGAGGCCGGCGGAGGGACGCCGTCGGCGCGGTGAGGTCGGCGGTGGGGTTCCTGATCGTGCCCAGCTGGGCAGGGCCATGCCCAGACGGCGGTACGAGTCCCGTTCAGCCGTGCGGGCCGAAGTGCACGGGCACGTCATAGACGGCGATCCGGCTGCCGTCCTTCGGCGAGTTGTCGAAGCCGGTCACCTGGCCCGCCCCGGCCGCGGGGGTGGTGAAGCTGAGGGTGACCGTGAAGCTAGTGAACTGCCCCATCGAGGCCAGCGCCGGTGCCTTGGCCAGGACGCTCCCGGTGGCGTCGGTGAGCTCGACGCTGAACTGCCCCTCGAAAACGTTGGCCACCCCGCTCACCTGCACCGGGCTGGTCACCGTCTGGCCGACGGCCGGGGAGTCGATGAAGATGGGTGGGACGAACCTGTCGAAATCGGCCCGGGTGGCCGGGGTGTCGATGATGACGCCCTCACCGCCGAGCACTGTGGTGGGCCTGCCGTCGATGGCGAAGCTGACCCCGGTCACGGTGCTGAACTGGGTGAGGGTGAAGACCACCTGCATGAGCCGAGCCGTCATCGAAAGCGAGCCACCACCGCTGGCGTAGGCCGGACCCAGGTCGACCTGCGCGATCCCATCGACGATGCGTACGCCGGTCAGCGTTGTGCCCGCCGGGATCGCGGTGCTGATCCCGGCGGCCCGCTCGGTCCCGCTGGGGCCGGCGAGCAGAGCGGTGACCGCGGCGCTGGCCACGGCAGTGCCGGTCACCAGGGCCTCGCGATGCACTGACACGACCTTCTCCCCGCGCAGGAAGTAGACCCGCAGCGACTGCATCGTCACGGTTCGTGTCGTGCGACCAGGCCAGGGGCTGACGTTCGGCGCGGCGGTGCCCGGTGGGGTGGTGCCAGTCGATCCGGAGGGCCCAGTCGATCCGGAGGGCCCAGGGGACGGGTGGGCGCAACCCGCCAACACGACGCCGAGCAGGGCCACCCCGATGGCCCGGGTGAGTCCGCCGCCCCGCCAGGGGGTGCCGCGGCCATTCTCTGAGGGTGTGCGCTCGGTGCGGGGGGTGCCCACACCTCGACGCTAGGTGGGCCTCGATGTGCCGTCGACAGGCCGGAGGTCACCCGCTTGGGGCGTGCTCAGCGCTCCTCGACCGGCGCGGTCGCCGGGACGTCGGTCAGTCGCCCGGTCTCGTCGTGGATCTCGGCTGCGAGCTGGCGCAGCCGGGGCTCGTACTTGCGGGCGTGGTGCGCACAGAACAGCAGGTCGCCACCGGTGGCCAGCATCACCCGCACGTAGGCCTGCGCGCCGCACCGGTCACACCGGTCACTCGCGGTCAGCGCCGGGCTCGGGGCAAGGGTTGCTGTCACGTCACCTGTCTCCTCGTCGTGCTCCTACCCAGGACAACATCCAACCACCGTGCGGACTTCCGCGCCTGACCGGACTGTTGCATGTCACACGGCTGCAGGAACGGAGCCACGCGGGTGTGTTGTTCCCCCGCGCTGGCCGGGCCGGTCCCGGCGGCGCGCCGACGGGGTCGTGTCGGTGGCCGTGGATAGGCTCGGCCCGAGGTCGTCGAACCGCCTGGGTCCGGTCTGACCGGACCGACAGGACCGGTTGGCTCGACCGGTCCTCGAGCATTCCGAGCTGCGATGGAGGGTCCCACCCGGTGAGTGCCCAGCCCAGCGAGCCGCTGTCAGCGGTCACCTCGCGCGTCGGCTCCGGTCGCGGTGCCCGAGCCGTCGAGGGCAGCTACACGGCCCGGCACCTGTCGGTGCTCGAGGGGCTCGAGGCTGTGCGCAAGCGCCCGGGGATGTATGTCGGCTCGACTGACTCCCGTGGGCTGACGCACTGTCTGTGGGAGATCATCGACAACTCCGTGGACGAGGCACTGGCGGGCTGCTGCCAGAACATCGAGGTGATCCTTCACCCGGACTCCTCGATCGAGGTGCGTGACGATGGCCGCGGCATCCCGGTCGACATTGAGCCGCGCACCGGCCTGTCCGGGGTCGAGGTGGTCTTCACCAAGCTGCACGCCGGAGGCAAGTTCGGTGGCGGTTCCTACACCGCATCCGGAGGGCTGCACGGGGTGGGCGCCTCGGTGGTCAACGCCCTGTCGGCGCGGCTGGACGTGGAGGTGGACCGCGACGGCGCGACGTACGCGATGAGCTTCCGTCGCGGGGAGCCGGGGGTCTTCGCGGACCCGGCCGAAGGGCCCAGCCCGACGGCGGCGTTCAGCCCCTACCTTGAGCGTTCCGAGCTGCGCACGGTGGGCCGGGTCAGGCGTGCGGTGACTGGCACCCGCATCCGCTACTGGGCCGACCCCCAGATCTTCATTGCCGAAGCCGCGGTGCTGCTCGAGGATCTGCTGGCTCGCGCCCGGCAGACCTCGTTCCTGGTGCCAGGGCTGAGCATCGTGGTGCGCGATCGACGTGCCGGCCCGGACGCCCCCGAGGTGGAGCACCGCTTCGTGCACCAAGGTGGCATCGGGGAGTTCACCGAGTTCCTCGCCCCCGACCCCGGGGTCACCGACGTCTGGCGGCTGCGCGGGTCGGACACCTTCACCGAGACCGTCCCGGTGCTCGACGAGCGCGGGCACATGACGCCGAGCGAGGTCGAGCGGGAGTGCCAGGTCGATGTCGCGCTGCGCTGGGGCACCGGCTACGACACCCTGGTGCGCTCCTTCGTCAACATCATCGCCACCCCCAAGGGCGGCACCCACATGCAGGGCTTCGAGCAGGCCCTGCTCAAGACCGTGAAGAAGCAGATCGAGGCCAACTCCCGACGGCTCAAGGCCGGCAAGGACGACCGGGTGGAGAAGGAGGACGTCCTCGAGGGGCTGACTGCGGTGGTGACCGTTCGGCTGGCCGAGCCGCAGTTCGAGGGCCAGACCAAGGAGGTGCTGGGCACCCCGGCGGTGCGCGCGATCGTGGCCAAGGTGGTCGAGCGGGAGCTCACCGAGGTGCTGACCTCCTCGCGCCGGGATGCGCGGACGCAGTCGGGGGCCCTGCTCGAGAAGGTCGTCTCGGCGATGCGGACCCGGGTGGCCGCGCGCGTCCACAAGGAGACCCAGCGCCGCAAGAACGCCCTGGAGACCTCGTCGCTGCCAGCCAAGCTCGCCGACTGCCGCACCGACGACGTGGACCGCTCGGAGCTGTTCATCGTCGAGGGGGACAGCGCGCTGGGCACCGCCAAGCTGGCCCGAAGCTCGCAGTTCCAGGCCCTGCTGCCGATCCGCGGCAAGATCCTCAACGTGCAGAAGGCCTCGGCCGGCGACATGCTCAAGAACGCCGAGTGCGCGGCGATCATCCAGGTCATCGGGGCCGGGTCGGGGCGCACCTTCGACCTGGAGGCGGCCCGCTACGGCAAGGTCATCTTCATGTCCGACGCCGATGTGGACGGCGCGCACATCAGGACCCTGCTGCTCACCCTCTTCTTCCGGTACATGCGCCCACTCGTGGCAGCGGGCCGAGTCTTCGCCGCGGTGCCGCCGCTGCACCGCATCGAGATCACCAATCCCGGCAAGGGGATGGACCGCTACGTCTACACCTACAGCGATGCCGAGCTGCACCAGCGGCTGGGCGAGCTGGGCAGGCGTGGGCTGCGCTGGAAGACCCCGCCGCAGCGCTACAAGGGCCTCGGCGAGATGGATGCAGACCAGCTCGCCGAGACGACGATGGACCCGCGCCGGCGTACCCTGCGGCGGATCACCCTGGGGGACCTTGAGTCTGCCGAAGCGGTCTTCGAGCTGCTGATGGGCTCGGACGTGGCTCCACGTAAGGACTTCCTGGTTGAGGGCGCCGCCGCCCTGGACCGGGCGCGCATCGACGCCTGAGCCTGGCCCGCGGGCCGGTCGCCTTCATGTCGGCTCGGGCGGGTCGGCCACAAGCGCCCGGACCGGCTCGGGCGGGTCGGCCACAAGCGCCCGGACCGGCTCGGGGGAGGCGCCGCACGAGGCGGGGCGGGCCGGGCCATCCCGTCCCACGCGCAC
>JAJZTN010000182.1 GCA_021848885.1 Actinomycetes bacterium
GCAGGTGCGGCTGTTCGTGGCCGCCGAAGGCGCACACGTGGCACCGGTGGGTGACGAGGAGCTGGTGGCGCAGCTGCGCCGGGCCGGGCAGCAGCAGCTGCGGGTGCGCGCAGAGGGCTGAGCCACACCCACCCGGGTCGGGGCGCCGAAAACTGCGCCGCGCCCCCGAGGTCGGCCCTGACGAGCCCTCGCCCGACGTTAAGCCGCTCACCCCATCGGCCGATACGGCTGAGGTGACGAGCGGACTCCTCGGCCTCGGGCGCCCGCGCCCATGGGCATCGCCGGCGAAGGTGTCGCCGTGAAGCAGCTCTCCGACATCCTGCTCGAGCAGGGCCTGGTCAACGACGAGCAACTGGTGGCTGCCCTCGACGAGCAGCAACGCGAGGGGCGCAGCCTTGGGCGCGTGCTGGTCGACCACGGCGTGCTCACCGAGTCCCAGCTGGTGGCCGCGCTGGCCGCCCAGATCGGCATGCGCTTCGTCGACCTGAGCGAGCAGGCCGTCGACGGCTCGGCGGTCGGGCGGGTGCCCGGTGCGGTGGCGCGCCGGCACTGCGCCCTGCCCATCGCCATCGAGGAAGGCAAGATCGTCGTCGCTATGGCCGACCCGGCCAACGTCTTCGCCATCGACGACATCCGTTCGATGACCGGACTGGACGTGCGCCCGGTGGTGGCGACCCGCGCCGACGTGCTGGCCGCCATCGACCGCTACTACCGGGCCGACTCCGACCTGGACGACCTGACCAACGCGATGAGCCGTGGCCAGGACGAAGAGGACGACCTGTCCAAGGTCAAGGAGATCGTCGAGGACGCCCCGATCGTCAAGTACGTCAACCTGCTCATCACCCAGGCGATCCGCGACGGGGCCTCCGACATCCACCTCGAGCCGACCGAGCGTGACCTGCGGGTGCGGTTCCGCATCGACGGGGTGCTGCACGAGGTCATGCGCTCGCCCCGGGCGATCCAGTCCGGCGTCATCAGCCGGCTGAAGATCATGGCCGACATCAACATCGCCGAGCGGCGCGTCCCCCAGGACGGCCGCCTCTCGGTCAACGCGCACGGCACGAAGATCGACCTGCGGGTGGCCACCCTGCCCACCGTGTGGGGCGAGAAGGTCGTCATGCGGATCCTGGACAACTCCACCGCCATGCTCGACCTGGCAGACTTGGGTTTCCGGGAGGACAACTACGAGCGCTACGCGCGCAGCTTCACCAAGCCCTACGGGATGATCCTGGTGACCGGGCCGACCGGGTCGGGCAAGTCCACGACCCTCTACGCCACGCTGAACATCATCAGCCGGCCGGAGGTCAACGTCATCACGGTCGAGGACCCGGTGGAGTACCGCGTCGCGGGGATCAACCAGGTGCAGACCAACGCCAAGGCGGGGCTGACCTTCGCCTCGGCGCTGCGCTCCATCCTGCGCTCGGACCCCGACGTCGTGCTCATCGGCGAGATCCGCGACCACGAGACCGCCCAGATCGCGGTGGAGGCCGCCCTGACCGGTCACCTCGTGCTCTCCACGCTGCACACCAACGACGCGCCGAGCGCGGTCACCCGGCTCATCGAGATGGGCATCGAGCCCTTCCTCGTCGGTTCCGCGCTGGACTGCGTGCTGGCCCAGCGCCTGGCCCGCCGGCTGTGCACGAAGTGCAGGGAGCCCTACACCCCCGACCGGGAGGTGCTGGAGGCGGCCCGCTTCCCGCTGGAGCAGGACCAGCCGGTCCCTACGCTCTTCCGCCCCGTCGGCTGCCCGGTGTGCGCGAAGACCGGCTACAAGGGGCGCCTGGCGCTGCACGAGGTGATGCTGATAACCGAGGAGGTCGAGCGGCTGGCGGTGACCCGGGCCTCGTCCGCGGCCATAACCGAGGTGGCCCGATCGCAGGGCATGACCAGCCTGCGAGAGGACGGCCTGGCCAAGGTCCTGGCCGGGCTCACCTCGATGGACGAGATCCTTCGCGTCGTCGTCTGAGCGTTGCCCTCGCCGCTCTCAAGCGGGCGCGCTCGCACGCCGATGCCATCGGTGCAGACAGGCATCACCGCATGCCGCCGGAGCGACGAGGGGTGAACGAGTGGACAGCAGCGCAGCAGGTCGGCCGACCGGTCCCGGTCCCGGCACCGGGGCTCCGGCGCACCGTCAGGCGCCCACTGGCTCCTCCGCGCCGCTGTGGGAGCCCGCCGGCTACGCCCCGGGGGTCCGCCCACCGGCCCGCCAGCCGGGCGCACCCGTGCCCCCGGCCCCGCCCGTGCCCTCGGCTGCGCCTGCAGCACCGGCAGCGGCACCACCAGCCTCGGCGTACCCTTCCCCGACCCCGCCGGCCCAGCCCAGCGGGTCGCTGACCCCGGTCGGTGCCAGCGTGCCCGCCAACCAGGCGCGGCTGGGCAGCGAGGATGACAGCGGGGACCGGATCGACCTGGACGGGCTGCTGGTCCAGATGGCCCAGCGCGGCGCCTCGGACCTGCACCTGACCGCGGGGGTGCCTCCGACGATCAGGCTGCACGGGGAGCTGCAGCCGATCGAGGAGGGCCTGAGCCCGTTGACCCCGCCGGTCATCCAGCGGGCCATCTACTCCATGCTCACCCAGCGCCAGCGGGAGAAGTTCGAGGAGAACCTCGAGCTGGACCTCTCCTACGCGGTGCCGGGCCGGGCCCGCTACCGGGTCAACGTCTACCGCCAGCGGGATGCGGTCGGTGCCGCGTTCCGGTTGATCCCCTATGAGATCAAGCCGCTCGAGGACCTGGGCATCCCGCCGATCGTGGCGAACTTCGCCATGCTCCCGCGCGGGTTCGTCCTGGTCACCGGGCCGACCGGGTCGGGTAAGTCCACCACGCTGGCCTCACTCATCGACCTGGCCAACCGCCAGCGCAAGGACCACATCATGACGGTGGAGGACCCGATCGAGTTCCTGCACCGGCACAAGTCCTGCGTGGTCAACCAGCGCGAGGTCGGCGAGGACACCTGGTCGTTCAACAACGCCCTCAAGCACGTGCTGCGCCAGGACCCCGACATCATCCTGGTCGGTGAGATGCGCGACCTGGAGACCATCTCGGTCGCCTTGACCGCGGCGGAGACCGGCCACCTGGTCTTCGCCACCTTGCACACCCAGGACGCGGCGCAGACGGTCGACCGGATCATCGACGTCTTCCCCACCAACCAGCAGGACCAGGTGCGCGTGCAGCTCGCCGGGTCGTTGCAGGGGGTGGTGTGCCAGACGCTGTGCCGTGCGGTCGACGGCAAGGGCCGTGTCGTGGCCACCGAGGTGATGGTGGCAACAGCCGCGATCCGCAACCTGATCCGCGAGGGCAAGACGCACCAGATCTACTCGGCCATGCAGGCCGGTGCGAAGCACGGCATGCACACGATGGACCAGCACCTGGCCGACCTGGTCAACCGTGGCCGGATCTCCTTCGAGACGGGGCTGGAGAAGTGCCACCACGTCGAGGACTTCAACCGGCTGACCGGACGGGGCTGAGGAGCCAGACATGCCAGCAACGCTGACCTTCGAGTACGCCGTCCGGGACCGGGCCGGCAAGATCGTCAAGGGCAAGCTCGACGCGGAGTCGCAGGCAGCCGTGGTCAACCGGCTGCGCACGATGGGCTACGCGCCGGTGTCGGTGACCCAGACCAACACCGGCATGAAGAAGGAGATCACCATTCCCGGCTTCGGGAACAAGGTGAAGATGAAGGACCTGGCGGTGATGTCCCGCCAGTTCGCAACCATGATCAACTCTGGGCTCTCCCTGTTGCGCGCGCTGTCCATCCTGGCCGAGCAGACCGAGAACTCCGCGCTGGCCAAGGTGCTCACCACGGTGCGCAACGACATCGAGGCTGGGCTCTCGCTGTCGGCCGCGATGGCCAAGCACCCCAAGGTCTTCCCGCCGCTCATGGTCAACATGTGCCGTGCCGGTGAGGTCGGCGGGTTCCTCGACCAGGTGCTGCTGCAGATCGCGGCGAACTTCGAGTCCGAGGTCAGGCTGCGCGGCAAGATCAAGTCAGCGATGACCTACCCCGTCGTGGTGTTCGTCATCGCGATCCTCGCCGTCGTGGGGATGCTCATCTTCGTCGTGCCCACCTTCGCGGGGCTGTTCACCAGCCTCGGCGGCCAGCTTCCGGCACCGACCCGGGTGCTGGTCTTCCTCTCGAAGGGGATGCGCCTGATGGCGCCGCTGCTGCTGCTGGCGCTGGTGGTCGGGATGTTCGTCTGGCGCCGGATCAAGAACGACGAGCGGGTGCGCAACGTCGTGGACCCGCTCAAGCTCAAGACCCCGGTCTTCGGCAAACTGTTCCAGAAGGTGGCGCTGAGCCGTTTCTCCCGCAACCTGGGCACGATGCTGCACTCCGGTGTGCCCATCCTGCAGAGCTTGGACATCGTCGCCGACACCACGGGCAACATCGTCGTGGCCCACGCGGTCCGCGACGTCCAGGACAGCGTCCGGCGGGGCGAGTCACTGGCCGGCCCCCTGGCCCAGCACTCGGTCTTTCCCCCGATGGTCGTGC
>JAJZTN010000183.1 GCA_021848885.1 Actinomycetes bacterium
GGGTGTCGGGGGCGGATCGGTTTGGCACGGCGGCGGCGGTGGCGGGGTTGTTCCCGGTGGGGGTGCCGGTGGCGTTCGTGGCGACGGGGTCGACGTTCCCGGATGCTTTGGCGGGGGCGGCGGTGGCGGGGGCGCAGGGTGCGCCGGTGTTGTTGACCTCCCCGACGTCGTTGCCGTCGGTGACGGCTTCGGCGTTGGCGCGGTTGAAGCCAGCCCGGATCGTGGTGCTCGGCGGCACCTCGGCGGTCGCCGATGCCGAGCTGAGCACCCTCGCTCCGCTGGCGGTGCCATGACCCCGGGCCGGGCCGGGCCACGCGGGCGTGTCAGATGTCTTCTGTGTGAGTTCGGTGCCCGACTCTGAGGCCACCGGTACTCACCGAGTGCCGCCCCCGGGTGGGCACAGGGTGAGCGAGCGGCTAGGCTGACCCTCGTGGCGCGAGCTCGTCTGCTCCTTATCCGCCGCGGCGGGGCCCGATAGGGCTGGTCCCCTCGCCGCGGTGACTGCGCGTTGCGCCGGCCCCAAGGAGCGGACGAGAGGACCCCAGACATGAGCACCACCCAGCCCGAGCACAAACCCGTCGTACCCGCCGGCCGGCGCCACCGCCAGCAAACCTCCGGCATGCCGGTGCACCGCTACCAACGGTTCGCCCCCATCGACCTGCCGGAGCGCACCTGGCCCAAGAAGCGCATAACCGCTGCCCCGCGCTGGCTGTCCACCGACCTGCGCGACGGGAACCAGGCCCTGATCGACCCGATGAGCCCGGCCCGCAAGCGCCGGATGTTCGAGCTGCTCGTGGCGATGGGCTACAAGGAGATCGAGGTCGGCTTCCCCTCGGCCAGCCAAGCGGACTTCGACTTCGTTCGCCAGCTGATCGAGACCGAGCTGATCCCCGAGGACGTCACAGTCTCGGTGCTCACCCAGGCTCGCGAGGACCTCATCGAGCGGACCGTGCAGAGCCTGGTCGGCTCACCGCGGGCCACCGTGCACCTCTACAACGCCACCGCCCCGCTGTTCCGCCGGGTGGTCTTCGGGGTTGACGCCGCCGAGTGCCGGGCCATCGCGGTGCGCGGCACCGAGCTGGTGATGAAGTACGCCGAGGAGCTGCTGGCCGGGACCGAGGTGGGCTACGAGTACTCCCCGGAGGTCTTCTCCGGCACCGAGCTGGAGTTCGCCCTGGAGGTGTGCGAGGCGGTCATGGATGTCTGGGCGCCGACGCCGGATCGCGAGATCGTGCTCAACCTGCCGGCCACGGTCGAGATGAGCACCCCCAACGACTACGCCGACCAGATCGAGTGGATGTCGCGGAACCTGTCCCGCCGCGACGCGGTGTGCCTCTCGCTGCACCCGCACAACGACCGCGGCACCGCGGTGGCCGCGGCCGAGCTGGGGGTCATGGCCGGCGCCGACCGGGTCGAGGGCTGCCTCTTCGGCAACGGCGAGCGCACCGGCAACGTCGACCTGGTCACGCTCGGCCTGAACCTGTTCAGCCAGGGCATCGATCCGCAGATCGACTTCAGCGACATCGACGAGGTGCGCCGCACAGTCGAGTACTGCAACCAGCTTCCGGTGCACCCCCGCCACCCCTATGGCGGGGACCTTGTCTACACCGCCTTCTCCGGCTCCCACCAGGACGCCATCAAGAAGGGCTTCGAGGCGCATGAGAAGGCCGCCCGGGAGGCCGGGGTGGACCCGCGAGAGCACCGCTGGGAGCTGCCCTACCTGCCTATCGACCCCAAGGATGTGGGTCGTGGCTACGAGGCAGTTGTGCGGGTGAACTCCCAGTCCGGCAAGGGCGGGGTGGCCTACATCATGCGCACCGAGCACCACCTCGACCTCCCGCGCCGGCTGCAGATCGAGTTCAGCGCGGTGATCCAGACCCACACCGACACCGAGGGTGGGGAGGTCAGTCCCGAGCAGATGTGGCAGGCCTTCTCGGCGGAGTACCTGGATGAGACCGACGGTCCGGGACCCGGAACCGGTCTGCGGCTCAACTCGGTGCACACCTCGGCCGCCGAGGGCAGCCATGACCAGCTGCGGGTCGGGCTGTATGTCGATGGCGACAGACGCGAGATCTCCGGCACCGGCAACGGCCCGATCGCGGCCTTCGTCGACGCGCTGAGCACCCTCGGCATCGACGTGCGCGTGCTCGACTACGCCGAGCATGCGCTCTCCGCCGGCGGGGACGCCACGGCCGCTGCCTACGTCGAGTGTGCCGTCGAGGACCGGGTGCTGTGGGGGGTGGGGCTGGACCCCAACATCGTCACCGCATCCCTGAAGGCTGTCGTCTCGGCGGTCAACCGCGCGCGTCGCTAACGGCGGTCAACCCGGCGCGTCGCTGTTCGGTCAACCGCGCCGCACCAATCGGGCCGATCACCCCGCGCGTGCAGACGCGGAGATTGCTCCCCGGCGGGAGACAATGGGGCGGTGAGCCTCTACCGGGACCAAGGTGTCGTGCTGCGCACCCAGAAGCTCGGTGAGGCCGACCGCATCGTCTCGCTGCTCACCCGCGAGCACGGCCGGGTTCGCGCGGTCGCCAAGGGGGTGCGTCGTACCCGCTCGAGATTCGGTGCCCGGCTCGAGCCGTTCATGCATGTCGACCTGCAGCTTTACGAGGGTCGCTCCCTCGACGTGGTGACCCAGGCCGAGACCGTGGCGTCCTATGGCGCAGCCATCGCCGGGCACTACCCGCGCTACACCGCGGCCACCGTCATGGTGGAGACGGCCGAGCGGTTCACCTCGGAGGAGCGTCAGCCGGCGATGCAGCAGTACCTGCTGCTCGTGGGTGCCCTGCGCACCCTGGTGGAGGGCGAGCGGGTCCCAGAGATGGTGCTCGACGCGTTCCTGCTCCGCTCGCTCGCGGTGGCCGGCTACGCACCGAGCTTCGCCGACTGTGCGCGGTGCGGGGAGCCGGGCCCGCACGCCTCTTTCGGGGTCTCCCACGGTGGGGCGCTGTGCGCGTCCTGCCGGGTGCCTGGGGTGGCGACGCCAGCTCCGGACACCCTGCTGCTGCTGGCCGCGCTGCTCTCCGGTGAGTGGGCGGTGGCCGAGGGAGTCGAGGTCCGGCACCGCCGTGAGGGCAGCGGGCTGGTGGCGGCGTACCTGCAGTGGCACCTCGAGCGCGGGTTGCGCTCGCTGCCCCTGGTGGAGCGGGCGTGACGGCTCGCCGGTTCCTGCCCCCGGACCCGCACCCGTCCGGGGCCCGGCCACCCAAGGTGCCCGCCGAGCTGGTGCCTCGACATGTCGCGATCGTGATGGACGGCAACGGCCGCTGGGCCAGGCAGCGCGGGCTGGCACGCACCCGTGGGCACGAGGCCGGCGAGGCCGCACTGCTCGACGTGATCAAGGGAGCCATCGAGATCGGCGTGCAGGTGCTGTCGGCCTACGCCTTCTCCACCGAGAACTGGCGGCGCTCGCCGGAGGAGGTGCGCTTCCTCATGGGCTTCAACCGTGACGTCATCCACCGCCGCCGCGACGAGCTTGACGCCATGGGGGTTCGGGTGCGCTGGGCGGGGCGGCGCCGGAGGCTGTGGCGCAGCGTGATCAGCGAGCTCGAGGACGCCGAGCAGCGCACCCGCCACAACGACGTCATCACCCTGCAGTTCTGCGTCAACTACGGCGGGCGGGCCGAGATCGTCGACGCCGCCGCGGCGATCGCCCGTGACGTCGCGGTCGGGCGGGTCAACCCCGACCGCATCGACGAGAGGCTCTTCGCCCGCTACCTGGACGAGCCGGACCTGCCTGACGTGGACCTGTTCGTGCGCACCTCCGGTGAGCAGCGCACCTCGAACTTCCTGCCCTGGCAGTCCGCCTACGCCGAGCTGGTGTTCCTCGACACGCTCTGGCCCGACTTCGACCGCCGGCACCTGTGGGCCGCGATCGAGACCTACGCGCGGCGCGACCGTCGCTATGGCGCCGCCCTTCCCGACCCCACGGCCGGCTGAGCCGCGCGGCGGGGTCGCGCGGGGTCGCGCGGGACCGTGTGGCCGGGGACCGCGCAGCGGCGCTCAGTCGCCGGGGTCGCAGTCCGGGCAGGTCCCGAACACCTCGACCGTGTGGCTGACCTCGCGGAAGCCATGTGCCGTGGCGACCGACTCCGCCCAGCGCTCGACCGCCGGCCCGGCCACCTCGACGGTGCGGCCGCAGTGCCGGCACACCAGGTGGTGGTGGTGGGTCTCGCTCTGGCAGCGCCGGTAGATCGACTCGCCGTCGTCGGTGCGCAGGACGTCGACCTCCCCGCCCTCGGCCATCGTGGCCAGGGTGCGGTAGACGGTGGTCAGTCCCACCGCTGAGCCCATCGCTCGCAACCGGGCGTGGATGTCCTGGGCGCTGCGGAACTCCTCGGCCTGGCGCAGCGCCGCCGCGACGGCCTCACGCTGCCTGGTCGACCTGGCCATGCCTACCCTCCGTTGATCGCACCGACGATGCCGAACATCGCCGCGGCCCCGGTCAGGGTAGCCAGCAGCGTCAGCCGCGACGGGTGCC
>JAJZTN010000026.1 GCA_021848885.1 Actinomycetes bacterium
ACCACCCCGTCGGGGCTCACCGCGACGATGTCCTCGATGCGCGCGCCATGCTGGCCGGACAGATAGATGCCCGGCTCGACGGAGAAGACCATGCCGGGCTCCAGCGGCTGAGGGTTTCCCGCCACGATATAGGGCTCCTCGTGGGTCTCCACCCCGATCCCGTGCCCGGTGCGGTGCACGAAATGGGCGCCGAAACCAGCCGCGTCGATGACCTCGCGGGTGGCGGCGTCGATGCTGGCCGCAGCAACGCCGGGTCGCACCGCGTCACAGCCGGCCTGCTGGGCCCGCTGCAGCACGGCGTAGTAGTCCAGGAACTGCGCCGGTGGCTGTCCCACGACGTAGGTGCGGGTGCAGTCCGAGCAGTAGCCGGCCATGCTGCCCCCGATGTCCACCACCACCGGGTCACCGGGCTGGATGATCCGGTCGCTGACCTCGTGGTGCGGGCTGGCCCCGTTGGGTCCGGACCCGACGATGACGAAGTCCACCCGGTCGTGCCCCTCGTCCAGGATCGCCTGGGCGATGTCGCGGGCAACCTCCCGTTCGCTGCGCCCGGCGCGCAGCCACTCGGGCACCCGGGCGTGGACCCGGTCGATGGCAGCCGCGGCTCGGCGCAGGGCCTCGACCTCCTCGGGGCCCTTGCGCATCCGCAGGTCGCGCAGCACCACCGAGGCGAGCACCTGCTCGGCATCGGGCAGGGCATCGCGCAGCCTCAGCACCTTCTCGGCCCACATCTGGTCGCTCAACGCCACCCGCCCGGGACGGCCGAGCAGGTCGGCGATCAGTGCCACCGGGTCCGTCGTCTCCTCCCAGGTGCGCAGCGCCACCCCGAGGTCGCTCACCTTGGCGGCCATCGCGGCCGGGGCCTCAAGCCTGGGCACCAGCAGGACGGGGTCGGCCTCGGGGGAAAGCACCAGGCAGGTCAGCCGTTCCAGCGGGATGGCGTCGTACCCGGTGAGCCAGCGCAGATCGGGCCCTGGGGTCACCAGGAGCGCGTCGATGGCGGCCTCCGAGCAGGCCTTGCGGGCCGCGGTGATCCGCTCGGGGCTGACGATCGTCGTGGGCATGCGGCCAATCTATGGGACGCCCGGCGCCCCTCGCCGCCGCCCGGCTAGCCCGGCCCGCCGCCCGGCTAGCCCGGCCCGCCGCCCGGCTAGCCCGGCCCGCCGCCCATCCGCTGGGCGAGCTGGGCGACGAAGCTGGCGGTGCGCTCCAGCCGGTGCGGGTCGAGCACCCAGGGGTCCTCGTCATCACCGGGAGGCCGGCCCACGCATCCCACGCTCACGCACGGCACGGCGTGGGCGCGGAAGATCCGGTGACCGCCATGCCCGTCCGAGACGCCTGGCCGCAGCCACGGCACGTCCCAGCCCCCGATCGCCTCCCACCGGTCGCCTCCCACAGGCCGGCCGGCGCAGGCCACCGTGGTCGGGGTGTCCCGGCAGCCCACCCGGTCCACGTCGACGCAGCCCAGCATGCCGCTGGTGGTGCGCCGCTCGCCGAGGTAGCCAGCCAGTCCCGAGCTCCAGAACATGCCCCCGTCGGAGAAAACGATCTCGATGGCGGGCGCAGCGCCACCGGACAACCGCGCGGCGGCGGCGAGGACCACCCCGACACCGCTGGCGTTGTCGAGCATCCCCGCGGAGGTGGCCGCGGAGTCGAGGTGGGCGTGCAGCACCACCCGCGGGTCCTCCGGGCCGGCACCGGGCGAGAGCGCGCTGACGGTCAGGCTCGCCCCGGGCTCACGCACGGTGCGCACCCGCACCCGGGCCCGGGTGGCCCGGCTCAGCGCGTCGGCGGTGCCGGCCGAGACCGTCACGTGTGGCATGGGCAGGTCCGGGTCGAGGGTCAGTGCCCCGTGCCGGGCGCCCAGCGAGCCGACGATGAGTGCGGCGGCCCCGCTGACCCGCAACGCCGTGACGCAGTCCCGTGAGGCGTCCAGCTCCGGGTAGGCCCCGGAGCTGAGCGCGCGAGCAGCCGGCAGCGGGCTCGTCCCTGCCTGGGTGAGAAGCACGACGATCCGGCCGGCGGTGTCGAGGTCGGCGAGCGAATCGCCCTGCTCGACGACCCGGACCCGTCCGATGATGTCACCGGGTGGGCTGAACGTGCCGGTGGTGGCCGGAAGCACCTGGTTGGCGATCTCCACCGTGGAGCCCCGGTCGGTCCAGCTCGGCCACGGCTGCCGGTGCATCCGCACCGTCCACCCGGCACCGGCCAGCACGGCCGCCAGCGATCGGGCGGCGGCGTTGGCTGCTGGGCTGCCGATCAGGCGCGGTCCCAGGTCGGTGAGGGACAGCACATGCTCGAGCACCGGTACGCCGTCCAACCTCGTCGTACGTGCCGCGGCCTGTGCAGACATGGCCGGTCACCTCCGTGACCAACGGTGCGCCATCGGTGCCCGGCACACAGCGGGCCTATGGTCCCGGCCTGGCGTGCCGGCAGTCCCTTCAGCCGACCGAGGAGTAGGCCACCACACCGCGCAGCATCGCCTCGCGGGCGCGCCGGGCGGTCTGGGCGACCCGGGTGCCGTGCGCCGCCTCACCGACCTGACCGAGGGAGTCGATGACCTGCTTGCAGGTGCGCACGAAGTCCCCGGCCGCCAGCTCGGACTCGCCCAGCACCGTCTCCAGGGTGGCTCCGGTGGCCCACAGCTGCGCGGGACGGACGAAGCCGAAGCTGGGCTCGCGCAGGAAGTCCAGGCCGGCCTCACGCTCGAGAGCCTCCAGCCGGCTCCACAGCCGCGTCATCGCCGCCAGCCGGTCGCGCACCGCGCCGACCGGGGGTGCCACCGCGACCTCCTCGGCCTGACGCGGCTCGTGCACCAGGGCCGAGACGCAGCCGGCAAGGTCGGCGGGCTCCAGGCCTTCCCAGACACCCTCGCGAAGGCACTGGGCGGCCAGCAGGTCCAGCTCACCGTGCAGCAGCGTCAGCCGCCGCCCCGCCGGCGTGACCGCGTCACCCTGCAGGTAGCCGAGCTCGTCGAGCACCTGGCAGACCCGGTCGAAGGTGCGCGCGATGCTGTGCGTCCGGTTGGCGACCCGTCGGGCTAGGGCGTCGGTGTCCCGGCGCAGCTGCCACCAGCGCTTTGCCCAGCGGGCGTGCTGCTCGCGCTGCGGGCAGCGGTGGCAGGGGTGCGCGCGCAGCAGGGAGCGCAGCCGCGCGACCTGGGGGTCCACGCCGCCACGGCCGTCACCACCGCCGCGCCGTCGGCGACCTCGGGTGTCCGCCGGCGCGACCGCCCTGCCCCTCTCCGGCGCCGGGGTGGGGCGGGGCAGCGCGGCAAGCCGCTCGCCCAGCTGCTGGCGCAGCCCGGCGTAGGCTGCGAAGTCGCCCAGGTGACAGCTCATCGCCTCGGCACAGCGGGACAAGGCCTCCTCGTTGCGCTGGGCCTGACGGGTCAGGTCGAGCACCGCACGGTCGGCCTGGAACTGGGCGAAGGAGGTCTGCAGCACCGCACGGCTGCGCTGACGACCCAGCCGGTCGACGAGGCTGACCGCCATCGTGTACGACGGCCGGAAGCTCGAGCGCAGCGGGTAGGTGCGCGCCGAGGCGAGACCGCCAAGCGCCATCGGGTCCAGGTCGGGGCTCCAGGGCACCACCGCATGCCCCTCGACGTCGATGCCGCGCCGCCCGGCACGCCCGGTCAGCTGGGTGTACTCCCCCGGGGTCACCTCGGCGTGGGTCAGCCCGTTCCACTTCACCAGCCGCTCGATGACCACCGAGCGGGCCGGCATGTTGATGCCCAGTGCCAGCGTCTCGGTCGCGAATACCACCTTCACCAGGCCGACTGCGAAAAGTTCCTCGACGACCTCCTTGAAGGTCGGCAGCATGCCGGCGTGATGGGCTGCCACTCCGCGCTCGAGGGCGTCACGCCAGCCGTGGTAGCCCAGCACCGCGAGGTCCTCGACGGCCAGCTCGGCGCAGCGCGCCGAGACGATCCCCCTGATCCGGTCCCGCTCGGCCGGTGAGGTCAGCCGAATCCCGGTGCGCATGCACTGCTCGACAGCGGAGTCGGCACCGGCCCGGCTGAAGATGAACACGATTCCCGGCAACAGCCCCACCGTCGCCAGCCGGCGTACCACCTCGGCCCGGCTCGGCGGTCGGGGCCCGCCAGGGGCTCGACGCTGGCCCCGCCGCAAGCCTCGCTCGCCGGGCGTGTCGCGGTTGCGGCTGTCTCGGGCCAGCGCCACTAGCTCGGGGTTGACCTCGACCCGGTCCCGTGCCGCTCCGGGCGGGCGCACGAAGAGGTCCAGCAACCGGTCATCCACCATGACGTGCTGCAGCAGGGGCACAGGGCGGTGCTCGGAGACGATCACCGCGGTGTCCCCGCGCACCGCGACGAGCCAGTCGCCGAACTCCTCGGCGTTGCTCACCGTGGCCGAGAGGGAGACCACCTGGACGTGCGGGGCCAGATGGATGATCACCTCCTCCCAGACCGCCCCACGGGTCCGGTCCGCGAGGTAGTGCACCTCGTCCATCACGACGAAGCCCAGCCCGTCCAGCATCGCCGAGCCGGCGTAGATCATGTTGCGAAGCACCTCGGTGGTCATCACCACGACCGGTGCCGTCCCGTTGATCGAGTTGTCACCGGTGAGCAGCCCGACCCGCTCCGGCCCGTGCCGGCGCACCAGGTCGGCGTACTTCTGGTTGGACAGTGCCTTGATCGGCGTGGTGTAGAAGCACTTGCGACCCCGCGCCAGTGCAAGGTGCGCGGCGAACTCCCCCACCACGGTCTTGCCGGCCCCGGTGGGCGCTGCCACGAGCACCCCGCGCCCGTCGGCCAGGGCCCGGCAGGCGTCGAGCTGGAAGGGGTCCAGGCCGAACGGGTAGCTGGCGGCGAAGGTGGCCAGCTCCGCGGATGCCGGTCCGGGCTGCTCCGGCCTGCTCACTCCCGCGACGCTACAGGTGCGGGGGGACCAGCACCCGCAGGGCACCGGGAACCACCTCGGCGCGCAGCGGCAGCGCACCCAGCCGTTCCCCGTCGGCGTAGGCGGTGACGTGCGCGGCGGCCAGGGCCACGCTGCGGGCCCGGTAGGTGGTCACCGACGGGTGGTTGACATGTCGGCCGGAGAAGACCAGCGGGAAGAGGCGAAGCAGCGTCGGGACACCCATCGGGCCGACCAGGGTGACGTCGAGCAGACCGTCCTCGACCCCGGCGGCGGGGCAGATCCGCATCCCGCCGCCGTAGCTTGGGGTGTTGCCTACCGCGACGAGCATGGCCTCGCGCTCCACCCGCCGCACAGCCTCATGCCCCGCCTCCCCGCGCAGCCGCCGCGCACCCTCGCGCCCCGCCTCCCCGCTCAGCTCGATGGTGAAGTGCACCGGGCGGAACCCGGGCAGCTCACGCAGCATCGCCACGTCGTAGCGGAGCCGGCCCGAGGGCCAGCGCATGCGGTTGGCCCGCTCGTTGACGACCGAGTCGAAACCGGCCGAGAGCACGCAGGTGAACCAGCCCACCGAGGTGCGCACCGCATCGACCTGGCGCGTGTGCCCGGACAGCACCGCCTCGACGAGAGCTCGGGCACCGCGGCGGTAGTCAGCGGCGGGCAGGCCCAGGGTGCGGGCGAAGTCGTTGCCGGTGCCGGCCCCGACCACGCCGAGGGCTGTGTCGGTCCCGGCCACCAGCTGGGTCCCCAGGTGCACCGTGCCGTCACCACCGACGACGACGAGCGCCCGTGCACCACCCTGCAAGGCGGCCCGGGCCAGATCCTCGGCCTGCGCGGCGTCCCGCCCCATGAGCAGCGTGGCCGACACCCCGGCCGCTCGCAGGGCCCCCACTGTGCGTATCCCCGCGCGCGCACCACGGCCACCGGCGGCCGTGGGGTTGACCAGCACGATGACCGAGTCGAGCACGGGCTGACGCTACCGGCGCGACGCGGCTCGATCGTCGAGACTCGCGGGGCGCGGCGCCCGAGGGCTGCTCGTCGCGGCTGGCGGCGGCACCCGAGGGCTACTCGTCGGGGTCGGGGTCAGGCTGTGGCAGAGGCGAGGCCTCGTCGTCGCTCCAGGCGGCCGAGGGTGCCGCGGCCGCCCGGCGGGCCCGGCGGCGGTCGTTGAGGAAGCAGACCCCCAACGCTGCCAGGTAGAGCAGCACGATCGCGCTGCCCATCAACAGCATCGTCCAGGCGTCCGGGGTGGGCGTCATCATCGCGGCGAAGAGGAAGATGCCGAAGACGGTTATCCGCCACGCGGCGCCCAGCTGGCGGGCCGAGACGAGCCCGGCCATGTTCACCCCGACCATGATCACCGGGATCAGGAAGGCGGTCCCGAAGGCGAGGATGAACCTCAGCACGAAGTTGAGGTAGGTCTGCAGGTCCAGGATGTTGCTGGCGCCGCTGGGGGTGAACTCCAGCAGGAAGCTGACCGCCTTGGGCATGACCGCCCATGCCAGATAGGCCCCACCGAGGAAGAGGGGCAGGGCCGCGGCAAGGAAGCCGACCGCGTAGCGGCGCTCGTTGCGGTGCAGGCCCGGGGTGATGAACGCCCACACCTGGTAGATCCACACCGGGCTGGCCAGCAGCAGACCGATGAACATGGAGATCTTGATCTTCAGGCTGAAGGGGTCGGTGATGCCGGTGAAGTTCAGCTCCACCAGGCTGCTCGGAGGGCGGTGCGCGCGCACCTGGAGGAAGGGGCGCTGCAGTGCGGTGAAGACCCGGTCGTAGGTGATCCAGCCGACCACACCCCCGGCGCTGACCGCCAGGATCGAGCGGATGAGCCGGGAGCGCAACTCGGAAAGGTGCCCGGCCAGCGTCATCCTGGCATCGGGGTCAGCCTTGTTCTCGCCTCGCCTGCCCGTACGTCGGCGGCGCCGTTGGTTCACCGGGGGTTCGGTCGTTCGGGAGGCTCCGAGGCGTCAGCGGGTCAGGCCTCGCGGCGCTGGGTGTTCGGTTCTGGCGCCTGCTCCTGCGCGACCCGGCCCTCAACCTCGCGCGGCTGGGTGCCCCCGAGTGACCGGGCATCCGGGGGTGTCGGAGCGGGGTCCGAGTCGGACATCTCCTTCATCTCGGACTTGAAGATCCGCATCGAGCGGCCGAGCCCCCGGGCCGCGTCCGGCAGCCGCTTGCTGCCGAAGAGCAGCACCAGGACAACGACGAGCACGATGATGTGCCACGGCTCCAGGGCGCGCATGAGGGGACCTCTCGCTTGGTTACTGACCCATGCTACGCCGAGCCACGCCAGGTTCGGTTCCGCTGTGCGGCATCGCTGGCGTCGTTGGTCTCGGCGAGCCGGTCCAGCCCTTCGGCGAGCCGCTCCAGCTGGGCAGCGGCGGCGGCCATGTCGCGCCCGAGGGCGCGGACCTGGTGCCAGAGCCGACGCACCAAGAGGGCCAGCACCCCGATGCCGGCCAGGACGAGCACGACCCAGCCGATGGCCCACCACACGGTCAGGACCCTACCGGTCAGCCCCGCACCCCCGTGGTCGGGGCGATGGCCGCCGCCAACCGGTCCAGCCGGGCTAGGGCGAGGGCGAAGTCGAGCAGGTCGTCGTAGCTCAGCGCGGGACCGGGGTGCTCCTCGAGCACCTCGGCCGGCACGTCCCAGGGCTCCGGGGTGACCCCGCCGGAGACAAGCAGCCGCACCACGTCCTCGGCGGCCGGGCGGCGGATCTCCTCCTGGCACCCCGTGCACCGGAAGGCGTAGAAGGACAACCCGGGCTTGCTGGCGACCACGAGCCGCAGCTGTGTGGGGGTCAGGTCCACATCACCGCAGACCGGGCACGAAGCCTTGATCGTCGTCATGCTCGCTCCTCCCACCCCTTGGTCTTGGAAACCTCTGCGACACCAGGGGCATCGGTCGGTGCCGTGGTGGGCTTGAGCGATCGGGGCGCAGTGGCTGCGGGTGTTCACCGGCCGGTGGGTGCTACTGGTAGGCGGCCAGGGCAGCCTGGGCCCGGGACGTCACCTCTTCGGCCACCTCTGCAGGGGCGAGCACCCGCGCCGCGGCACCCAGCCGCAGCACAAGCCGCACGACCCAGCCCGAGTCGGCCGTGCGCAGCGTGACCCGCAGGCCGCCGTCGTGCTGCTCCACCCGTTCGCACGGATAGTGCTCGGCCACCCAACGGGCCGAGTCGGCCAGGTCGAGCACGACGGCACGGTCCTGGGGCGCCGGCTGGAAGAGCCCCTCGTCCAGGTCCCGGTAGCGAGCCTGGGCCGGCACGGCCGCCGGGGTGTCGAGCAGCTCGATGGAGTGCACCCGGTCGGCCCGGAAGAGCCGGACACCCTCGGCCAGCCGACACCAGGCCTCCAGGTATGCCCCGGAGTCCAGCAGCAGCAGGCGCATCGGGTCGACCACCCTGTCGGTCAGCTCGTCGCGGCCGGGGACGTAGTACTGCAGCCGCAGCGCCCGGCTCTCGCGCAGCGCCACCCGCGCGGCTGCCAGCACCTCTGCCTGGCCCTGCGCGACCACGGCGATCCGCTCGGTGGCCGCCGCGGCGTCACCGGCAGCCCGCTCCAGCTTGGCCAGGGCGCGGTCCAGCGCCTCATGGTCGGCCGCCCCCGGCAGCCGCGCCAGCATGCGCAGTCCGGACAGCAGCGCCACCGCCTCGTCGGTGCCCAGCCGCAGCGGGCGGGCGATCGTGTCGGCGTTGTCGATGTGCACGACCCCACCGTCGAAGGTGGCCTCGATAAGGTCGTCGGGCATATGACCGGGCAGCCCGCAGACGAAGAGCAGCTCCAGGTCGTCAATGAGCCGGTCCTCGCTTATCCCGAACGCGCCGGCCACCTCCGCCAGCGGGGCACCGGGCCGGGCCAGCAGGTAGGGCACCAGGGCGAGCAGCCGGGCAAGCCGCTGCAGCGCCGGGCTCACGGTCGGACCCCTGCTGCGCCGCGCAGCAGCCCGATGACCGCCTCCCGCAACCGGGGCGGGTCGACAACGACGACGTCGGGTCCGAGACTGGCCAGGTCCGCGGCCAGCGCCGCGAGGTCGCCATAGGGTAGCTCGAGGGAGTCCCAGCCGGCCTGCTCGGCCTGGCGCAGGGTCGCGGCGCGGCGCAGGAACGCCCCCGCCCCCACGCGCAGCCGAAGCCGCGCCACCCCCGACTCGGCGGGCCCGGCCTCTCGCGCGACCATCGCGGCGAGATCGGCGCCCGCGGGCCGCTCGGTTTCGGCTGCACCGGTGATGGTGACTGGCCCATCGATGCGGGACAGCCGGAAGACCCGCGCCGCGCCGCGGTCCCGGTCGTGCCCGACGACGTACCAGCGGCCGTGCCGGCAGACCAGCGCCCACGGCTCCACGGTGCGCGTGCCGGTGACGGGCGGGTCCGGCTTGCGGTAGTCGAACCGCACGCAGCGGGCGTCCCGGACCGCCTGCCACAGCGGTCGGAAGGCCGGCTCGTGGGTGCCCACTCGTGGTGTCAGGCCGGTGAGGGCCTGCTCGTCGGTCTCCACGGCGTACGCCTTGAGCTTGAGCAGAGCCGAGCTGGCCGGGCCGGCCAGCGCCGCGCCCGCCCAGGCCTGCGCAGCCAGGGTGAGCACGGCCATCTCCTCGCGGGTGAAGCTCATCTCCGGCAGCGCGTAGGCATCCGAGCGGATCCGGTAGCCCAGCTCGTCGTCGAAGAGGGCCGATGTGGCACCGGTCTCGACCGGCACGCCCATCTCGCGCAGGTCGTCCTTGTCCCGCTCGAACATCCGCTCGAACGCCTCGTCGGAGTCCGGGTAGCCCGGCACCATCCGACGCAGCTCGGCCCGGGTCAGCGGGCGGCGGGTCGCCAGCAGGGCGATGGTGAGGTTGAGCAGCCGCTCGGTCTTGTCGCGTGACGACATCGCCCCACCTCCCTCCGGCCGGTGAGGCTACCGCTGCGAGGCTGCCGGGTGAGTGTGCCCCGCGGGTCGGCTCAGAGCGGGTCGACTCAGATCGCGGCGATGATGTCGACGACGAAGACCAGCGTGGCGTTGGCCGGGATTCCGGCCTGTGGCTGGCCGGAGCTGCCGTAACCCTGCGCCGGCGGGATGACCAGCAGCAGCCGGTCCCCGACGTGAGCCCCGACGATGCCGGTGTCCCAGCCCTTGATGACCTGCCCGGACCCGATGGTGAAGGCCGCCGGCACGCCGCGCTTCCAGGAGGAGTCGAAGACCTTGCCGTCGGCGAAGGTCAGGCCGGTGTACTGCACCACGACCGTCTGGCCGGCCTTGACCACCGGCCCGCTGCCCTGCAGCAGCCGGGTGGTCGCCACCGCGGTGGGTGCCGTCAGCCCCTTGGCGACGGTCACCGTGGGTCCGGCGTTGCCGCCGTCGCTCACCGTGATCCCGGCAGGGGGTTTCGCCCCTGGCGTGCCAGTCGCCTTGACCTTGGACGGGTAGGCCCCGAGGAGGTCGAACACGAACACCAGGGTGTCGGTGGGGGCGACCCCGGCCTGCGAGTTGCCTGCGCTGCCGAAACCGGCCGCCGGCGGGACCACCATCTCCACCCGGGCGCCGACGTGCTGGCCGACGAGCTTCTCCCAGGCCGGGATGACCTGCCCCAGGCCGATCGGGAAGGACGTGGGTCCCCCGGAGGTGTAGGTCGAGCCCAGCGGGGTCGACCCGGTCCACTTCTGCACCGCGAAGTTGGTCACCACCAGGTCGCCGGTGGCGATGACAGCTCCGGCGCCCTTGGCCAAGGTGTTGATGACCAGGGCGGTCGGTGGGGTGCCGGTCCCCTTGGCGATCGTCGGGTTCTTGCCCGGCGCGCCGGTCACCGCGGGGGCGGGCCCGTCGGTCATGACGCTGAAGGTCGGCGCAGCGCTGGCTGACCCGGTCGCGGAAGCGGCGGCGGAGGACGAGGCCGGGGACGCGCTTGGCGAGCCGGACGAGCCGGCGGAGCCACAGGCGGAGACCAGCAGGAGGGCGGCGGCCGCAGCGGCCACCCCGATACAGCGGTGACGGAGCACGAGAGAGGCCTCAGGTCGACGAAGGGGTCACGACACCCTACGTGACGGCGGGTGCGGGGTGCATTCTCACTCAGCCCGTACGACCCGTCGGGCCGAGGCGGTGGGCTCACCTGCTCGCCTCACATGCTCGCGATGAGCCGCTCCACTCGGTCGTCGACGCTGCGGAACGGGTCCTTGCACAGCACCGTGCGCTGCGCCTGGTCGTTGAGCTTGAGGTGCACCCAGTCCACGGTGAAGTCCCGCCGCTTCTCCTGGGCCGCCTTGATGAACTCCCCGCGCAGCCGGGCGCGGGTGGTCTGCGGGGGCACCGACTTGGCCTCGAAGACCTCCAGGTCCCGGGTCACCCGCTCGACCCGCCCGCTGCGCTCCAGCAGGTAGTACAGCCCGCGGCGTCGGGAGATGTCGTGGTAGGCAAGGTCGATCGCGGCGATCCTGGGCGAGGCGAGCGAGAGGTTGCGCTTGATCGCGTAACGCTCGATCAGCCGGAACTTGGTGACCCAGTCGATCTCTCGCTCGATGTCGGCGAGCCGACCCGAGCCGATCGCGCTCAGCGTCCGCGCCCACAGGTCCAGCACTTGCTTGACCGTCCCGGAGTCATAGCCTCGCCTGGCCGCGAAGTCCTGGGCCCGGGTCAGGTACTCCCCTTGGATGTCCAGCGCGCTGGCCTCCCGGCCGTTGGCCAGGCGCACCAGCCGCCGACCGGTGATGTCATGGCTGACCTCGCGGATGGAGCGGATCGGGTTCTCCAGGGTCAGGTCGCGCATGACCACCCCGGCCTCGATCATGCGCAGCACCAGGTCGGTTGCCCCGACCTTGAGCAGCGTGGTGGTCTCGCTCATATTCGAGTCGCCCACGATGACGTGCAGCCGGCGGTAGCGCTCGGCATCGGCGTGCGGCTCGTCGCGGGTGTTGATGATCGGCCGGGACCTGGTGGTGGCGCTGGAGACTCCCTCCCAGATGTGCTCGGCGCGCTGGCTCACGCAGTACGCCGCTCCGCGCGGGGTGGCAAGGATCTTCCCGGAGCCGGCGATCATCTGGCGGGTCACCAGGAACGGGATGAGCACATCGGCCAGCCGGGAGAACTCACCGTGTCGGCCGACCAGGTAGTTCTCGTGGCAGCCGTAGGAGTTGCCGGCCGAGTCGGTGTTGTTCTTGAACAGGTAGACGTCCCCGGTGATCCCCTCCTCGTGCAGCCGCCGCTCGGCATCGACCAGCAGGCCTTCGAGGATCCGCTCCCCCGCCTTGTCGTGGACGACGAGCTGGCGGACGTCGTCGCACTCCGGGGTGGCGTACTCCGGGTGGCTGCCCACGTCCAGGTAGAGCCGGGCACCGTTGCGTAGGAAGACGTTGCTGCTGCGCCCCCAGCTGACCACCCGGCGGAAGAGGTAGCGGGCCACCTCGTCCGGACTCAGACGTCGCTGCCCTCGGAACGTGCACGTCACCCCGTACTCGTTCTCCAAGCCGAGGATGCGCCGGTCCATTGCCTTACCGTACGTCGCCCGGCCCGCCTGGGCGGCCGGAGTCCCGATGGCGCGCCGCCGGGCTCAGCCCTGCGCCTCGGCGTCGTCGTCCGCGTCACCGTCGTGCTGACCCGCGGGGCCGCCGCCGAGCAGCCGACCCAGCAGCGGCCCGGCCAGCCGGCGGAACTTCCGTCGCGGGCGGTGCCGGTCCAGCACGGCCACCTCGAGCTGTTCGGGCGGCAGCGCCCGGTCCTCACCGTTGTCATGCCCGAGCGCGTCAACCGCCAGCGCCAGCGCCTCGGTGAGGGTGAGTCCGTCCCGGTAGCGGGCCGCGAGCACCTCCCCGACGTGCTCGGCCTGCCCTCCCATGGCTACCCAGCCGTGCTCGTCGCCGACCGAGCCGTCATAGGTCAGCCGGTAGAGCTGGTCTGTCTCAGCGCCGTCGCCGACCTCGGCGACCACGAGCTCGACCTCGAAGGGCTTCTCCCCCTGACCGGAGAAGACGGCACCGAGGGTCTGCGCGAAGGCGTTGGCAAGGCCACGCGCGGTGACGTCGCGTCGGTCGTAGGAGTAGCCACGCAGGTCGGCGTAGCGGACCCCGGCGATGCGCAGGTTCTCGAACTCGTTGTAGCGGCCCACCGCTGCGAAGGCGATCCGGTCATAGATCTCGCTGATCTTGTGCAGCGCCCGGGAGGGGTTCTCGGCGACGAAGAGGATCCCGGCGTCGTAGGCCACGACCACCACGCTGCGCCCGCGCGCGATCCCCTTGCGCGCGAAGTCGGCCCGGTCCTTCATCAGCTGCTCGGGCGAGACGTAGAACGGCATCGTCACAGCGGTCTCCGGTGGTCTGCGTCGGCGATGGAGGGATAGCGCGGCGGGGCGAACGGGGTGCGCGGGGCGAGCCGGGCACGCGGGGCGAACGGGGTGCGCGGGGCGAACATCAGTGCAGCGGGGCCTTCGGCCCGCCCGGGTCGGTCATCCGGCGGTCCACAACGAGCTGCACCAGCCGCGCCGTCTCCTGCTCGGGCATCCGGTGGTAGCCCTCGGCGGTTATGGTCGCCACCACCGGGTAGATCTTGCGCGTAAGGTCCGGCCCGCCGGTCGCCGAGTCCTCGTCGGCGGCGTCGTAGAGCGCCTCGATGCACGCCAGCGCGGCGTCCTCGGCGCTGAGGTCGTCGGTGAAGACCTTCTTCAGCGTCCCGCGGGCAAACAGCGAGCCGGATCCGACGGAGTGGTAGCGGTGCTCCTCGTAGCGCCCGCCGGTGACGTCATAGCTGAAGATGCGGCCCTGCCCGGTCTCGTCGTCGAAGCCGGCGAACATCGGCACGGCTACCAGACCCTGCAGAGCCATGGCCAGGTTGCCGCGGATCATCTGGGCAAGGCGGTTGGCCTTGCCGTCCAGGGACAGCGTGGTGCCCTCGATCTTCTCGTAGTGCTCGAGCTCGACCTGCAGCAGCCGAACGATCTCCAGGGCCAGACCGGCCGACCCGGCGATGCCGACGGCCGAGTGGTCATCGGCCGGGAAGACCTTCTCGATGTCCCGCGACGCGATGAGGTTGCCCATCGTGGCTCGCCGGTCCCCCGCCATCACCACCCCGCCGGGGAACGCCACGGCGACGATGGTGGTGCCGTGCGGGACGGTGGCTGGCGTCGCGGACGTTGACGGCGTACGCCGCCCAGGTAGCAGGTCGGGTGAGAGGACCGCGAGGAAGTCGGCGAACGAGGACGTCCCCGGGGTCAGGAAGGCGGCGGGAAGGCGGCCCGCCTCATCGTGGTTGATGGGCACGACGGCAAACTTACTTGTTCGGGGCCACCGCCGAGGCCACCGCCGAGGCCGCGGCACCATCGGTGGCGAGTCACCGGCCGCGGCTGCTGCCCGCGGCCGACCGAGGCTACTGCCCGCCCTTCTGCACGAACCCTCGCACGAACTCCTCGGAGTTCTCCTCCAGTGCCTCGTCGATCTCGTCGAGGATCGCGTCGATGTCGTCGTCGAGCTGCTCCTTGCGCGCGGTGAGGTCGGAGGTTGCCTGCGGTTCCTCGTCATCGGCCTCGCGCCGGGCAGGTCGCTGCTGCCCGCCGGTGTCCTTGGTCGTCATGGGGAGTGCTCCTCTCCTCAGGCTGGACAGTACAAGCCCGGGACCCCGTGATGGTCGAGGTTGCCTCCGGCACGGGTGGGCACGAGCTGGCCGGTCCCCGGCCGGGGCCGCTGACACCACCTCCGGTGGGGTCAGGTGGCGCTTAGCGCCCTGACCAGCTCGGCGGCGCTCGAGCAGCGGTCCAGCAGCTCGCCGACGTGGCTGCGGGTCCCGCGCAGCGGTTCCAGGGTCGGGATGCGCTGCAACGACTCGTGGCCGGGCACGTCGAAGATGACCGAGTCCCAGGATGCCGCCGTGACCGAATCGGCGTACTTGGCCAGGCAGCGGCCGCGGAAGTAGGCGCGGGTGTCCTCCGGGGGCTCGCTGACGGCTCGCACGACCTCGTCGTGGCTGACCAGCCGCTGCATCCGGCCGCGGGCGGCCAACCGGTTGTAGAGGCCCTTGTCGGGACGCACGTCCGACCACTGCAGGTCCACCGCCTCCAGCCGCGCCGAGCCCCAGTCCAGCCCGTCGCGGTGACGGTAGCCGTCGAGCAGCTCGAGCTTGGCCACCCAGTCCAGCTCCCGGGCCAGCGATCGCGGGTCGGACTCCAGCCGGGCCAGGACCGACTCCCAGCGCTCGAGCACGTCGCGGGTCTGGGAGTCGACGTCGCTGCCGTAGCGGTCCTCGACGTACTTGCGGGCCTGCTCGAGGTACTCCAGCTGCAGCTGAACGGCGGTGAGCCTGCGGCCGTTGCGCAGCGTGACCAGGTGGCTCAGCGTGGGGTCGTGAGAGACCGCGTGCAGCGCCTGGACGGGGTGCTCCACGCTGAGGTCCTCGGTGAGGAAGGCGTCCTCGATCATGGCCAGCACGAGCGATGTCGTGCCCAGCTTGAGGTAGGTGGAGATCTCCGAGAGGTTGGCGTCGCCGATGATGACGTGCAGTCGACGGTACTTCTCGGCGCTGGCATGCGGCTCGTCACGGGTGTTGATGATCGGGCGCTTCAAGGTGGTCTCCAGCCCCACCTCGACCTCGAAGTAGTCCGCCCGCTGGCTGATCTGGAAACCGGTGCGTGAACCGTCCTGGCCGATGCCCACCCGGCCGGCCCCGCAGACCACCTGGCGGGAGACGAAGAACGGCGTCAGGTGGCGCACGATGTCGCCGAACGGGGTCTCCCGGCGCATCAGGTAGTTCTCGTGGCAGCCGTAGGAGGCGCCCTTGTTGTCGACGTTGTTCTTGTAGAGGTTGATCGTGGGGATCCCCGGGGTCGCGGCGGCCCGGCGCGCCGCCTCCGCCATGACCAGCTCGCCGGCCTTGTCCCACACCACGGCATCGCGCGGAGAGGTCACCTCGGGCGAGGAGTACTCCGGGTGGGCGTGATCGACGTAGAGCCGTGCCCCGTTGGTGAGGACGGTGTTGGCCAGGCCCAGGTCCTCGTCGGTGAGCTGGCTTATGTCAGCCGCCTCGCGGGACAGGTCGAAACCCCGCGCGTCGCGCAGCGGGTTCTCCTCCTCGAAGTCCCAGCGGGTGCGCCGGGCCGGTCCCACGGACGCCGCCGCATAGGCGTTGACCAGCTGCGAGGAGGTCAGCATCGCGTTGGCGCTCGGGTTGCCCGGCACGGAGACGCCGTACTCGGTCTCGATGCCCATCACCCGGCGCACGCTCATGTGACGAGCGTACGACGAGGGGCTGACGTGCGGTGCGGCTCGCGCGGGCCGGGCACGGCGCCCGGCTGGCTAGCCTGGTCTGGTGCCCGCACCCGCCCCGATCGTCGACGTCATCGCCGTACTGGTCTTCGTGCTCATCGGCCGCAGCAGCCACGCCGAGAGTGAGACGCTGGCCGGGATCACCCGCACCAGCTGGCCCTTCCTGCTCGGCACTGCGCTGGGCTGGCTGCTCGCCCGTAGGCGCGGACGGGAGCTGTCCAGCCCGGCCGCCGGGCTGTGGGTCTGGCCGACGACCGTGGTTGTCGGGATGCTTGCCCGGGCGGCCAGCGGGCAGGGCGTGGACGCCGCCTTCGTGGTGGTGGCCTCGGCGTTCCTCGGGCTGTTCCTGCTGGGCTGGCGACTGGTTGGTGGGCTGGCACGCACCCGGCTGAGGCGATCGGGTCGCCGGCTGCGCGACTGAGGGGCGCACGTGGTTGTGGATTCCCCTTCCCATTGTCCCTGCGACACACTACAATCGAACACATGTTCGATCCCCTCGAGCCTCCACGCGCCAAGGCGTCTGTGCTGCTCCCTGGGGTGAGCACCCTTGTCGGCTCGGCCGCACTTGCGCGCGCTCGCAGCAACGGCGGGTTGGGAGGTGGCGAGGACCCTGCCGCTCGTCACCTGGCCCGGACAGTGGCCGAGGCCGAGCGTGTTGCCGTGGACGATTCGGTCCGTCTCCCACACTGGGCGCGACTCGCCCCCGGACCGGAGCTCGCCGCCGAGCTGGCTCGCCTCGCCGAGGGCCCGATGGCTGATCTCGACGACGCAGGGCGGATCGAGCTCATCGCGGCCTACGAGCGCATGCGGGGCTGGGTCGAGGCAGGCCAGCTGGCCGCGCTGGCGGACTTCGCGGCGCGCCGACCGGTCCGGGGCAGTGGCGACGAGGCGATCAGCCACCCTGCCGACGCGGGCTGCTCCGGTGGCACCGGCTCGGGGCCCGACACGTTCGCCGACCGTACGCGCGCTGATGGCGAGGATCCCGGCCCCGCATGGAGCGAGCACGGCCTTTTCGGGGCCCGCTGGGTGAGCGAGTTCGCCGCGGACGAGATCGGGGCCAGGCTCGCCTGGAGCCGTCACTGTGCCACTGACCGACTGCTGAGTGCCCTTGACCTCGCCGTCCGGCTTCCTGGCACCTTCACCGCGCTGCGCAGCGGGACCATCGAGCCGCGCAAGGCGTTCGCCGTCGCCCGTGCGACCCGGCCCCTCGAGGATCAGGAGCTCATCGACGCGGTCGAGGACCGGGTGCTGCCCGAGGCCCCGCGGCTGACTGTCGGCCAGCTCATCGACCGGCTCCGGCGGGAGGTGCTCGCTCTCGACCCCGACGGAGCCTGGAAGCGCAGTGAGCTCGCGCGGACCGTCAGGCGGGTGCAGATCTTCGCCGAAGAGGACGCGATGGCGACGCTGAGGGCCCAGGGGCCGGCTGATGCCGCGCTGGCGGTCTACTCCTGCCTCGACCTGATGGCTCGACACGGCTGCGCCCCCGATGACGCTCGCACGATGGACCAGCGTCGGTACGACGCGCTGGCCTGGCTCGTCACGACTCATCCGGCCATTGCCGGGGACAGTGCCTGCTCGGCCGGCTCGGCGGCTCAGCAGGGTGCGGGAGAGCTGTCGACTGCCCCCGCATCCGGCACTGACCCCGTCACCCCCGCATCCGGCACTGACCCCGTCACCCCCGCATCGGGCACTGACCCCGTTGCCCTCGCATCGGGCACTGACCCCGTTGCCCTCGCATCGGGCACTGACCCCGTCACCCCCGCATCGGGCACTGACTCCGTTGCCCTCGCATCGGGCACTGACTCGCGCGGCTTCCGGATGGCTGGGCATCATGGCGTCGGGTCGGCCGGCCGGATGCGGCCGCTGGTGCAGCTCACCGTCAGCGAGGCCACGATGCTGTACGCGTCGCAGGCACCAGGGCACCTGGCCGGTTACGGACCGGTGTGCGCCGAGGTGGCCCGGGTGATCGCCTCCGACGCCGACTGGCGCCGGTTGCTCACCGACCCGGTCACTGGTGCGGTGCTTGCGATGGACTCGGCAACCCACGATCCTCCGGTTTCGGTGGCCGCACTGGTGGCGGCCCGGGACCGGACCTGCGCCTTCCCCACTTGTCGTCAGCGAGCCGAGACATGTGACCAGGACCATGTCGTGCCATGGCCGCGAGGTCGCACCACACCCGCCAACCTGCTCAGTGAGTGTCGGTCACACCACCGGCTCAAGCATCTGGCCGGATGGAGTCTGACGCTGCGCGGGGGGCGCTGGACCTGGCGGTCCCCCACCGGGCACCTCTACCCGCTCGACCCAGTCGCGGTGGGTTCGGCGATGGACAGCATCCAGCGCGGTGCCACCCTGGCCCTGCAGGAGGAGTCAGCGGGGGGCGAACTCGACGAGCTCGACGAGTTCGACGAGTTCGACGACCTTGACGAGTTGGACGAGCCCGCCGAGCTCGCCGGTGCCCGCTGACTCGCCGGCGCCCGCTGACCCGCCGCCTACAGGTACTGCCCGGTGTTCGCCACGGTGTCGATCGACCGGCCCGCCTCCGTGCCCTGCTTGCCCTGCACCAGGGTGCGGATGTAGACGATCCGCTCGCCCTTCTTGCCCGAGATCCGTGCCCAGTCGTCCGGGTTGGTGGTGTTGGGGAGGTCCTCGTTCTCCTTGAACTCGTCGATGCATGCGGTCAGCAGGTGCGATATCCGCAGCCCCTTCTGCCCGGACTCGAGGAAGTCCTTGATTGCCATCTTCTTCGCCCGGTCAACGATGTTCTCGATCATTGCTCCCGAGTTGAAGTCCTTGAAGTACAGGACCTCCTTGTCGCCATTGGCATAGGTGACCTCGAGGAAGCGGTTCTCCTCGATCTCGGAGTACATCCGCTCAACGGTCCGCTGGATCATCGCCTCGACCGTCGCCTCGCGGCTGCCGCCGTTCTCGGCCAGGTCATCCGGGTGCAGCGGTAGGTCCGGGATCAGGTACTTGCTGAAGATGTCCCGGGCCGCCTCTGCGTCGGGACGCTCAATCTTGATCTTCACGTCCAGTCGACCGGGGCGCAGGATCGCTGGGTCGATCATGTCCTCCCGGTTGGAGGCGCCGATCACGATGACGTTCTCCAGGCTCTCCACCCCGTCGATCTCCGACAACAGCTGCGGCACGATGGTGTTCTCCACGTCCGAGGACACCCCGGACCCGCGGGTGCGGAAGAGGGAGTCCATCTCGTCGAAGAAGACGATGACGGGTGTGCCGCCGCTGGCCTTCTCCCGGGCGCGCTGGAAGATCAGCCGGATGTGCCGTTCGGTCTCCCCGACGTACTTGTTGAGAAGCTCCGGGCCCTTGATGTTGAGGAAGAACGACTTCCCCACCGGTTGCCCAGTCACCTCGGCGACCTTGCGGGCCAGCGAGTTCGCCACGGCCTTGGCGATGAGGGTCTTGCCGCAGCCCGGTGGGCCGTAGAGCAGCACTCCCTTGGGTGCGCGCAGATGGTGCTCCCGGAACAGGTCCTGGTGCAGGTAAGGCAGCTCGACCGCGTCTCGGATCTGCTCGATCTGGCGGACCAGACCCCCGATCTGGGCGTAGTCGATGTCGGGGACCTCCTCCAGGACGAGCTCCTCGACCTCCGCCTTGGGGACTCGCTCATAGGCGTAGCCGGAGCGGGTGTCGACCATCAGGGCGTCCCCGGCGCGCAGTGGCTCGTCGAGCAGCGGCGCGGCAAGCCGCACGACGCGTTCCTCATCGGCGTGCGCCACGACGAGAGCACGCGTGCCGTCGGCCAGCAGCTCCTTGAGCATGACGATCTCGCCGACCATCTCGTAGGAGCACGCGCGTACGACGTTGAGGGCCTCGTTGAGCAGCACCTCCTGGCCACGGCGCAGCGCCGAGACGTCGACGGCGGGGCTGGCCGCGACCCGCATCTTGCGCCCGGCGGTGAAGACGTCGACGGTGCCGTCCTCGTGCCGCTCCATGAACGTGCCGTAGCCGGCCGGTGGCTGCGCCAAGCGGTCCACCTCGGCCTTGAGCGTGACGATCTGGTCGCGCGCGTCACGCAGGGTCTGGGCCAACCGCTCGTTCTGTGCGGTCACCCCGGCGAGGTTCTCCCGCAGGCTCGCGATGCGCTCCTCCATGGCCCGCACGTGACCCGGACCGTCGGAGAGGCGGCGGCGAAGATGGCCAACCTCTTCCTCCAGGGCACGTACCTGACGAAGCAGGTCCTCGCGCTCCCGCCGGTCCCGCTCGTCGCGGTCCGACTCATGAGTCGACATGGGCCTCACCTCCTGCACGGCTGGGCGGGACGCCACCGGTCTCGACCCTACCCGCGGCTGTCGAGAATGACAGCCGTCATCGCCAGACCGCGTGTTGGCCGACCAGGGTGCGCCCACCCTCGCCGGCGGCGGGGCAGGGTGACGGCCTGCGCCCACCCTCGCCGGCGGCGGGGCAGGGTGACGGCCTGCGCGCACCCTCGCCGGCGGCCGGGCGCTACGGCAGGGACCGGCGCAGCCGGCGCAGCTTGGTCTCGCCCACGGTGCGCTCACCCAGGTCCTCGGCGGTCCAGTCGACGTCCTCGTCGTTGCTCCCCTTGGCGGGGCGGCGGCGGCGCAATGGCGGGGGCACGCCCTCGGCCAGCCGCCGGGTGCTCACCAGGAAGCCGGTGTGGCCGACCATCCGGTGTGTGGGGCGCACGGCCAGCCCCTCCAGGTGCCAGTCCCGCACCAGGGTCTCCCAGGCCGTCGGCTCGGTGAAGCTCCCATGAGCGCGCATCGCCTCAGCCGTGCGGGACAGCTGCGTCGTGGTGGCGACGTAGCAGATGAGAACTCCCCCAGGCAGCAACGCGGAGCTGACCGCGTCCAGACACTCCCACGGGGCCAGCATGTCCAGCACCACCCGGTCGACCTCGGTCTCGACGAGCGCGGCGGACAGGTCCCCCACGGTCAGCCGCCACGCTGGGTGCGGCCCACCGAAGAAGGTCTCCACATTGGTCCGCGCCACCTCGGCGAACTCGGGACGGCGTTCGTAGGAGGACACGAGTCCGGAGTCCCCTACCGCGCGCAGCAGCGACATCGTCAACGCTGCTGACCCGACGCCGGCCTCGACCACCCTGGCGCCCGGGAAGATGTCGGCCATGGCCACGATCTGGGCGGAGTCCTTGGGATAGACGACCGCCGCCCCCCGGGGCATGGACAGCACGAAGTCGGCCAGCAGCGGCCGCATCGCCAGGTACGCCACTCCCCCGGTCGTCGTGACGACGCTGCCCTCCGGGGCCCCGATGAGCTCGTCGTGGGCGAAGGCGCCGCGGTGGGTATGGAACTGCTTGCCCTCGGCCAGCGTGATCGTGTGCATGCGGCCTTTGGAGTCGGTCAGCTGCACCCGGTCGCCTACGCGCAGTGGGCCACGTCGCGCCTGCGCTCCGGTCGGCTCGGTCACGGCCGGCAAGTCTAGGGGCGCCTGGTGGCGTGCCCGGACGGTGCGGCGGGACGGCGTGCCCGGACGGTGCGGCGGGACCTCAGTGCTGACCGGCGAAGGCGCGCTCAACGTCGGCGGTGACCAGTACGCCGTACACCAGCCCTTGGGCGTCCACGACGAGGTACTCCGGCGCCGGTCGCTCGGCAAGTGTCTTGACCAGCTCCTCCCCGCCCAGGTCGGCGGTGAGCACCAGTCTCGGGTCGATCCGCCGCGACAGCGTCCCGACATCGACCCAGGGCCGCTGCTGGATCGGGGTCGCTGTCACCGCGGCATCGCTGACCAATCCGACCGGCCGGCCCTGCGGGTCGACCACCACCATCGCCTGCGCCCCAGTCTCGATGGCGCGCCGTACTGCCTCGCTGACCGGCAGCCCGGACTGCACCGGCAGAGCTCGGCGGGTCAGCGCCCGGGCGCTGATGCCGGGCAGTCGGTCGCGCAGCCGAGCCGAAAGCAGGGACTGGTTGGCCCCGACCCAGATGTAGGAGGCCAGCAGGGCACCCCAGACCACGTTGACGACCGACTGGCCGGCCAGGGCCAGCGGCGCCAGGAAGACGGCGATCGCGAGCACTCGCCCGGCCCACCCGGCCACGACGGCACCTGCCAGCCGGTCCCCGCGAAGGCGCCACACCAGAGCTGACAGCAGCCGACCGCCGTCCAGCGGCAACCCCGGCAGCAGGTTGAAGATGCCGACGAGCAGGTTCGCCACTGTCAGCTCACCCATGAGCACTGCGACCACGGAACCGCCGGGAAGCACCTGGAGACCGGCCCAGCCGACTGCGGCGATGCCCAGCGACACGGCTGGTCCGGCAACTGCGACAAGGAAGTCCTGGCCCGGCGTGCGAGGTTCCTCGGTTATCTCCGAGACGCCGCCGAGCACGTGCAGGGTGATTCGTCGTACGGGGAGCCCGAAGTGCAGCGCCACCACCGAGTGGCTCAGCTCGTGCAGCAGCACCGAGCCATAGAGCAGCACCGCGAAGGCGAAGGACACAAGGTAGGCACCCGACCCGATACCGGGGACCCGGGACTCGATCTGCGGTGCGAAGGCCCAGGTGATGAGCGCGGCGACCAGCACCCAGGTGGGCGAGACATAGATCGGCACCCCGAAGGGCCGCCCGACCAGCAGCCCCGGGCCGCGCTTGGCCGGGTTGCCCCCTCGGGAGGTGCGTGGGTCGCTCACGGGTTGCGCCCTCGGGTGGTGCGTGGGTCGCTCACGGTTGTGATGCTACGGGGCCCTGGCAGCGCGACCGGCCGTGTCAGAGCCCTGCCCTACAGTCCGGGTATGGCTGACA
>JAJZTN010000027.1 GCA_021848885.1 Actinomycetes bacterium
GCCTGCCAGGACTCCAGCTCGGCCTCCCGTTTGGTCAGCTCACCCTCGATCGTGACGATGTCGCCGATCGAGGTGGCCTTGGCCAGCAGGGCACGGATCCGGGCGACGCTGGCTCGCATCGTGTCCAGCCGGGACCCGACGTCGACCACCTGGGCGGTGACGTCGGTGCGGGACAGGTTGCGGGAGACCACCCTGCCGAGGGCACCGATCTGGGTGAGCGCGGCATCGGCCGATGAGGTGGGCACCCGGATGCTGAGACTGGCGGCGTCTCTCGGCGGGGTGGAGTCTGCGGCCGGCCCAGGCGAGGGCTGCGGGGTCCCGCCGAGCGCCTCGTTGGCGAGATAGCCGCCAAGCCCCGTGGCGATGGCCCGCACCCGGGTGGCTGCCACAGCGACGTCGGCGACCTCGACGGCCAGGTAACCGGTCACCACGACCGAGCGCTGCACCGGCAGAAGGTCCGATGCCGACATGGCGGACCCCCCTGCCCGGGCCGGCTGCCCCTGACCACCGGCGGCATCGGCCGCGGGCAGCGCGGGGGCACTCGCGTTGGCGGCGGACTGAGCCGACGAGGCCGAGCCCGTCGGGCTGGAGGTGCAGGCAGCGGCGCCGAGGAGCACGGTCAGCGCCAGAAGCGCTGCGCCGGTGACGCGCAGACGCCGCCGGGTGGCGTGTGGCGCGGGGACCGCGGGCCGCGTGGGGATAACGGGCTCTGCGGGCTCTGCGGGCATCGGGGGGACCGCGGGCCGCGTGGGGATAACGGGCTCTGCGGGCATCGGGGGCATGGAGTCCTCCTTCGTCGATGGCGCTGGGACGCATTCCCGGCGCGCCCGGTTCCGGCGGGTCTGAGATCGTGACTGTCATGTCATCCGGGGCCTGGAGCGGCCGGCCCGGGCCCGCTGCGCCCCCGCCGGACGCACCACCGCGCGTCGTCGTGGTGGGCGCGGGGATCGCCGGCCTCGCCGCCCCGGTGCGAGGGCTGCGCCGGCGCCCGGATGGTTCGGAGCTGCTGGTCGGCTCGACCCGCGACGCGCAGCTGCTGCGGGCCCACGCGGTGGTGCCCGCCGTGCCCGCGCACCCGGCGTCACGACTGCTGGCCGAGGCGGTCCCGAGCGCCGCCACCGAGCTGGCCGGGATCGACTACGCCTCGATGGCCATCGTCGCGGCCGCCTGGCCGCGCGAGGCGGTGCGCCGCCTGCCCGCCGGGTCTGGTTTCCTCATCCCGGCGGTGGATGGCGGCCTGGTGAAGGCAGTGACCTTGTCCACCTCGAAGTGGGGCTTCCTGGCCGGGGAGGTGCCGGGCACGGTGCTGGCTCGGATGTCGATCGGTCGGATGGGTGAGGAGGCCGACCTGCAACGCGAGGACGACGAGCTGGGCGCAGCCGCGGTGGCGGAACTGGCCCCGGTGCTCGGGCTGTCCGGCCTGCCGGTGGCCACCCGGGAGACCCGCTGGGGCCGGGGGCTGCCGCAGTACGCCGTGGGGCATCTGGATCGGGTCGAGCGGATCCGTTCTGCCCTCGCCGCGATGCCGGGCCTGGCGGTGTGCGGGGCGGCGTACGACGGGATCGGGGTGCCGGCCTGCATCGCCTCGGCACGCCGGGCCGCCGAGACGGTGCCGACCCACGTCGGCGCCACCCCGGAGGCGGGGTGACAATGGTGCGCATGAGCGAGGCTGATGGGGACAGGAAGAGGGCCCGGGATCTCAACACCGTGATCCGCTACACCATGTGGTCGGTCTTCGCGGTGCGCGAGCCGCTCGGCGAGATCGACCGTTCGGCGGTGTCGGGGGAGCTCGAGGAGCTCATCGACCAGCTGGCCGGCAAGGACGTCGTCGTGCGGGGCACCTACGACGTCTCGGGCCTGCGGGCTGACGCGGACCTCATGGTCTGGTGGCACGCTCGGGCAAGTGAGGACCTGCAGGATGCCTACCAGCGGCTGCGGCGCACCCAGCTGGGCGCTCGGCTGGCCCCGGTGTGGTCGCAGATGGCGTTGCACCGCCCGGCGGAGTTCAACAAGAGCCACATACCGGCCTTCCTGGGCGGGGAGGAGCCACGGTCCTACCTGTGCGTCTACCCGTTCGTGCGCTCCTACGAGTGGTACCTGCTCCCGGACGAGCAGCGTCGGGCGATGCTGGCCGAGCACGGCGTGATGGCCCGGGAGTTCCCGGACGTGCGGGCCAACACGGTCTCCTCGTTCGCCCTGGGTGACTATGAGTGGATGCTGGCCTTCGAGGCCGACGAGCTGCACCGCATCGTGGACCTGATGCGCCACCTGCGTGGCGCCCGAGCCCGGCTGCACACCCGGCTCGAGGTGCCCTTCTACACCGGCCGGCGGCGTTCGCCGGCCGAGCTGGTGGCCGCGCTGCCGTGAGCGGGTTGATCCGGGGGGTCCGCTCGGCATGGACGGCAGCCCGTATGGGCCAGCCGGAAGCGGCCAGGCTGGCCCTGCCCGCGGGCCAGCCGGATGCGCACAGGCCGGCCATGCCCGCGGGCCTGCCGGATGCGGCCGGGCCGGCCCAGCCCGCGGGCCAGCCGCATCGGATGACCATCCGCCGGCCACGCTCGAGGCTGCTCGCCTTCCTCATCGACTCCCGGGCGCTCATCGCCGCGGGCATCCTCGTCTTCTTCGGTGTGGACAGCGGGCTGCTGCTGCCGCTGGACACCTGGGTGGCCAGCTCGAACATGCGGGTGCGCTTCCCCGACCCTCGCCCGGTGCTTTCAGTCCTTGACCACATGGGCCAGCGCGGCATGATCCTTCCGGTGCTGGCCGCGGCCACCGCCCTGGTGGTCTGGCGGCGCCGACGTTGGTGGCCGGCCCTCGTGGTCAGCGGCGGGGTGCTGGCCATCAACGTCATCGTGGGGGGCATAAAGCTCACCACGCACCGGCCGAGCCCGCGGGAGGGCGGCCCCGCGCTGTGGCAGTTCGGTGACCTGTTCCCCTCCGGGCACGCCGCCAACGTGGTGTTCGTCTACGGTCTGCTCGCCTGGCTGCTGATCCGCGACACCCGGCACGGACGGCGCTACGCCGGGTGGCTGGTCGCCGCCGTGATCGGCTCGACGCTGTTCATGGGCTTCATCTCGATCTACCGTGCCACGCACTGGTTCACCGACCTGCTGCTGGGCGCCATCATCGGTGGGCTGGTGCTGAAGTGGACGATCATCGCGGACGTGCGGGGGGACCGACCGCACGACCATGACCACCTTCAGGTCGAGGGCATGTCCTGGTTGCGTCGACGATCGCCACCGACGGGCTCCGGCCTCAACGACCGACGGGCTCCTGCCTAAGCGACGCCGACGTGATGGTCAGCTCACCACGCGGTCGGTGCCGGCCACGACGTGCAGCACCGGCAGCTGGGTCCGGTCGCGAAGCCGCGAGGCCCAGTCCCGGTTGAACGCCTCCTCGAGCAGGTGCGGCGCGGTTATGACGACCGCCTCATCAGCTGGCAGGTCGGCGGCCAGCTCGGCCACCGCCGGCACCGGGTCGTCGGGGGCCAGCGACCCGCTGACCTCGGCCACCCTGGCCGCGCGCAGGGCGGACACGGAGGTGTCCAGGGCGTGACGGGCGGCCAGCTCGGCGTCGGCCGGCCGGGCGCCCTCGGCGTCGGCCGCCTCGCGCAGTCGGCCGAGCAGCGCATCGTCGAGGGCCTCGACCAGCCGGTTGTGCGAGGTGTCGACCGGGACCACGACGTGAACGTGCACCGGCTCGGCACCGTGCAGGCCCGCGACGCGGGTCACGTCGTGCTCGGTCAGGCGGCTCTCGGTGAGCAGCAGGATGGTGTACAGGATGACCTCCATGGCCCGGTCGTGTGCGCCGCGTCAGGCCCAGCATGCCGCAGCGACAAGGCTACGCGTCGCGCACCCGGCTCACGTCGTGGTCGACCCCGGGATTGAGCCGCTCGGTGCGTCAGCCCGAGCCGCACCGTGGCCGTGCTCTCACGGCCGATAGCCCGCAAAGAGGTAGCCGTCCTCCTCCAGCAGCCGGACCAGGCGCAGCCTAGGGTCGGCGGTCAGCCCGCCCCCGCCCGGCCCGCCCGCACCGGTCAGCCTCGGCCCGCCCCCGCCGGTCAGCACCGGTGCGATGCTCAGCGAGAGCTCGTCAAGCAGCCCCGCGTCGAGCACAGCGGCGAGCAGCCGTGGCCCGCCCTCGCAGTGCACCCGGTGCAGGCCGCGCTGCGCCAGCAGCCCCAACGCGGCAGGAAGGTCCACGTGGCCCTCGCCTGCCACCAGCACCTCGACATGCTCGGCCAGCGCGGCCCGAGCCCCCGGGTCGGCCTCGGCGGTGGTCAGCACGAGGGTGCTGGCGCGCCCCTGGGCGAGCAGCGGCAGCGACAGGTCGATGTCCAGCCGCGCGGAGACCACGGCGATGCGCGGTGTCGGCGGTGCGTCGGCGGGGCGCCAGCGCGCCCAGCGCGCCGCGACCGTGGCCGGTCGGTAGCCCTCGACCCGTGCCGTGCCCCAGCCGACCAGTACGACGTCGCACAGCGCACGGCACAGCGCGAACAGCGCCCTGTCGGCCGGTGTGGACAGTGACCCCGAGCGCCCGTCGGCCCCGGTGACGGCACCGTCCAGGCTGGTCAGCATCGAGGCGCGCAGCCACGGTCGCCCGGTGTCCGGCCAGGCCAGCAGCCCCGCCAGCTCGTCGTCCTCGAGCGGTCCGGGCTCAGGCAGCAGGGCGCGCACGGCACCACCCAACCAGACCTGCAGCTGGTGGGGGCTCAGCCGTCGTACTGCTCGACCCGGCGCAGCACGGTCACCGAGTGGTCCAGCACCACAAGCGCGCGCCCGGGCTCCAGCGAGGGCCCGGTGTTGGGGCCCAGCCGGATCGGGGTGGTCGCGTCGGAGGTGTCCACGACGATGGCCCAGCCCGCGCCGTACACCTCGTCGGGCACGGTGAACTCCAGGGGCTGGGCTGCGGCATTGAACAGCAGCAGGAAGGAGTCATCGACAACCGGCTGGCCTCGCCGGTCCGGCTCGGCGATGGCCTGGCCGTTGAGGAAGACGGCCAGGGCCTTGGCGAACCCCTGCTCCCAGTCGGCGTCGGTCATGTGCGTGCCCGAGGGTGTGAACCAGGCGATGTCGCCCACCTCGCTCTCCGAGCCGCGTGCCGGGTTGCCGTGGAAGAAGCGCCGGCGCCGGAAGACCGGGTGCTCGCGCCGCAGCCGGATCAGCGCACCGGTGAACTCCAGCAGCCCCGCGTTGGTCTCCAGCATCGACCAGTCCAGCCAGGACAGGTCGTTGTCCTGGCAGTAGGCGTTGTTGTTGCCCAGCTGCGTGCGGCCCAGCTCATCCCCGTGCAGCAGCATCGGCACGCCTTGGGAGAGCAGCAACGTGGTGAGGAAGTTGCGCTGCTGGCGGGCTCGCAGCGCGCTGATCGCCACGTCGGTGCTGGGCCCCTCGGCACCGCAGTTCCAGGACCGGTTGTGGCTCTCCCCGTCCGCGCCGCCCTCACCGTTGGCCTCGTTGTGCTTGTCGTTGTAGGAGACCAGGTCACTCAGCGTGAACCCGTCGTGGGCGGTGACGAAGTTGATGCTCGCGCTGGGGCGTCGCCCGTCGCTCTGGTAGAGGTCGGCCGAGCCGGTCAGCCGACTCGCGAACTCCCCGAGGGTGGCCGGCTCGCCCCGCCAGAAGTCACGCACGCAGTCCCGGTACTTGCCGTTCCACTCCGTCCACAGCGGCGGGAACCCGCCGACCTGGTAGCCGCCGGCGCCGAGGTCCCACGGCTCGGCGATGAGCTTCACCTGGCTGATCACCGGGTCCTGCTGGACCAGGTCGAAGAAGACCGAGAGCCGGTCGACCTCGTGGAACTGGCGCGCCAGGCTGGCGGCGAGGTCGAAGCGGAAGCCGTCGACGTGCATCTCCAGCACCCAGTAGCGAAGCGAGTCCATGATCAGCTGCAGCACGTGCGGGTGGCGCATCAGCAGGGTGTTGCCGGTGCCGGTGGTGTCGTAGTAGTGCTGGGGGTCACCGTCGACCAGCCGGTAGTAGGCGGTGTTGTCGATGCCGCGCATGCACAGCGTCGGACCGAGGTGGTTGCCCTCGGCGGTGTGGTTGTAGACGACATCGAGGATGACCTCGATATCGGCCTCGTGCAGGGCCTTGACCATCGCCTTGAACTCCGCGACCTGCTCCCCGCGGGTGCCCCAGGCGGCGTACTCGTTGTGCGGGGCCAGGAAGCCGATGGTGTTGTAGCCCCAGTAGTTGCGCAGGCCCCGCGCGGTGAGGGCGGGGTCCTGGATGAACTGGTGCACCGGCAGCAGCTCGACAGCGGTCACACCCAACGCGGCCAGGTAGTCCACCGTGGCCGGGTGGGCCATCCCGGCGTAGGTGCCGCGGATATCGGCGGGGATGTCTGGGTGGGATCGGGTCAGTCCCTTGACGTGTGCCTCGTAGATGACCGTCTCGTGGTAGGGCCGCCGGGGAGGGCGGTCGTCCCCCCAGTCGAAGAAGGGGTTGATCACCACCGACTTCATGGTGTGCCGGGCGCTGTCTTGCTGGTTGCGCCGGCTGGGCTCGTCGAAGCGGTAGGAGAACAGCGACGGGTGCCCGTCGATCTGCCCGTCGACGGCCTTGGCGTAGGGGTCCAGCAGCAGCTTGCTGTGGTCGAAGCGGTGCCCGGACTCGGGCTGGTAGGGCCCGCTCATGCGGTAGCCGTAGCGGGTGCCCGGCTGCACGCCGGGCAGGTAGGCGTGCCAGACGAAGGCGTCCACCTCGCGCAGCTCGATGCGCTGCTCCCGGCCGCGGGCGTCGAAGAGGCACAGCTGGACCGTCTCGGCCGACTCGGAGAAGATCGCGAAGTTCGTGCCGCTGCCGTCGTAGGTCGCGCCAAGGGGGTAGGGCCGGCCGGGCCACACCTGCATCCGGTCCTGCTCCTCCCCTCGGGGCTGGGCAGACCCTACCCCGCGCCGCGGTTGCGCCGGGCGGCGCCGCTCACCCCAGGGTCGGCGTGGCCCGCGCCACGATCCCGGCCAGATCCAGCCCGCGCGGCAGGGTGCCCAGCGTGAGGGTGGCACCGGGCCCGAGCCGTCCGGCGCAGAAGGCGTCCGCCACGCAGTGCGGGGCATGCTGGACCAGCAGAGCCGCCTGGGTGACCAGGGCCATCTGCTCGGCCAGCCTGCGGGCACTGGCCTGCGCCGTACTCGGGTCACCCATGTCTGCCAGCAGGGCCAGCACGGCCTGCACCGCGTTGTCCAGGTGCCGGTCGGCACCGCGGGCCAGCCCCACCTCGGCCAGCCAGGCGTCCAGGGCAGCGGGTTCCTTGCCCAGGGCGCGCAGCAGGTCCAGCGCGTTGACGCTGCCGGAGCCCTCCCAGATGGAGTTGACCGGTGCCTCGCGAAGCAGCCGCGGCAGCACAGACTCCTCGACATAGCCGTTCCCGCCGAGGCACTCCATCGCCTCGGCCACCAGGGTCGGTGCCCGCTTGGTCACCCAGTACTTGCTCAGTGGCAGCGCGATGCGCCGCAGGGCTCGCGCCTGCTCGTCGCCGCGGGCAGCGGCGTCTGCCGCACTGGCCAGCCGCAGCCCGAGCGCCAGCGCCGCCTCCGCCTCCACGGCGAGGTCGGCCAGCACCGAGCGCATGAGCGGGGTGTCGGCCAAGACGGTGCCGAAGGCGCGCCGATGCGCGGCGTGCCAGCTCGCCTCGGTGAGGGCCCGGCGAACCAGGGCGGCCGAACCGAGGACGGTGTCCAGCCGGGTGGCGGCGACCATCTCGATGATCGTCGCCACCCCACGCCCCTCGGGACCGACCCGTTGCGCCCAGGCCTGGTCCATCTCCACCTCACCGGAGGGATTGGACCGGTTGCCGAGCTTGTCCTTCAGCCGCTGGATCCGCCAGGAGTTGAGCGTCCCGTCTGGCAGCACCCGGGGGAGCAGGAAGCAGGTGAGGCCCCCGGGGGCCTGGGCCAGCACGAGGAAGAGGTCATTCATCGGCGCGGAGGTGAACCACTTGTGGCCGGTGAGCCGGAAACCGTCCGACCCATCGGGGGTGGCCGTGGTGGTGTTGGCCCGCACGTCCGAGCCGCCCTGCTTCTCGGTCATGCCCATCCCGGCGAGCACGCCGGGCTTGGTGTGCGGTGGCTGGCTGCCGGGGGAGTAGCTGCGCGCGGCCAGCAGGGGCTCCCAGCGATCCGCCAGCTCCGGCTGGAGCCGCAGCGCGGGGACGACCGCGTAGGTCATCGAGATCGGGCAGCCATGTCCCTGCTCGGCCTGGCTCCACACATAGAAGCCGGCCGCACGCAGCAGGTGCGGGTGCCTGCCCTCCTCCCGCCACGGTGCGGCGTGCAGCCCGTGACGGACCGCCACGCCCATCAGCTCGTGCCACGCGGGGTGCAGCTCGATCTCGTCGACGCGGTGGCCGAAACGATCGTGGGTGTGCAGCTGCGGGGTGAAGCGGTTGGCCTGATCGGCCCATGTCTGGGCCTGCTGCGAGCCGGCCAGTCGGCCCAGTTCGGCAAGCTCGCCCAACCGTGCCCTGTCGGCCTCGTGCATGCCCGCGGCCGTGTCGCCGGGGTCGCGGGCGTTGCCGGGGTTGCCGGGGTCGCCGACCACCCGTGCCAGCGTCTCGACCAGCGCCGCGTCGGCGCCGAAGACGTCGTGGCCGACCAAGGGCGGTGACTGGTTGGTCACCTCATGGGTGCGGTGCCCGGAGGCGACGGGCGCCTCTGAGGGGCCGGCCGGGTCGGGCACGCGGGCTTCGGGCAGGACGTGGATGCTCGTCATGGCAGCACGGTACTCCGGAAGTTACTAGCCGGTAGCCCGGGTGAGGTGACGGTCCGCGCGCATGCCGAGCCAGCCCAGCGGGACCGCGGCCAGCGACAGCGCGAGCTCGCCGGGGGTCAGTGCAGAGGTGGCCAGCAGGTCGGACAGCAGCGGAACGTAGATCCCCGCCACGGTCAGCACCAGCGCGGCGAGCACGGCCAGCGGCAGCGCCGGGTTGGCTGTGCTGCCCGGTCGCGCCCGCGAGCCCATCGCTACCCCCAGCTGGGCGCCAGCCAGCGAGACGAAGACCATGGACTGCCAGGCCAGCCCGGCCGCGTGCGCCCAGACCCCAAGGCCCAGTGACAGCCCGGTGACCAGCCCCGCCAGCCGGGCCACCCGTTGCCACAGCCCGGCTCCCAGCACGCTCTCACCCGGCGGGCGGGGCGGGCGGGTCATGCTCCCTGGGTCCGCGGGCTCGGCTCCCAGCGCCACACCGGTGAGCCCGTGGGTGACCAGGTTCACCCAGAGGATCTGGGCCGGCAGGAGTGGGACCGCCAGCCCGAGGAAGGGCCCGAGCAGCATGAGCGCGATCTCGGCGGCCCCCCCGGACAGCGCGTAGGCCAGGAACCGGCGCACGTTGGCATAGATGCGTCGGCCCTCCTCGACGGCGGCGACCACCGTGGCCAGGTCGTCGTCGGCGAGCACCAGGTCGGCGGCCTGCCGGGCCACCTCGGTGCCGCGTCGGCCCATCGCCACCCCGATGTCGGCACGGCGCAGGGCTGGGCCGTCGTTCACCCCGTCACCGGTCATCGCCACCACGGCGCCGGTGCTCTGCCACGCGTCGACGATGTCGAGCTTCTGCTCCGGGGAGGTGCGGGCATAGACCCGCACGCGCAGCGGGTCCGGGACCGCCCCGGAGCTCAGCTGCGCTCCCGTGGCCAGCTCCCCGGTGCCGCTGGAGATGCCCAGCCGTCTCGCCACCGCCGCCGCCGTTGCCGGGTGGTCCCCGGTGACGAGCACCGCGGTGATGCCTGCCTGCTGGCAGGCCCGAAGGGCGGGCGCGGCAGCCGCCCGGGGCGGGTCGAGGATGCCCACCAGGCCGAGCAGCCGCAGTCCGGTCTCGGCCTCGAGCAGGTCGGCAGGCACGTCCTCGCGGGCGCAGCGGGCCAGGGCCAGGACGCGGTAGCCGGCCCCGGCCAACCCCTCAGCCGCCCGGGCGGCCGTCTCCAGCCGGTCCGAGGGGTCCGTGAGCAGCTGGGCCAGGGCGTCGGGGGCGCCCTTGACCACGACGCGGAAGGTCGGGTCGCCGGCATGCACGGTGGTCATCCGTCGGGTGGCGGAGTCGAAGGGCCGCTCGGCCACCCGTGGGTGCGCCGCGACCAGCTCGGCTCGGTGCAGCCCGAGACCGGCGGCCGCCGTGAGCAGTGCGGCCTCGGTCGGGTCACCGAGCCCGGGCCCCGGCACGTCACCGAGCCCGGGCCCTGGGGCGTCACCGGGTCCGGTGAGCAGGGCCGCGTCGTTGCACAGCACGCCTGCCGTGAGCAGGTCTCGCAGTGCCTGCGGCAGCGCGGCCGCGGCCTGCGGGGTCAACGGCAGGACGGCCTGCGCCTCGGGTGTCCACAGCTGCTCGAGCACCATCCGACCCTCTGTCAGGGTGCCGGTCTTGTCGGTGGCGATGACCGTGACCGACCCCAGGGTCTCCACCGCCGGGAGCCGGCGCACGATGGCGTTGCGCCGGGCCATCCGGTGTGCCCCGAGGGCGAGGCTGAGGGTCACAACGGCCGGAAGCGACTCCGGCACAGCCGCGACCGCCAGGCTGACCGCGGTGATCACCATGAGCTCCAACGGCTGGCCGCGCAGCAGACCGAGCACCGCGACGAGCGCGCACAGCAGCAGTGCCGCGTAGGCCAGCACCCGGCCGAGCCTGCTCAGCCGGCGCTGCAGCGGGGTCGGGCCCGGCGCGGTGTCCAGCAGCGCGGCGATGCGACCCAAGGCGCTGCTGGCACCGGTCGCCTCGACCCTGGCCACCGCGCGCCCGCGAAGCACGACCGTGCCGGCCCGCACCGCCGGCTCGAGCTGGGTCCCGCGCTCGACCGGCACCGACTCCCCGGTCAGCGCGGACTCGTCCAGCAGCAGCCCCGGGCCGGCGATGATGGTGGCGTCGGCCGGCACGATGTCACCCTCGGCGAGGTGGACGACGTCGCCGGGCACCAGGTCGACGGCGGGGATCTCGCGCTCGACCCCGTCCCGAAACACCCGTGCGCGCGGGGCACCCAGCCTGGACAGTTCGGCGATGGCCCGGTCCGCGCGTGCCTCCTGCCAGACCCCCACCCCGGTGTTGACAGCGATGACCAGCAGGATCACGGTGGCGTCGGTGAGGTCGCCGGTGGCCAGGGTGAGTGCCGCCGAGCCGAGCAGCACCAGCAGCAGCGGGTCACGCAGCTGGGCCGCCACGCGCCGCCACACCGGGGTCGGCGGGTGTGCGGGCACCTCGTTGCGGCCGACCTCAGCGGCTCGCTGGAGGGCCTGCTCCTGGGTCAGCCCGAGTGCGGCGGCGGCCCCCGCCGGCAGCCGCGCCCCGTCCATGACCCCAACCTAACGGGGCTGGCCCGCGGCCAATGCCGCGGTCTGCGCGGCGATCTCGGCCTCCTCGTCGGTGGGCACGACGAGCACCTGGATCGAGCCACTGCCGTCGTCGATACGCCGCTCTCCGGTGTCCCGGCTGGCCGCGGCGTTCGCCGCGTGGTCCAGCCGCAGCCCCAGGTGGCCCAGCGGGTCGCACACCTCGGCGCGCAGCGCCGCGTCGTTCTCCCCGACCCCCGCGGTGAAGACCAGGGCGTGCGCACCAGGCAGCACGGCAAGGTAGGCCCCGACGTACTTGCGCAGCCGGTAGGCGTAGACGTCCAGCGCCAGCCGGGCCGCCGGGTCCCCGGCCAGGGCCAGCTCACGCACCGACCGGACGTCGGAGCGCCCGCACATCCCCATAAGCCCGCTGCGCCGGTTCAGCAGGTCATCCAGCCCGGCGGTGTCAAGGCCGGAGTCGCGCGCGAGCAGGAGCACCACGCCCGGGTCGATGTCGCCGCAGCGGGTGCCCATCACCAACCCCTCCATAGGGGACATCCCCATCGAGGTGTCCACGCTGCACCCGCCGGCCACGGCGGTGACCGAGGCGCCGTTGCCGATATGGGCGATCACGAGGTTGACGTCCTCGACCGGGCGGGCGAGCAGGGCCGCGGCCCGACGGGTGACGTACTGGTGGCTGGTGCCGTGGAAGCCGTAGCGGCGGATGCCGTGGCGGGCCGCCACCTCGGTCGGGATGGCGTAGGTCGCCGCGACCTGCGGCATCGTGGTGTGGAAGGCGGTGTCGAAGACCGCGACGTGCGGGGCGTGCGACAGCAGGCGGCGCAGCACACGGATGCCCACCAGGTTCGCCGGGTTGTGCAGCGGGGCCAGCGGGACCAGCTCGGCGATGGCCGCCTCGACGACGTCGTCGACCAGCGTGGCCGTGCGGAACCGCGACCCGCCGTGCACCACCCGATGCCCCACCCCGGAAAGCTCGACGAGGGAGGGACCATGCCGGTCGAAAAGGTCCAGTACGACGCGCAGCGCCGCGTCGTGGTCGGCGAAACGCTCGCGCGCCTCGACCGGGTCCGCCCCGGGGCGCACGTGCTCGATCCGACCGACGCTCTCGCCGATGCGCTCGACCAGACCGGTAACCAGCCGCTGCCCCGCCCGGGTGTCGACGAGCTGGTACTTCAGTGAGGATGAGCCGCAGTTGACGACGAGGACCCGGCTCACGGGGCGGCCTCGCTGGCCCCGGCCTGCACCGCGGTGATCGCGACGGTGTTGACGATGTCGGGCACCGTGCACCCCCGGGACAGGTCGTTGACGGGTCGGCGCAGGCCCTGCAGCACCGGCCCGACCGCCACCGCTCCAGCCGCGCGCTGCACGGCCTTGTACGTCGCGTTGCCGGTGTCCAGGTCCGGGAAGATGAGCACCGTGGCCCGCCCGGCGACCGGGTTGCCGGGCATCTTCGCCGCCCCGACCCCGGGATCCACCGCGGCGTCGTACTGGATCGGGCCGGCCACCGGCAGCTGCGGGGCGCGCTGGGCGACCAGCTCGGTGGCGCGCCGGACCTTGTCGACGTCGGCTCCGCTGCCCGACGCGCCGGTGGAGTAGGACACCATCGCGACGCGAGGCTCGACGCCGAAGGCGGCCGCGGTCTCGGCGGTGGACAGCGCGATGTCGGCCAGCTGCTCGGGGCTCGGGTTGGTGTTGACTGCGCAGTCGGCGAAGACGAGCACGCGGTCGGGCAGGCACATCAGGAAGGCCGAGGAGACCAGGGACACCCCCGGCGCGGTGCGGATGATCTCCAGGGCTGGGCGCACCGTGTGCGCCGTGGTGTGCGCGGCCCCGGAGACCATCCCGTCCACCAGGCCGTCCCGCACCAGCATCGTCGCGAAGTAGCTGGGGTCGGCGACCAGGTCGAAGGCGGCCTCGTAGCTGATGCCCCTGTGCGCGCGCAGTGCGGCGTACTCGTGGGCGAACCGGGACCGCAGCGGGGAGCGGTTGGGATCGATGAAGGCCGTGTCGGCCAGGTCCAGCCCGAGCTGGTCCACCCGGGCGGCGACCGCGCTCGCCTCGCCGAGCAGGGTGAGGGTGACGACGCCGCGGTGCACGAGCTCCTCCGCGGCGCGCAGCACCCGGTCGTCCTCGCTCTCGGGCAGCACGATGTGGCGGTGGTGGGCCCGAGCCCGCTCCAGCAGCCGGGCGGAGAACATCAGCGGTGTGACCACCGCGGTGTCGGTCAGCCGGATCCGCGCGCCGAGCTGCTCGGCATCAACCGCGGTGGCGAACTCGCCCAGTGCCGCGGCGATCTTGCGTGTGCTGCTGGGCCGGATCTCCCCGCGCAGCCCGTCGAGGGCGTGCAGGGTCGTGTAGGTGTCGGTCTCCACGGCCAGCGCCGGCACGCCGGTGCTTGACAGGATCGACTGCACCAGGGCGGAGGGCTCGATGCCGCAGGTGAGCAGGACGCCGGCAGGGGTGGGCAGGGAACCGCTGGTGGCCGCGGCGGCGACGCCGACGACCAGGTCGGCGCGGTCCCCGGACGTGACCAGCAGCACCCCGTCGCGCAGCAGCGCCAGCGCCGTGTCCAGGTGACCGGCACCCACGACGTAGCCGTCGACCTCGCGATGCAGCTGTGTTCCGGTGCCGCAGAGCACCCGGGCCGGAAGAGCGGCGGCGACCTCTTGCACGGTCAGTGCCGAGAGCACCGGCACGTCAGGCAGCACGTAAACCGGCGCGTCCAGCTCGTCTCGGCCGAGCCGGGCCCGCAGGGTGTCCACGGCGGCGGGGTCGACCCGGTTGACCACGGTGGCCACCAGGGCGCACCCGTGCTCGACCAGGAAGTGCCGGGCACTGCCGGTCGCCTGGACCAGGGCCTCGAGGTGCCTGCCCTGCCCGGACACGACATTGAGCACCGGTGTGGCGAGGTTGGCGGCCAGGGTGGCATTGAGGTCGAGCTCGGTGGCCGCCGAGGGCCCGGTGTAGTCGGTGCCCAGGCACAGCACGAAGTCGTAGCGGGCCCGCAGGGTGGCGAAACGCTCGACGACGTGCTCGACCAGCCGGGTGGTGTCCGCCCCGTCGATCAGGGCGGCCGCCTCGTCGTAGCTGGCCGCGAAGGTGTCGGGGTAGTCGATCTGCAGGTCGTAGCGGCGGCAGAGCAGGTCGATGAGGGCGTCCCGGTCATCCCGTGCCGCGATGACCGGACGGAAGACGGCCAGGCTGCCGACCTGGCGGGCCAGCATCTCCAGGATGCCGAGGGCTACCGCGGCCTTGCCCGACCGGGGGTCCATCGACGTCACGTAGAGACTGTCTGACACCGGCTCTCCCCTCGTCCGTGACCGCCGCCGTGGTGGACCGTTCGTCGCAGCAGAACGACCGCTCCCCGCCGACACGGACCGCGAATCGCAGAGAAGGAGGGGGGCAGTGGTAGCAAATGCGCACTCAATTGTGCCCGAGGGGCTCGGGTCACATCGGAACGGGGTCGTCCGATTCCCAGGAGGAACCGTGTCAGAACTCGACTCCTCGGGCCACACGCCCGGGGGCACGTCCGAGCCACCCGCGCCACAGCGTCGGGGGCTGAACTACCGGCCGATCAACTGGCTGCTCGTGGTGCCGCTCATCGGCACCCTCTTCCCGGCGTTCTTCAACTTCCGCTCGCCGAGCATCGGTGGGATGCCGTTCTTCTACTGGTACCAGCTGGCCTGGGTCCCCGTCGGCGTGGTGTGCACCTTGGTGGTCTACCGCTCGACCAGGGGTGAGCGCTGATGTCGGTCTCCTTCAACGCGGTCGAGTTCAGCATCGTGGTGCTGATCTTCCTGCTGGTCAGCGTGATGGGCTTCGTGGCGGCCCGCTGGCAGCGCGGCGGCGGCCTGGGCAACCTCGACGAATGGGGCCTGGGCGGGCGCAAGTTCGGCACCTGGGTCTCCTGGTTCCTGCTCGGCGGCGACCTCTACACCGCCTACACCTTCGTAGCGGTCCCCGCACTCGTCTTTGGCGCCGGGGCGCTGGGCTTCTTCGCGGTGCCCTACACGGTGGTCGTCTACCCGATGGTGTTCCTGGTGGCGGCCCGGCTGTGGTCGGTGGCACACCGGCAGGGCTATGTGACCGCGGCCGACTTCGTTCGCGGCCGGCACGGCTCGGCTGCCCTCGGCGTGGTCGTCGCGGTCACCGGCATCGTGGCCACGATGCCCTATATCGCCCTGCAGCTCATCGGCATCAAGGCGATCATCGAGGCGATGGGGATCGGCGGGGAGTGGCCGCTGGTCATCGCCTTCATCGTCCTGGCGGCCTACACCTACTCCTCCGGACTGCGCGCACCTGCGCTCATCGCCTTCGTGAAGGACACGCTGATCTACCTCGTCGTCCTCGTGGCCGTCATCGTGATCCCGATCAAGCTCGGCGGCTACGGTGCGGTCTTCCACGCCGCCGACATGCACTTCGCCGCCACCGGGAAGGGCGGGATCACGCTGGCGAACGCGCAGTACCTGGGCTACTCGACACTGGCGCTCGGCTCGGCGCTCGCGCTGTTCCTCTACCCGCACGCCATGACCGGTGTCATGGCCGCTCGCAGTCGCGACACGGTGAAGAGGACCATCGCGTTGCTTCCGGCGTACAGCCTCATGCTGGGTTTCCTGGCCCTGCTCGGCTACATGGCGATCGCAGCCAAGACCGCCCCTGTCAAGGTCAACGGCAAGCCGGATGCCAACACCATCGTGCCGGCGCTGTTCCACGGCATGTTCCCGAGCTGGTTCGCCGGGATCGCCTTCGGCGCGATCGCGATCGGGGCCCTCGTCCCGGCCGCGATCATGTCCATCGCCGCGGCGAACACCTTCACCCGCGACATCTACAAGCCCTACCTGCGCCCCGACGCCACGCCGGAGCAGGAGGCCAGGGTCAGCAAGGTCGCCTCGCTGGTGGTCAAGGCCGGCGCGCTGGCGGCGGTGATCTTCCTCAACGTGCAGTACGCGCTGGACTTCCAGCTCATCGGCGGCGTTGTGATCATCCAGATCCTGCCGGCGGTGGTCTTCGGGCTGTTCACCCGCTGGTTCCACCGCTGGGCCCTGCTCGGCGGCTGGATCGCGGGCATGGCGGTCTCGCTGGGGATGCTGTGGGTGACGCCCAAGGTCGGGCTGCCGGGCAGCCACTTCGGAGGGGCGCTGTTCGCGCTGAGCCACTGGGGCCTGCCCACCAAGCTGACCATCTGGACCGGGATCGTCGGGGTGCTGGTCAACATCGTGGTCTCCCTCGTGCTGACCCCGCTGTTCTCGGCCCTGCCGCGGGGCACCGATGAGACCGACGAGACGGACTACCACGCCGAGGCAGGTGACCCGGGCGTGCGTGCGCTGCCCATCGAGAACCCCGAGCTGACCCTGTAGGTCGGCCCGCCCGCCCGCCGCCGATGCGCGCCCGACCCGGCGCACCGGCGGCGGGTGAGCGCATGCCCGGGTGCAGGCCGGCGTCGCCGGTGCTGGCCGTCATTGACATGATGCGGCCATGGGCGAACTGATCTTGATAAGGCACGGCGAGACCGAGTGGAGCCGGGCGCGCCGGCACACCGGCCGCACCGACATCCCGCTGACGCAGGCGGGAGTGGACGCCGCCAGGGCGCTGAGCCCGGTGCTGGACCGCCGAGGGCTGGTCGCCGCGTTCGCCAGCCCACTCAGCCGCGCGTGGCGCACGGCCGAGCTGGCGGGCCTTTCCGGGGTCCAGCCCGATCCGGACCTGGTGGAATGGGACTACGGTGGCTACGAGGGCCTGACCAGATCGGCGATCCAGCAGAGCAGGCCGGGCTGGTCCCTGTGGCGCGACGGCGTGATCCCCGGTGACGCCGAGCACCCCGGCGAGGAGCTGACCGAGGTGGGCGCCCGCACCGACGCGGTGCTGGAGCGGGTCCGGCCACTGCTGCAGGACGGTGACGTCGCCCTCGTCGGGCACGCCCACCTGCTGCGGGTGCTCACCGCGCGCTGGCTTGGCCAGGACCCCCAGGCCGGAAGGCTGTTCCGGCTCGACACGGGCACCCTCAGCGTGCTGGGCACCGAGCACGGCGAGCCGGTGATCACCGCCTGGAACACCCCCCCGGGCGCCGCGGACCTCCTGTAGCCACCCGCTCAGCCATCGGCTGCCGGGCTGGCTCGGGGGGGGCACCGTGGTGGGCGTGGGAGGACAAGAGATGGCTCGGGAAACCGGTAGCGCCCGACGTGGCTTCGGGCGGGTCGGTGGCGCGTTCGTCGATGGCTCGCCGTAGTCCGACGCCGGCGTCCGTGATGTCGCGATCCCGGCGCACCTCGTGCCCGCTGTGAAAGCTCGTCTGAAGAACCACACCGGCAAGGGCAAGGACGCCCTGCTGTTCCTGGCCGCCGCCGACCGCGACCCCGAGATCGCAAGGCGACTCTCTGCGCTTGTCGGTGCACGACGCGAAGATGAGCCGCGATGAGCCCAGACCCACGCGATCGGCGCAAGCGAAGACGGCCACGGCCACAGGTGCCTGCGGTGCGCACCGGGCCTTCGACAGATGACGAACACGCGATCGTCTTCTTCAGGCGTCACATGGACGACGACCCGAAGCAGCCGACCCCGGGCCGTGAAGCGCTCGACGCCTATCCGACGACGGTGCGAGCGAAGATGCGCGCCGCGCTCGTCGCTGTCGCCACCGCACCGCCCAAGCGGTTCTGTGGTGGTGGCTACTGGGAGGCGATGAAGGGCGAGATGAGCGGATGGTTCGAGCTGCGCATCGATGGCCCTCGCCGTCACCACTACCGGCTGTTCTGTCTGCTCGACTATGACGCCAAGGGCGAGGACAAGCCCTTGCTGGTTGTGATCGATGGTCGCGACAAACCGTTCCGGATGACGCTCTCGGACGCCGACTACGCGGCCGTCCGCAGCCTGGGGGATGAGTTCCGCAGGCGAAACCCTCGCTCGCTCGCATGAGGTCAGGCGGGCACCTTCGGTTTCCGGGTCCGCATCGCGTCGAGGTGTCTGGCCAACTTCTTCGGGTCTGCGACACGTCCTTCGAGGAGGGGACCGGTGACTTGTGCCCACTCGTCCTTGCCCAGCGGCTCGACCGTGATGCGCAGCCCGAGTGCAGCGGCGACTTCGGCGAGCGTGCCGAGCGTTGGATTCGTCTTGTCGGACGAGAAGAGCCGTCGGATGGTCGCCGGCTCAGCCTGAATGGCTCGGGCCAGCTCTGCCTTCGACAGCCCCGCCGCTTCTCGGGCGGCATCGAGAGCATTGACGAGCGCGTCGATGGTCGCGATGCGCATCGACTCGGCGACGTACTCCCGCAGAAACCCAGGGTCCTCAAGGTCGCGGGCCAAGTCGTCCCAAAACGCGGTGTGCTTCGTCATTTCCATCAACTCCCCTCATCGTGGAGCGTATCACGAATGTTACGCCTGGGAGGTCGCTCGTTGGCCGGGCGTCCTGCCCGTGGTACCGCGAGGACGACGCTCGGCGTCCGGGAGGCGATCCTCGTCCGAACAGGGGAAGGCGCTCGACATCGGCGCCAAAGGCACCGGCCTCGTCCTCGGCCATGATCCTCGTCCCGCGGCGCCCGGCTTCGGCACCGGGCGTGCCCGGCTGCCGCTGCCGCCAGTAGGACACCGAATCGACGTCGGCCGGACCCGCCGACGGTGTGTGTAGTGCGACGAGCGCCCGTTGAGCATCGCTGCACAAATGGTGGACGAGGTCTCGCACCGTCCAGCCCGCGCACCGGGTGTCGCGCCAACGTGGTGGGCGATACTGGGATTGAACCAGTGTGGCGATCTTGCTGCGGCACTGGGTCTGACCTGCGATATCGGCCCTTGACCTGCGGTTATGGGTGACAGTATCGCGTGTCGCACCTAGACACAAGAGGACACGGCGGTACTCTCGTGTTGCACGCAGATCGCACGAGAGGCCGCCGATGTCACGTCAACGCCGCGGGTTCGGGCACATCCGGGAGCTGCCATCCGGGCGTTTCCAGGCGTCCTACATCGGCCCGGACACGGCCCGGCACACCGCCCCGGTGACCTTCACCGCGGAGATCGACGCCGAGGGCTGGCTGGCCGCTCAGCGTCGGCTCATCGAGCGCGACGAGTGGCGGGCCCCGGCCCGCGGAACCTCGACCAAGCCGCTCACCCTCGCCGAGTACGCCACGGGCTGGCTGTCCCGGCGCGACCTCAAGCCCAGGACCGCGGAGCATTACTGCCAGCTACTCGACCAGCTCATCGCCCCGACCCTCGGTGAGCGGCCCCTGAAGGCCCTCACGGCGTCCGAGGTGGCGGCCTGGTACGCCGGGCTGCCTCGAGACCGCCCGACGCTGCGGGCGCACGCCTACAGCCTCCTGCGCACGATCTACCGGGCCGCGACGGACGAGGACCTGGTGGCGGTCAACCCCTGCCGCGTCCGCGGTGGCGGCACGACCCGCCGCAAGGTGCAGATCCGGCCCGCCAGCCTGGCCGAGCTCGAGGCGCTGGCCGCGGCGATGCCCGCGAGGCTGCGGCTGGCGGTGCTGCTCGCCGCCTGGTGCGGGCTGCGCTTCGGCGAGCTGGCCGAGCTGCGCCGCCAGGATCTCGACCTGACCAACCAAGTGGTGCACGTCCGCCGCGGGGTGACCTTCACCGCCGAGGGCGCGCACGTCGGCACGCCGAAGTCTGAGGCGGGCAAGCGGGACGTGGCGATCCCGCCGCACCTGCTGCCGGCGATCCGTGAGCACCTCGCCCGCCACGTCGACCCGGCGCGGGCCGCGCTGCTGTTTCCGGCCGCCGATGGGATCGGGCACCTGCGTCCGTCGACGCTGTATCGCAGCTACTGCCCAGCCCGGAAGGCTGCCGGGCGACCAGACCTGCGATTCCACGACCTCCGACACACCGGTGCCGTGCTCGCCGCCTCGACCGGTGCGAGCCTGGCCGAGCTGATGGCCAGGCTCGGGCACTCCACCGCCGGGGCCGCGCTGCGCTACCAGCACGCCGCCGCCGACCGAGACAAGATCATCGCAGCGCGGCTGTCCGCACTGCTCGAGGAGGCGCGGTGAGCGAGGGGCACGACATGTCTGCCGAGGAGTTCTTCATGCATCCACAACCGGAGGATTTGATCCGCGTCGTGCTCCTGGTCCGGTGCGCACAGTGCGGTTCCCGACGTTCCGCCCTGCTCGTCGCAGTCGAGAACGACGAAGCGCCGGACCCGACGGTGCAGGAGATCATCAACGCCGCCTACTGGGGCCCACGGATCCAGCAACAGCGCCCGCGGCGCGGCGAATGCCACTGTGCGAGCACCCCTGAGCTGCCGGCCCTGACGGACCTTCGCGCGGAGGTCGCGAAAGCGCGCGCGAAGGGCCTTGGGCGGCTCTGGGAGCGCTCGCCAGTCACCATCAGGCTCTAGGACACGCCGAGACAGGCGCACATCCGAAGAAATTCAACGCGACATGACAGACTTGTGCCGGCAGGACAATCATGTCCTGAGCTCGCCTCGTCGCATACGGGCCACACGCGTGTGGCAACCGCAGAGAAGGGCGCTCTGCCAGCACCGGAAGGTGAGCTGGCATGCCTGCTTTGCTACGCGCCCAGTCCCGTCGCCTCGTCTCTCTTAACGACGGCGCAACCTACGTCGGCGTCCACGCGCGCACCCTGCGCCGCTACGTCGCCGCCGGCCGGATCACCGCCTACCGTGTCGGCCCCCGGCTGATCAAGGTCGACCTGGCCGAGCTCGACGCCCAGTTGCTCGACCGCATCAGCGCGGGCGGTGCTGTGGCATGAGGGCAAAGCGAAACCGCCCGCACGAGGCGGGCGGCTCGAGAGATCAGCGCCGGGCAGGTGCTCACTCCACCCCTAAGGCTAGCATCGAGCGGCGACAGCCGAGCGGCGCCACGCTGCGCACGCTGACCGACCACGAGCCGAGCTTCTGGCTGCGCGGCCAGCTCGCCAGCGTCGCGACGAAGTACACGGCCGGCACGCTGCGGCCTGCCTGCCCGCACGTGGCGCCCGGCGCCCTCGGGGTGGTCACGCTGTGGCGACCGGACGAGATGGCCTGCCCGTGGTGCTGCGGCGCACTGGCCGCCGATCCGGTCGAGGACGACAAGTGCGACCGGTGCCGCGCGTACTCGCGCCCGCTGGTCTGCTTCGGCTTCTCGGTGATTCCCGGCCGGGTGGCTGCCGCGCTGGCGCTGTGCCCGAGCTGCTCGCAGAAGGAGGTCCCGGCGTGAACGCCGAGGCCTGGGCGCGCCGCCGCGGCTGGGCCGTGACCGTGCATCGCTGCTCGATGCTGCTGCCCGCGCTGCCGGCGGTGACGTCATGAGCGGCGCCATGACCCGCGCCGTCCGATGCCTCACATGCGGGCGCCTGGAGATGCCGACCCGCTCTGGCAACTGCCGGATGGCCCGCGACGAGCCGCCGATCCTGCTGCCGCAGACCCGGATCGCCCACGAGGTCGCGGCACGGGCCAACCTCGAGCTGGCGGACGAGCTGGCGGACGAACGCGAGTTCGCCGTGACCGCCGCACGGGTCCGGGCGATGGCAGGGCAGCCGACCTTCTCGCGGCTGCTTCAGGCCCGTGGTGCAGCACCGGAGGCCCTCGCGGCGCAGCGCGAGCTCGAGGCCGAGATCGGCGGTGCCGCATGACCGCGCCACTGCCCGAGCTAGTCTGGGACGGCCTGGTCGACGACGATCAGCTCGACGCCGAGACCTACGCCCGACTGGTCCACGACCGCGCCGTGCACGAGGAAATGGCCCGGCTGCGGGTCAGGGAGGACGCCCGCCGGAAACTGCGCCTGGAGCGCGCCAGCGCACTCACAGCGCCTGTCCCGCGGCTGCTCGGTGACTTTCTCGCCGTGGAAGACCCCGAGCAGGCGTACCGGATCGGGCACCTGTGGCCGGTCGGTGGCCGGGTGGTGCTCGCCGCGCCGTACAAGGCCGGCAAGAGCACGCTCGTGTCGAACCTGCTGCGCTCGCTGGTCGACGGTGTGCCCTTCCTCGGCGCGTTCGCCGTGACCCCGCCGACCGGGCGGGTCGTGCTGGTCGACGACGAGCTCGACGAGCGAATGCTGCGTCGATGGCTGCGCGAGCAGGGCATCGGCAACGTCGACCGCGTCGTCGTGGTCCCGCTGCGCGGCCGCACCGCCACGTTCGACCTGCGCGACGACGACACCCGCGCACGGTGGGCCGACACCCTCGCCGGCATCGACGCCGGGGTGCTGCTCCTCGACTGCCTGCGCCCGGTCCTCGACGCCCTCGGCCTGGACGAGCACCGCGAGGCCGGGCAGTTCCTCGAGCCGTTCGACCAGCTGCTCGCCGAGGCCAGGATCGGCGAGGCCCTGGTCGTGCACCACATGGGCCACGACGGCGAACGGTCCCGCGGCGACTCGAGGCTGCGGGACTGGCCCGACGTGGAGTGGAAGCTGGTCCGCGAGGCCAGCGACACCGACGCCTCCGGTGCCCGCCGCTACTTCAGCGCCTACGGCCGCGACGTCGACGTGCCTGAGGGGCTGCTCGTGTATGACGAGCCGAACCGCCGGCTCACCCTCGCCGGAGGAAACCGCAAGGACA
>JAJZTN010000028.1 GCA_021848885.1 Actinomycetes bacterium
ATCACCGCGACCGACGAGGGGCCGGTGGCCACCTTCCTGCCCCTGCTGCTGGACCCGGCGGTCGGCGATCGCGGCGCACTGCTCGGCCACCTGGCCCGCAACAACGACCAGTGGCGGTCCCCGGTGCTCGGCGAGGCGCTGGTCATCGTGCGCGGCCCGGACGCCTACATCAGCCCGGGCTGGTACGCCGCCAAGGCCGAGCATGGCCGGGTCGTGCCGACCTGGAACTACCTGACGGTGCACGTCTACGGCCGGCTCGTCGTGCACGACGACGTGGACTGGCTGCGCGATCTGGTCGGCCGGCTCACCGACCTGCACGAGGCGGGCCGGGAGCCCCCGTGGTCGGTGCGCGATGCCCCGACGGACTACATCGAGGGTCAGCTGCGGGCCATCGTCGGGGTGGAGCTGGTCATCAGCCGGGTGCAGGCCAAGGCCAAGCTCAGCCAGAACCGGCCGACCGGTGACGTCGACGGCGTCGTCGCGGGTCTGCGGGAGTCCGGTCACCCTGCCTCGGCAGAGCTGGTCGAGCGGGCCCGCCGGCCTCAGCAGTCGGGCGGGTGAACGGCGCCCGTCCGGTCCATTTGCCTGACACGATCGGAGCCGTGACAGCGCAGCCACCTCTCGGGCAGCCGGCCCGAGCTCCCGAGGACGGTGCTGAACCGCCCCTTCGGGTCGTCCTGGACCTCGGCAACGTCTGGCGGGTCGCACTCACCCTGGTCGGGGTCGCTGCGTTGGTCAGCCTGGGCCTGCTCGTGCTGCGTCGCGGGAGCGGGGTGCTGTCCACCGTTGTCATCGCCTGGTTCGCCTCAATCGCCATGGAACCGGCGGTGTCGCGGCTGTCCCGGAGGATGCGTCGGGGGGTCGCTACCGGCATCGTGATGGTCGGCCTGGTGCTGCTCGGCGCCGGGTTCCTGCTCGCCTTCGGGCGGCTTTTCCTCGACCAGCTCGCGCAGATCCTGCGCGGCATGCCGGCGTTCGTGCAGGCGCTGATCGAGTGGGCCAACGCCCGGCTGCACACCGACTACAACGTCAACGACGTACTCGCCTCGCTCGAGCTGACCCCGGCGCAGGTGGCCCGCTATGCCGGAGAGCTGGCCGGTGGTGTGCTCGGTGTGCTCGGCTCCCTCGCCGGGGCCGTCTTCGGGCTGCTCGCCTTCACCCTGCTGACCTTCTACCTGTCCGCCGACGCCCCCCGGTTGCGGCACTGGGTGGTCACGCTGTTCCCCGCCCGGGCGCAGGGCGTCGTACAGACGATTTGGGACGTCACAGCGACGAAAACGGGTGGGTACGTCGCCGGGCGCAGCGTCCTGGCCGCCGTCAATGCGGTGCTCAGCACCGTGGTCTTCCTCGTCATCGGGATGCCGTACTGGCTGGCGTTGGGGATCTGGACCGGTGTCGTCGCCCAGCTCGTGCCGACCATCGGCACCTATATCTCCATCGCCCTTCCGGTGCTGGTGGGGCTGCTGAGCCCGCGCCCCTGGGTGGGGTTGGCCGCGCTGGCCTGGTCGTTGATCTACCAGCAGGTCGAGAACCTGGCCCTGGAGCCGCGGGTGAATGCCCGCGCGGTCAGCGTCCACCCGGCGGTCGCCTTCGTCTCGGTGGTCCTCGGGGTGTCGCTCTTCGGGCCCGTCGGGGCGCTGCTGGCCGTGCCGGTGGTGGCGATGCTGCTCAGCCTGGTCGGGCTCTATGCCACCCGCTACGAGCTGGCCGGAGAGCCCGGGCAGGTCCAGGCCCCGGTGGTCCTGGTCATCGAGCACGAGCCGGGTGCCGGTGCGGGACGGGTCGGGCAGTGGCTGCGGGCCAGCGGGGTGCGGCTGCGGGTGTGCCGGCCCTATGCCGGGCAGACCGTGCCGGAGCGGGTGGACGCCGACGGGCTGCTCGTCCTCGGTGGGTCGTCGGGGGCTACCGAGGACGAGGACGCCCCGTGGCTGCCGGCCACCCGGGCCCTCATCAGGCAGGCGGTCGCCGACGCAGTGCCCACGTGGGGCATCTGTCTGGGCGCGCAGCTGCTGGCGGTGGCCCTGGGTGGGGAGGTCGCCCGCGGTGAGGCCGGACCGGAGATCGGGGTGGGCGTGCTGCGCCGGACGGGGGAGCCGGACCCGGTGTTCGGGGACCTGCCGGTGACCTCGCGTGCCGCGCAGTTCCACCAGGACGCGGTGACCCGGCTGCCCGAGGGGGCGGTGAGGCTGCTCGAGGGGGAGGTCTACCCGGTGCAGGCCTTCCGGGTGGGCGAGTGCGCCTGGGGGGTGCAGTTCCACCCCGAGGTCGGGGCCGAGCAGATGGCGGCCTGGGCTCGCGAGGTCCCCGAGATGCTGGCCCAGGCAGGTAGGGCCGAGGCCGAGCTGGTCGAGGAGATGGTCTGTGCGCAGGACGAGCTCGACGCGACGTGGGAGCCGGCCGCGCGGCGCTGGGCCGAGCAGGTGCGGGCTCGGGCCGGTGGTCCTCCCCAGCCTGCGAGCGGCGGGGCGGCGGGGTGACCTTCGGCCGCGGCGGGTGGGGCGTCGGGAGCGGCCGCGGCGGGTGGGGCGTCGGGAGCGGCCGCGGCGGGTGGGGCGCCACACGATTCGGTGGCGGGTGGGACTGGTGTGACGACTGGTGCCGTCGTGGCGGTCCAGGTCGGCTCGGGTGACGCTTGGCGCGGCGTACCAACATCTAGTGGGCGATTTGCGGCTTTCGTGCGTTAGTACGCCGAGCGAAGGCTCGACTTGGCTCGAGTGAGAGCACGGCCGAGCGTTGAGGCGCCACGGTCACGCGAGGGCTGACCTTCTGACGGTCACCCCTCGCGTGACCGGCAACTGGCTGGGCGGGGGACCTAGCGGCAGGTGCAGCGCTGCGAGGCCGGCACCCCGGCGAGCACCTGATCGACGTGCATGCCGCAGCCGGTGTAGGTGATTTTGTTGCACTGGCGGCATCTGGCAGGACTGCACATGTTGTGGCTCCTGGAAGAGGTCGTCGGGACGGGATCCAAGTATATACCTCATACCCCATGGGGTATAGCGCCGTGTTGAGGGCGGTTGCCAGCCGGGCGGGGTTCGAGCGATGCGTCAGCTGCGACGTTGTGGCGGGTACCTGGTGGGTGGACCGCCGGGATCCACGGCCGGCTCGGGATCCACGGCCGGCTCCGGATCCACGGCCGGCTCCGGATCCACGGCCGGCTCCGGATCCACGGCCGGCTCCGGATCCGGTGCCGCCGGTCCCGCACCCTCGGTCCTGCGCTCGACGGCACGCTCCTGGCGGGCCTTGCGTACGCGCCACCAGACGATGGCTAGTAGCACCACCGCGGCGACGACGATGGCCGCGTCCCGACCCACCGCGCGCTCCACGGCCGCGTAGGAGGAACCGGCAAGGTAGCCCAGCATGACGAACCCGATGCCCCAGACGAGCCCGCCGGCTGCGTTGAAGGCGAGGAACCTCCGGTAGGGCATCCGGGCGGTGCCGGCCAGGGCGGGCATGACGGCTCGGAAGAACGCGACGAACCGGCCCAGGAAGACCGCCGACCCGCCCTTGGTGGCGAGGAAGCGCTCCGCGTCGGCCAGCCGATGCCGATGCCGGCGCAGTGGCCGCGCGTCGAGGATCCGCGGGCCGAGCCGGCGGCCCACCTCGTAGCCCACCGAGTCGCCGACGATGGCGGCGATCACGACCACAGCGGCCATCACGGGCAAGGACACGTGGCCACGGCTGGCATCGACTCCGCCGAGCACCGCCGCGGTCTCCCCAGGCAGGACGAAGCCGACGAAAAGGGCGTCCTCGGCGAAGACCAGCAGCCCCACGATGAGGTAGACGACGACGCCACTGAGGCTCAGCAGGCGGTCGACCAGCCCGCTCAGCACGCGCGGCTCCTCATCCGTGGCATGGCAGAACGGTAGGTGCTGGGCCCCTCTGGTGTCGCATCGGCAGCGGTACGCCGCCGGCCTCCAGGTCAACGCGCACGCCGCGGGCCCACCCGCCGCGGGCCCACCCGCCGCAGGCCCCCAGGTCAACGCGCACGCCGCGGGCCCACCCGCCGCCGGCCGGGCTGTACCCGCGACCCGACCGGATCAACCTGCCGTTGCGGCCGTTCCGCGCCCCCGGCGGCGGGCCGCGGCGAGCAGCACCAGCCCGGTGGCCAGCCAGCTCAGCGCACCGGCGCGAGCCGCATCCGGGAGCAGTGCGGTGACCCCGGGCACGGCCATCCAGACCACCGCCGCGACCAGCAGGCTCAGCCCCGCTGCCGTGAGCCTTCTGTTCGGTTGGCCGCGCCGCGCTGCGAGCTGGACCAGCGCCGCGCCCAGGCCCAGGTCGAGCAGCGCGACCAGAGGGGTCAGGTGCAGGTGCAGCAGGGCCACCTCCCGGCCGGCCCACAGCCCGGCGAGCCCGCACAGTGCCAAGCCGGACATCCCGAGCACCACCCAGGCCGCCCCGAGCCCGGCAGCCCAGGACGCCGCGGCGTGCGGCGTGCCGACCGGGCGGCGTCGGCCCAGTCCGGCCCGCTCGACCCGGCCCAGGGCCGCCAGCAGTGGGACCAGCACCACGGCCAGCACCGCGAACCACACCGGGCGCAGCAGCCACCAGCCCAGCGAGGCCACCGCTGGCATCGGCACCTGCAGCGCGGACCCGGCCGCGGCCACAACCACCAGCGCGGTGAGGTGCCAGAGGAACACGGTCATGATCATCGAGTTCACCGCTACGACGCCGGCCCAGACCCGAGGCCGGGCCAGCCACCGGTTCGCCGCACCGCGGACCAGCAGCAGCAGCGCGACCTGACCGGTGACCAGCACCGCGACGCACAGCGTGGGCGGGGACAGGTTCGAGATCTGCCCGCTCAGCCCGACCATGCTGGTCGGGTAGGGGCCGAGCTGGGTCAGCGCCGCCAGCCCGCCGATCGCGCCCAGCACGGTCCAGGTCAGCACCCGGCGGGGCAGCCGCCCGACCGCCTCGGCGTGGAAGCCGAGCTGGTGAGCCAGCAGCCACACCGCGGCGTAGTTGAGGTAGCCCACCGCATGCGCCGAGGTGCCCAGGCGCAGCGCGTCCACCGCGACGATGACGAGGACCAGAGCGAGGAGCACCCGCGCACCGGCGCGCCGGTGCGCGGCCAACATCACCGGTGTCGTGGCGACGACGAGGGCATAGAGGGCGACGAACCACAGCGGCTGCACGGCGACCAGCAGCGCCGACTCGACCGCCGGGCCGTGTTGGCCGGCCAGCTGCAGCACCGCCGCCAGGGCCACCCACAGCAGCAGGAACGGTGCCACCGGCCGCAGCAGCCGACCGATCCGGTGCGCGACGAAGTCGGCGTAGCAGCCCCCGCGGCGGCGTACCGAGTCCCAGCTGCCGGCGTTGGCGAAGCCCCCGACGACGAAGAACAGCGGCATGACCTGCAGCACCCAGGTGGCCGGCTGCAGCGCCGGGACGATCTCCAGCAGGTTCGCGGTGCGCACGCTGCCGCCGTCCCAGCTCACCACGGCCATCAGCCAGTGCCCGGCCACGACCACGAGGATGCTGCCGGCCCGGACCAGGTCGACGAAGCGGTCCCGCCCGCCCGGGGTGTCCTCGGCGGTGCTGAGACTGCTCATGGCGACCCCTGGAGACTCCGCCGATCATGCCGGCCCCAGTGGACTACCCCCGGGCAGCCCGGACAAGAGCCGGAGGGCTCGCTCGGCTAGTCCGCGTCGAAGGCCAGGCTCACCTCGTCGGCCACTGCCCGGTAGCCCAGCCGCTGGTAGACGCCGTTGCTGGTCGGGTTGGCCAGGTCGGTGTAGAGCAGCACCTGCTCGGCGCCGCCGTCCAGTGCAGCCGCGCTGACCGCATGGGTGACGGCGGCGGCATAGCCTCTCCGACGGTGCTCGGGCGGGGTGTAGACCGGCCCGACCCGGACCATGCCGGCCAGCAGCGCGGACCGCCCGGCCATCGCCACCGGCTCACCGCCGTCCTCCCACAACGTCACCAGCCCGGCGGCCAGCCGCTGGTCGACCATGCCAGTGACGTCGCGCCCGACGGGCGACTGGGTCTCGGCGAGGAAGGCGGCGAACCAGGTGAGCAGCAGAGCACGGTACGCCGGCCCGGCGTGTCGTGCCCGCCCGGGGACCGGTCGGTCCGGCGGGACCAGCTCAGCGAGCAGGTAGCGTCGCTCGTCGCGCGCGACCCGCCAGCCGGTTGCCAGGCCGCACCAGGCGGTGGCGAAGGCAGTGGCTGCCTCCCGCTCGCCGCGCACCCCGCTGGTCCGCCGGCCGCTCTCGCGCAGCGCGCCGGCCAGCTCGGCGGCGGCGATCGGCGGCATGCTGCCCAGTGCCACTGGGTACGGCGGGGTGGCCAGCGCCACCGCGGCCCCGCCCGCCGGGTCTCGCCAGGTGCCGAACCACGGCACGCCCTCGGCGTAGGCGTGCCGACCGTGCCGGCGTACGGTTTCGAGGACTGTCAGCAGCACGCTGTGCGCGCCCGGGTCGGCAGCCAGCACCGCCGCTGCCTCGGAGTGGAACGCCTCGGCGTCCTCGGTCAGCATCCAACCCATGGGCCATCGTGGCCTGGCCCGGCGAGTCCGCGCACCTGGGTTTACGGCGCCGAGGAGCACCTGGGTTTTCGGCGCCGAGGAGCACCTGGGTTTTCGGCGCCGAGGATCTGGCGTGCCAGTCAGTCCGGCTCGCCGATGTCCTCGTTCCACAGCACCGGCTCGGTGTCGATGAGCTCCTCCATCATCGCCACGCACTCCTCGGAGTCGATCACGAGGACCTCCACCCCGCGGGAGCGCAGCAGGTCCTCCTCGCCCATGAAGGTGCGGTTCTCCCCGATGACGACCCGGGGGATGTTGTAGAGCAGCATCGCCCCGGTGCACATGGCGCACGGCGAGAGGGTGGTGTACATCGTCGAACGCCGGTAGGCCCTCGCCGGCAACCGGCCGGCCTGCTCCAGCGCGTCGGTCTCGCCGTGCCGGATCGCGCTGCCCAGCTGAACCCGCCGGTTGTGGCCCGAACCCAGCACGACGCCGTCGGCGACGAGCGCGGCACCGATCGGGATACCGCCCTCGGCCCGCCCCTTGCGGGCCTCGTCGATGGCGACCTGCAGGAAGCGCAGGTCATCGTCGGAAACTGGCACGAGGACCTCCTTAGACCTGTTCGCGCACCCGTGCCGGCCGGAACAGCAGCGCGTAGAGCAGCGCCGATATGACGAAGCCCACCTCGAAGGTCAGGTCACCCACCTGGGGGAACGCCTTCGGGACCGGCCCGACGTAGCTGAGCTGGTTGCTGAACAGCGCGATCGAGACGACCATGCCGACGGCCATGGCGATCGGCCCGGCCCAGCTCCGGTGGTTGTGGTCGAAGAGCAGGTTCCCCACGTGGGTTCCGCGGCGCAGGAACTGGTCGGTGAAGTAGACCGCCAACCACGGCCCGACCCAGTAGGCGATGATCAGCAGGAAGTTCTCGTACTTCGCCCCGGCGTCCTGCAGGCCGGTGAGGGCGACGATGAAGCCGACGACCCCGAAGACCACTGCCACGATCGCCCGGCGTGCCCTGGCATGCATCTTGATCCCGAGCGTGGTGAAGCTCAGCGCCCCGGAGTAGATGTTCAGCACGTTGGCCGAGATCGCCCCGACCGCGATGGCCAGCAGGGTCAGCGCCGCGAGCAGCTTGGGCAGGTCACGGGTGAAGGCGGTGGTCGGGTCGTCCCAGTTCCCCCCCGGGATCGTGGCCGCAGCGGCCCCGACGGTCTCCAGCAGGATGCAGGACACCGCGATGCCCGCCCCGGCCCACCAACCGGTGGCCTTCTTCGAGGTGTGCGGGTGGAAGTAGCGGGTGTAGTCGCTGGCGTAGGGGTTCCAGCCGGCGGCGTAGCCGAAGGTCGCGCCGAAGGTGAGCAGGAAGCCGCCGATGCCGCCGTCACCCTTGACCGAGCCGGGCTGGGCCTTGGCCAGCACGACGACCGAGGCGACGACGAAGACCACGGCGAGGAACGGGAAGGCGTAGCGCTCGAAGGTGTGCACCAGGTTGTGGCCGAAGAAGGCCACGATCAGCTGGACGGCGACGATGATGGTCAGGGACAGCGGCTTGGGCATCGCGGTGAGCGAGCTCAGCGCGAATGCGCCGCTGACCGAGTTGACCGCGAACCAGCCGATGCCGGCCACCAGCGCGTTCAGCCCCGCCGGCAGGATGTTGCCGCGGTAGCCGAACGAGATCCGGCTCAGCACCATCTGCGGCACCCCGAAAGCCGGGCCACGAGCCGAGAGGATGCCATGGCTGAGCGAGCCGAGCACCGTGCCCAGCACGATCGCCGCGATGGCCTGCGGCAGGGTCTGGCCGAAGAAGGCCACGGCGATGACACCCACGAAGACCGTGGCGAACTCGAAGTTCGGCGAGGTCCAGGTCCAGAACAGCTGCAGCGGGTGACCGTGGCGCTCCTCGAGCGGGATGAACTCGGCGCCCCCCGGCTCGACGGCGACCACCTTCGCGCCGTACTCGCCTTCGCGCACCTCGGGTGCGCTCGTCAGCTCTTCCTCGACTGGGTTCATGGCCGCGCCTTTCGGAAAGGGGCAGGGAGCCGGGCCGGCGTGGCGCATCGTGCCAGTCCCGTGTTGCGACTGTGTGACTTCCACCGGGGGACTTGACCAAAACTTGACCATTGCATGGTGGTCAGGGCCGCGGCAGGGCGGGGCCGGCCGCCACCTCGTGCGCCAGCAGCGCGACGTGCAGCGCCAGAGCCGACTCCGGGTCGCCCAGCCGCACACCGAGCACCTTTTCGATCGCGGCCAGCCGGGCATACAGCGCCGGCCGGCTCAGGTGCACCCGTCGGGCCAGCACCGCCTTGCTCCCACCGGCGGCGAAGTAGTCCCGCAGCAGCCCGAGCAGGTCGCTGCCGTGGCTGGCGTCGTGGGCGAGGAGGTGGCCGAGCTCGGCCGCGGCGAAACCGAGCACCCGCGGGTCCGCGCGCAGCAGGGTCAACAGGCCGCGCAGCCGCACGTCGGCGTGGCGGTAGTAGGGCCGCGGTCGACTCGCCCGCAAGGGCACCGCCACCTCGGCGACATGGCTGGCCTCGGCCAGCAGCCCGCCGGCATCCCCGAGCGGTCCGGGTCCGGCCACGGCCACGGCGTAGGGATGCGGCCAGGCCAGCGCCTCGAGCCGGTCGGCCAGGGCGTCGGCGAGACCGGACAGGACACGCTCGAGCCCGCTCGGGGCCGGGGCCGGGCCGAGCAGCAGAACCCGACCCGCGCTCACCGACGCGGTCAACGCGGCCATCCCGGCCGCCTCGGCGGCTGCGGCTGCGGCCTCGGCCAGCTGCCGGTCCAGCCGGCCGGCGCTGACCGGGTCGTCGATGCCGGGCAGCTGCGAGGACACGGCCAGCGCCAGCACACCACGATGTCCGGTCGGCAGCCCCAGCGCGGCCAGCCTGGCGCGCGCCTCGTCATCGCCGGGCACCCGCCGCTCGAGCAGGTCGACGAGCAGCCGTCGGTGCGCCTGCTCGAGCAGTCCGGCTCGCTCCCGCTCGAGCAGCCGGTTGATCGCCAGCGCCTCGGCGGCACGCTCGAGCAGCATGGCCGGGGTGGCTGCGGTGGCTGCGGTGGCCGAGCGCCCAGCCGGGCCCGTCACCGTGGGCATGACCAGCCGGCCCCAGTGCTGGGCGCGCGGGCCGACCGGGCAGGTGAGCCAGCCTTCCAGCCCTGCCTCGGCGGTCCGCTCGGTCCACGGGCAGCGCCGGGAGCGGGCCTCCCAGTCGCGCAGCAGGTGCTCGGGGCGGCCGGCCTGCGTGCTGAAGGCCACTACCCGGTGTGCCAGGTCCTCCAGCACGACGGCTTGCCCGGACATCTCGGCGACCTTGTCGAGGATCACCGCGGCCGGCGCGCCCTCCACGCTGAGCCGGGTGAACTCAGCATGCGCCCGGTCTGAGGCGGCCAGCAGATCCACCTGGGCGTTGATGATCCGGGCGTGCACCGTCTCGGTGACCTCGACGAAGCGGACGGAGCGGCGCAGCGCCACCACCGGCAGTCCGTACGCCGTGCCGGCCCGCACGATGGCGTCGGGCACCCGGGTGAAGCGCCGGCCCAGCTCCACCACGAGAGCGCATGCGCCGGCCGCGCCGAGGGTGGCGACATAGCGGCGCAGCGCCACCGCCGAACCGGGCAGCGCCACCCCGGTGGTCAGGATCAGCTCCCCGCCGCTCAGCAGGGACCCGATGTCGGCCAGCTCGCTTATGTGCACCCAGCGGACCGGGCGGTCGAGCTGGTCGGGCGCGCACAGCACCTCGGGCTCCCCGGCACGCAGCACCGGCAGGGCGAGCACCTCGCGCACGGACACCGCCATGTCGCGATACTAGAGACAGAATGTAAGCAGGATCGTCCGAAGTCCGACGTTGTGTCTCTTGAGGCCGAGTCCGCCGCGGCGCACACTTCCGGAATGACGCAGACCGATGCGACCCGGCGGATCACGCACTGGATCGGCGGCAAGGCATGGGACGGGCCGGCGGGGCGCACCGGGACGGTCTATGACCCGGCCACCGGGCGGGCCGCCGCGACCGTGGACTTGGCCTCGGCCGCCGAGGTCGACGAGGCGGTCGCAGCCGCGAAGGCTGCCGCGGCGGGCTGGCAGGCCACCTCGCTCACCCGGCGTACGCAGGTGCTGTTCGCGTTCCGGGAGATCGTCAACGCGGGCAAGGACGAGATCGCCGCCGCGATAACAGCCGAGCACGGCAAGGTCCTCTCCGACTCCCTCGGTGAGGTGACCCGCGGGCTGGAGGTCGTCGAGTTCGCCTGCGGGGTCGGGCACCTGCTCAAGGGCGGCTTCTCCGAGGGTGTCTCGACCGGGGTGGACTCCTACTCGATCCGCCAGCCCCTCGGTGTGGTCGGCATCATCTCGCCGTTCAACTTCCCGGCGATGGTCCCCATGTGGTTCTTCCCGGTGGCCATCGCCGCGGGCAACGCGGTTGTGCTCAAGCCCAGCGAGAAGGACCCCTCCGCGGCGATGCTGCTGGCCCGGATGTGGGCCGACGCCGGGCTGCCTGACGGGGTGTTCAACGTCGTCCACGGTGACAAGCCCGCGGTGGACCGGCTGCTCGCCCACCCTGACGTGGCCAGCATCAGTTTCGTCGGGTCCACCCCGATCGCCCGCTACGTCTTCCAGACCGCCACCTCGCACGGCAAGCGGGTGCAGGCCCTGGGTGGGGCGAAGAACCACATGGTGGTGCTGCCCGACGCCGACCTGGACCTGGCCGCCGACGCCGCGGTCAACGCCGGTTTCGGCTCGGCCGGGGAGCGCTGCATGGCCATATCGGTCGTGCTCGCCGTTGACCCGGTGGGGGACGCCCTGGTGGAGAAGATCACCGAGCGGATGGCCGGGCTGCGCACCGGCGACGGACGGCGCGGCTGCGACATGGGGCCGCTGGTCACCGCGGCGCACCGGGACAAGGTCGCCGGCTACCTTCAGGCCGGGGTCGCCGCCGGAGCCGAGCTGGTGGTCGACGGGCGTGCGGTGGTCCCCGACGGCGAGGCGGGCGGCTTCTGGCTCGGCCCGACCCTTTTCGACCACGTGGAGACCGGCATGTCCGTCTACACCGACGAGATCTTCGGCCCGGTGCTCTCGGTCGTGCGGGTCGGCTCCTACGACGAGGCGCTCGCGCTGGTCAACGCCAACCCCTACGGCAACGGTACGGCGATCTTCACCAACGACGGCGGGGCGGCCCGCCGCTACCAGGCCGAGGTGCAGGTCGGCATGGTCGGCATCAACGTGCCGATCCCGGTGCCGATGGCCTACTACTCCTTCGGTGGCTGGAAGTCCTCGCTCTTCGGCGACACCCACGCGCACGGCAGCGAGGGTGTGCACTTCTTCACCCGTGGGAAGGTGGTCACGTCCCGCTGGCTTGACCCCTCGCACGGGGGGATCAACCTCGGGTTCCCGACGCAGAGCTGACCTGGCGCGCCGCCGGTGCTCGGCCGCAAGGCAGGCCGGACCGGCGGATGGCCCTGTCCCTACCCACCACGGAGGCCTTGATGGGCATCGAGCTGAGCACGGCGGCGACGTACGAGCTGGACCGCGCGCACGTCTTCCACTCCTGGTCGGCGCAGTCCCTGATCACCCCGATGGTCATCACCCGGGCGGAGGGCAGCTACGTCTGGGACGGGGAGGGTCGCCGGCTGCTGGACCTGTCCTCCCAGCTGGTCAACACCAACATTGGCCACCAGCACCCCAAGGTCGTCGCGGCGATCAAGGAGCAGGCCGACCGGCTGTGCACCGTCGCCCCGCAGCACGCCAACGACGCCCGCGCACTGGCCGCCCGGATGGTCACCGAGCTGGCTCCCCCCGGGCTGTCGAAGGTCTTCTTCACCAACGGCGGTGCCGATGCGATCGAGCACGCCACCCGGATGGCCAGGCTGCACACCGGGCGGCCCAAGGTGCTGGCCGCCTACCGTTCCTACCACGGGGGCACGACCACGGCCGTCAACCTCACGGGCGACCCGCGCCGCTGGCCGAGCGACTCCGGCACCGCCGGGGTGGTGCACTTCTTCGGCCCGTTCCTCTACCGTTCGGCCTTCCACGCCAGCACCGAGGCCGAGGAGTGCGCTCGCGCGCTGGAGCACCTCGAGGCGGTCATCGGCTTCGAGGGACCGGGCACCATCGCGGCGATCGTGCTGGAGACGGTGCCCGGCACCGCCGGGATCATGCCGCCGCCGCCGGGCTACCTCGAGGGAGTGCGCGAGCTGTGCGACCGGCACGGCATCGTCTACATCGCCGATGAGGTCATGGCCGGTTTCGGTCGCACCGGGCGCTGGTTCGCCGTCGACCACTGGGGGGTCAGCCCGGACCTGATCACCTTCGCCAAGGGCGTCAACTCCGGGTACGTCCCGCTCGGCGGAGTGATCATCTCCGACGCCATCGCGGAGACCTTCGCCACCCGGGTCTACCCCGGCGGGCTGACCTACTCCGGGCACCCGCTGGCCACCGCCGCCGCGGTCGCCACCATCACCGCGATGCGCGAGGAGGGCATCGTCGAGAACGCCGACCGGATCGGGCGCACCGTGCTCGGTCCGGGCCTGGCCGAGCTGGCCCAGGCGCATCCCAGCATCGGGGAGGTCCGCGGGATGGGTGTCTTCTGGGCACTCGAGCTGGTCACCGACCGCGCCACCCGCGAGCCACTGGCCCCCTACGGTGGCTCCAGTCCGGCGATGGGTGAGCTCGTGAAGGCATGCAAGGCCAACGGGGTGCTTCCGTTCACCAACTACAACCGGCTGCACGTCGTGCCACCGTGCACGATCAGCGAGGCCGAGGCCAAGGAGGGGCTGGCCGCACTCGACGAGGCGCTCAAGGTCGCCGACGCCGCCTACCAAGGGGCCTAGCGGACCAGGCCCAGCTCGCTCAGCCGCGCGGACAGCTCGGGGTCGGACGGCTCGGTCAGGTGGCTGCCGTCGGCGAAGACGACCACCGGGATCGAGCGGGCTCCGCCATTGCGCCGGAGCACCTCCTCGGTCTGCTCCGGCCGGGCGACAAGGTCGACCCACTCGTAGGCCACGCCGAGCCGGTCCAGCAGCCGCTTGGAGCGCCGGCAGTCCCCGCACCAGTCCGCGCCATAGATCACGACCGGTGCGGCGGGTCGCCCGTCGTCGGGACGGGTGTCGGCGGCCTGCTGCTCCGTGCTGCTCGTCATGGTGCGGTGTCCTCCCTGGGGCCGGGCTGTGCGGTGGCGGTCGGTGACCGCCGGTGACCTTACGTCGAAGTCAACCCGCTGGCTGCCCGTCGGCATTCCACCCGCGCAGCAGCCGTCGGGCCCGCAGCAGCTCGGCCACCGACCAGGCCTGGAAGGGTGCCCCGGTCGCGGCGTGCGGGGCGTCGCCGTCGGCGGTCTCGCTGACCGAGCCCAGCCCCCACTCGTTGAGGTGCACTTCCAGCCCCGCCAGCAGCCCGGCCGCCTGCTGCGGGTCGGAGCCGGACAGCAGCGAGGCCTGCAGGTACGGCCCGATCAGCCACGGCCACACCGTGCCCTGGTGGTAGGCGGCATCGCGGGTCCGCTGGTCGCCGCGGTGCACGCCGCGGTAGCCCGCCTCGGCCGGGGCCAGGCTGCGCAGCCCCAGCGGGGTGAGCAGGGCCGCGCCGGCGGCGTGCAAGGCGGCCCGGTCCGGGCCCGGACCACCCGGCAGCGCCATCGCGATGACCTGGTTGGGCCGCAGCGTCGGGTCGTCACCGGCTGGCCCGTCGACCACGTCGTGCCACCAGCCGGCGCCGGTCGGGAACCGGGCGGCGAAGCTGGTCAGCGCGCTCTGGCGCAGCCTGAGCAGGTCGGAGGGGTCGGCCCCGCGCCACTGGCGCACTCGGGCGACCGTGGCCAGGGCCGCGACCCACAGGGCCTGGATCTCCACCGGCTTGCCGATCCGGGCCGTCACGCCGACCCCGTCGACCCGGGCGTCCATCCAGGTCAACGCGACTCCCGGCTCGCCCTGGGTGACCAGCCCGTCGGAGTCGGCGCGGATGCCGTAGCGGGTGCCGTCCCGGTAGGCGGCGACGACCGCCTCCAGTGCCGGGGCCAGCGCCACAGCGAGGTCGCGGTCCCCGGTGCGCGCCACGTGCCGGCCGACCGCGTGGACGAACCACAGCGTCGCGTCGACGGAGTTGAACTGTCCGCTGTCGCCGGAGGAGCTGGGCTGCGCCCCCACGCCGTCGGCCGTGTTGGCCAGCATCCCCTCGGACAGCGTCGCGGCGTACCCGGCCAGCAGCGCCCGCCCGGTCTCCGCCCGCCCGGTCTCGAGCAGCAGTCCCTCGTAGCTGACCATCGTGTCGCGCGACCAGGCCCCGAACCACGGGTAGCCGGCGACCACGTCCGGGGTCGTGGTGACCATGGCGTCAGCGGCCAGTGCCAGGCTCGCCTCGGCGGGGTCGCCGGCTCCGGCGGTGCGGCACACCTCTCGGGCCCGGGCCCGAGCCCCGGCGATCACCGTGGCGGCGTCCGGGGCGGGCCGGTCCAGCGCCGGGCCGTCCGGGCTGCTCGCCCAGGCCGTGACCGGCAGCACGTCACCGGCGCCGAGGGTCGCGGTGAACCGGCCGGCGAACCACAGGTCGTCCTCGGCCGGAAGGCCCCGGGCGGCCTCCTCCCGGGCGTGCACGCCGCGGAACCACTCCCCGGTCGGGGACCAGCCCGGACCGGCGACCCGGTAGCGGCCGGCCAGCACTGCCCCGTCGGCGGTCGTCTCGGTGGGCAGGTCGCCGTCACCGTGCCGCTCGCCGTGCACGTCCCGCCAGGTGCCCAGCACCTCGACCGCCAGCTGAACCGGCGCCCCGGCCAGCACCCGGTGGGTGACCGCCAGCAGCGGGCTGCCGTACGCGAGGGCCAGCTCGCGCTCGATCACCACCTCGCCGACCCGCCAGCGCCAGCTCGGTAACCCGTCGCGCAGCTCGAAGCGCTCCAGGTGCACGTGCCCGGTCGGCGCGACGGTCCCGTCGGCCCACTCGTGCACGCCGAGCCGCACCGGGCCGGAGGGGAGCAGCAGCACCGGGTCGAGGGCGGCCACTGCCAGCCAGCGCCGCGCCCCGGACCGCTCGGCTGGCGCCAGGAGTCCGTGGTAGCGCCGGGTGCGCAGCCCCCCGACGGTGCCCATCGCGTAGCCGCCGGTGCCGTCGGCGACCAGCCACTCCCGGCGGCTGGCCTGCTCCAGGTCCCCGCACAGCTGCGGGCCCAGGCGTAGCGCAGGGTCGCTGATCGGGTCAGGTTCCGGGTGCGGCAGCATGGCTGCAGTCTCGGGCACCGGCGCGCCGGGCGCGCGCCGGGCACGCTGACGGGGTCCGCTCGCGCGCGCTCGTGCCGGCGGTCACGGGAGGGGGCGGGTCATGACCGATGCGGGCTCGCGGGCCGGGGGAGCCGCCCAGCCAGGAGCCGAGGCGCCGGTGGGTGCCGAGCGGGCCCGACTGGCCGCCGCCGACGCCGGGCAGGCGGACTGGCGGCGCTGGGGCCCCTACGTCGCCGAGCGGGCCTGGGGCACGGTGCGGGAGGACTACTCCGCCGACGGCACCGCGTGGGACTACTTCCCGCACGAGCATGCCCGCTCCCGCGCCTACCGCTGGAACGAGGACGGCATGGCCGCGATATGCGACCTCGACCAGCGGCTGTGCCTGGGCCTGGCGCTGTGGAACGGCGTGGACCCGATCCTGAAGGAGCGCATGTTCGGGCTGTCCGGGCCGGAGGGCAACCATGGCGAGGACGTCAAGGAGTACTGGTGGTACCTGGACTCCACCCCCACGCACTCCTGGATGAGCTGGCGCTACCACTACCCGCAGCGGGCTTTCCCGTACGACGACCTGGTCGAGCAGAACGCCCGGCGCGATCGGTCCCAGCCCGAGTACGAGCTGGTCGACACCGGCGTCTTCGACGAGGCCCGCTACTGGGCGGTCACGGTCGACTACGCCAAGGCCGGGCCGGAGGACATCTGCCTGGCCATAACCGTGCTCAACCAAGGGCCGGACCCGGCGACCCTCGACGTGGTGCCCACCCTGTGGTTCCGCAACCGCTGGGCGTGGGGCATCCCCGGGGCGGGCGCGCCTCCACGCATCGAGCCGGGCGAGGGCGGCGGGCTGCTGGCCACCCAGGAGGACATGGGGCCCTTCACCCTGGTCAGCGACACCCCGGCCGAGGCGCTGTTCTGCGACAACGAGACGAACGCGGTGCGGCTGTTCGGGGTGGCGGGAAGGTCGTCGTACCCCAAGGACGGCATCAACGACCACATCGTGCACGGTGCCGCGACGGTCAACCCGGAACGGGTCGGGACCAAGGCCGCGCTGCACCACCGCGTCCAGGTCCCACCCGGCGGGCAGGTGGTGCTCCGGCTGCGGTTTGGCGCCGGGTCCACCGCCGGTGACCTCGGCGCCGGCTGGGCGGCCACGATGGCTGACCGGCGCGCCGAGGCCGACGCCTTCTATGCCGAGCTAACCCCGCCGGGCACCCCGCCCGAGCAGGCGCTGGTGCTGCGCCAGGCGCTGGCCGGGATGCTGTGGGGCAAGCAGTTCTTCCACTACGACGTGTCGAGGTGGTTGGACGGGGACCCGGCAGGACCACCCCCGCCGCCGGCCCGGCGTGCCGGCCGCAACACCGGCTGGTGGCACCTGGACGCCCATGACGTCATCTCCATGCCGGACCCGTGGGAGTACCCGTGGTTCGCCGCCTGGGACCTGGCCTTCCACTGCGTCCCGCTGGCCCACGTCGACCCGGCCTTCGCCAAGGCCCAGCTGCTGCTGCTGCTGCACGAGTGGTACATGCACCCCAACGGCCAGCTGCCGGCGTACGAGTGGGCCTTCGGTGACGTCAACCCGCCCGTGCACGCCTGGGCGGCGCTGCGGATCTTCACCTGTGACGGTGGCAGGGACTACGAGTTCCTCGAACGGGTCCTGCACAAGCTCGTCATCAACTTCACCTGGTGGGTCAACCGCAAGGACAGCCAGGGCAGCAACGTCTTCGAGGGCGGCTTCCTCGGTCTGGACAACATCGGCCCGATCGACCGCTCGGCGACCCTGCCGGTCGACGGGGTGCTCGAGCAGTCCGACGGCACCGCGTGGATGGCCACCTTCTGCCTGGACCTGCTGGAGATCGCGCTCATCCTCGCCGAGCACGACGCGACCTACTCCGACCTGGCCATCAAGTTCTTCGAGCACTTCGCCTTCATCGCCACCGCCGCCTACGAGCAGGGGCTGTGGGACGAGGCGGACGGCTTCTTCTACGACGTGCTCGCGCTGCCCGGCGGCGACCGGGTGCCGATGCGGGTGCGCTCGATGGTCGGCCTGCTGCCAATCGGGGCGACCCTGACCCTGCGGCAGTCCACACTCGAGGCCCTGCCGGAGTTCGCCGCGCGGTTCGAGTGGTTCCTGGCCAACAAGCCGCGCTTTCGCTCGGTGGTGGGGGAGCAGAGCGCGCGGGACGGGCAGGACCGCCGGCTGCTGAGCATGGTCCCACCCGATGCGCTGCCGCGGCTGCTGGCGCGTGTGCTGGACGAGGGCGAGTTCCTCTCCACGCACGGTTTGCGCTCCCTGTCGCGCTGGCACCTCGAGCATCCGTTCGTGGTGTCCCTTGGCGAGCACGCCGCGTCGGTGGACTACGAGCCGGGGGAGTCGGTCAGCGGGCTCTTCGGGGGCAACTCGAACTGGCGAGGGCCGGTGTGGTTCCCGGTCAACGTGCTGCTCGTGCACGCCCTGCGCCGCTTCGCCGGCTACTTCGGCGACGAGCTGAGCGTGCAGTGCCCGACCGGGTCGGGCCGGTGGATGACCCTGGACCAGGTCGCCGCCGAGCTGTCGGGCCGGCTCATCGGGCTCTTCCTCCCGGGGGCGGATGGCCGCCGCCCGGTGCACGGCGCGGCGGCGCTGCTCGCCGAGGACCCGGCGTGGCGGGACCTCGTCCCGTTCCACGAGTACTTCCACGGCGACACCGGTGCCGGGCTGGGCGCCTCGCACCAGACCGGGTGGACGGGGCTGGTGGCCGACCTCATCCTGCACGCCCGGGACTGAGCCGCGCCGGGGCGGGACTGAGCCGCGTGGGCCAGCCGGGTGGGTGCAGCCCGCGTCGGCCAGCCGGGACGGTGCAGCCCGTGTCGGCCAGCCGGGTGGGTGCTGCTCGCGTGGGCCAGTGGGGTCGGACGGGGTGAGGCGCATGCCGGACATTTTGGGCATCCGCGGACTGAAGTGCGGCCTCGAGCCTGCCGATGACCCGGACGTGGATCGCGTCCCAGCCGGTCAGCCATAGCCGGTAGGCGGGCGGTGCGCAAGCAGACACGCCGGTGAGACGGCTGGTATCTGTGGGGCATGTGTTTCCAAAGTGAAGATCAACTACTAGAGTCGTCACGCCCGGTAGCCGGGGGCGTGGACGTCACCGGTCGATTCCCTGCTGGAGGCACCGTGCCCCGTTCCGCACCCTGGACCGCTTGGGCGCGCCGTGCTGGCCGGCGGGCACCGGTGTCCGTCGTGGCGACCCTGGGGCTCGTCGTGACGGTTCTGCTCGGCCCGGCCGGGGTGGCCCTGGCCGACACCAACCCGACCTTCCCCTCAGCCGGCCAGGTCAGCGCCGCCAAGGCGGCGGCGGCGGCCAAGGCGGTGCAGGTGGCCCGCCTCGAGGCGCAGTTGAGCTCGGCGGACAACCAGCTCAACGACCTGTCGGTGCAGGTGGCCCAGGCCGTTCAGCTCTACGACGTGGCGCAGGTCAAGCTGGTGGCGGCGAAACGGGCCAGCGCCCAGGCCCGCTCCCGGCTGGCCGGGGCCCGCGCCGAGGTCAGCAAGGCCTCCGCCGCCCTGGGGGCCTTCGCGGCGGCGGTCTATCGCTCAGGCGGAGACCTGTCCTGGGTGGGCAGCCTGCTGCAGGCGCAGGGCCCGCAGCAGCTGGCCGACCAGATGGACATGCTGTCGTGGGTGGCAGGTGTGCAGGACCGGCGGGTGCGGACCCTGAAGGTGGCCCGGGCCGTCGCCACGGTGCTCGAGCGCCAGGCTGAGCAGGCCGAGGCTGCCCAGACCGCCGCGGTGGCCCAGGTGGGTGCCGCCAAGGCCGAGGTCATGGCCCAGCTTGAGAACCAGAAGCAGAAGGTCGCGCAGCTGGCCGCGACGAAGCAGCAGGTCATCGTGGAGCTGGCCGCCGCGCAACGCACCTCGGTAGCCCTCGAGCAGGCCAGGCAGAAGGGCCTGGCCGAGGCCCGGGCTCGCCAGATCGCCGCCGAGCGTGCCGCAGCGGCGCGCGCCGCCGCGGCGCAGGCCGCCGCAGCCGCCGCCGCGACCGGCGGGTCCAGCGGGGGCGGCGGGTCCGGCTACACCGGGGCGGTGGCACCCGGCGGGACCTCGCGGGGCACCCCAGCCGGTGCCGCGGCCGCCGTCGCCTTCGCCCGGGCGCAGCTGGGCAAGCCCTACCAGTGGGGTGGGGCCGGTCCGGACTCCTACGACTGCTCGGGGCTGACCATGATGGCCTGGGCGGCCGGCGGGGTGTCGATGCCGCACTACACCGTGTGGCAGTGGGAGCAGGTGCAGAAGATCCCGCTGTCCCAGCTGCAGCCCGGTGACCTGGTGTTCTTCGCCTCCAACTTCAGCGACATCAACACGATCTACCACGTGGGGCTCTACATCGGGAACGGGCAGATGATCGAGGCGCCCTACACCGGGGAGAACGTCCGCGTCTCCAGCATCTACCGCTCCAGCCTGTTCGGGGCCGGGCGACCGTAGCCGGCGGGTGCCCTGGGCGCGGGCGGGCGCGGCAGGTGCAGCCGCGCGCCGGGCGGGTGCCCGCTGCGGCCCCCCTCGACCAGCACCCACACCGACTGGCGGCCCTGGACCTCCCAGTGCTCGGGGCCGCCGACCAGCGCGGTGTCCTCATCGATGCCGAGCACGCTCTCCTGGGGCGAGCGGGCCAGCGGGCGCAGGAGTAGGTCGGGCAGCCGTGCGGCGAAACGGTCGAAGTGCGGCAGCACCCGAAGATGGTCGAGCACCCCGAGCCCGGCCACCCCGCCACGGACCGGGTGGCGCAGGTCCGGCACGTGCCCGCACAGCGCCATCGCGCCCGCGCTGCACCCGGCCAGCGCCGCCCCAGCCTGCCAGGCGGCGTGGATGGCCTGCCACACCAGCGAGCCGCGCAGCGTCATGGCCAGGTAGGTGGGGTTGCCACCGGAGAGATAGACCAGCCCGGCACCCTCGACCAGCGCGGCCAGCGCCGGGTCCTGGGCGCTGGCCCGGTCGGTCACGGGTACGACGACCTGCTCGACACCGAGGCGCTCGGCGGCCTGGCGGCCCAGGCTGTGCCAGCGAGCCAGCGACTGCGCGCCCTCGGGCGCGGCGGCGGTCGCCAGCTGGACGAACCGTGGGGGGCGCCCGGCGATCAGGCCGCGCTCCACCTCGGCCATGACCGGCAGGTACTCCCCGCTCCCGACCAGCGCGATCGGTCCGTGCACCCGCTCATCATGGCCCGCGCGGGCTAGACGTGCCCGGCCTGGCTGGCGCGCCGGTAGGACAGCTCGACCTCGGCCTGCGCCTCGACCCGCCCCACCCATGACGCGCCCTCGACGCTCTTGCCGGGCTCGAGGTCCTTGTAGACCTCGAAGAAGTGCTGGATCTCCAGCTTGTCGAAAACCGGCACGTCGCTGATCTCCCGGATGTGCCCGAAGCGTGGGTCGGTGGCCGGCACGCACAGCACCTTGTCGTCACCGCCCTTCTCGTCGGTCATCCGGAACATGCCGATGGGTCGGGCGCGGATCAGGCAGCCGGGGAAGGTCGGCTCGTCGAGCATCACGAGCGCGTCGAGCGGGTCACCGTCGGCCCCCAGGGTGCCCTCGATGAACCCGTAGTCGTGCGGGTAGCGGGTGGAGGTGAAAAGCATCCGGTCCAGCTTGATCCGCCCGGTCACGTGGTCCATCTCGTACTTGTTCCGCTGGCCCTTGGGGATCTCGATGATGACGTCGAACTCCATTGCCCCTCCCGCGTCGACGCTGACGGTCTGCGGTTAGTGTCCCTCATGTGCCAGGGGTGCCTGCCCAGGTGTGGCCCCGCGGCGCACGGCGACACCGGGAGGACATGTGCCAGCCGCCAAGCACCGGGTGAAGGCGGGGCGGGGTCTTGGTGCGGCGGCGGTGACGCTGACTGTCGTGGCCGTCGTCATGGCGGCACTGGTCGTGGCCGGGGTCGGGCCGCTGCGCGCCACCCGGGCCGGCGGGCCAGGCGTGGGCAGCCCGGCGGGCGCCGCAGGACCGCCCCAGGGTGGCGCAACCACGGGCCCGGCGCCCGCGCCCGCGCCCGTCGCGGCGACGCCACCGACCGTGCTGGCCGCCCCCGCGGTCGACGCGCCGCTGCCGGTGCCCGACCTGCTGGTGGCCCGTGTGGCACCGAGCCTGGCCCCGGCCCGGCTGGGCCGGGCCGTCGGGGCGATGGTCGCCGATGCCAGCAGCGGCGAGGTCCTGCTGGCCCGCGGTGCCGACACCCCGCTCACCCCCGCCTCCACGACCAAGCTGCTCACGATGGCCGCGGTGCTGGAGACGCTCGGCCCGCAAGCACGGCTTCTTACCCGCACCGTGCTCGGTGCCGACCCCGGCCAGGTCGTGCTGGTCGGGGGCGGTGACCCGACGCTCAGCGTCGGCCCGCCGGTGCTGCCCGGGGCGGCCCGTCTTGACACCCTGGCGGCCGCGACGGCTGCCGCGCTGCGTCAGCGGGGCCGGACCCAGGTCAGCCTGACCGTGGACGACAGCCTGTTCACCGGGCCCGCGGTCAACCCGGCCTGGCCGGCGGAGTACGTGCCCTCCGGTGTCGTCTCACCGGTCGCCGCCCTGGCGGTCAACGAGGGCAGGGGCGGTCTGGGCGGGCGACGGGTGAGCGACCCGGCGCTGGTGGCCGGGCAGGCGCTGGCCGCCGCACTGTCCCGTGCGGGCATCACCGTGCTCGGTCCGGTGCGCCACGGCCGCGCCCCGGCCGGTGCCACCGAGCTGGCCGGGGTGTCCTCTCCGCCGCTGGCCGACCTGGTCGAGCACACCCTGACCGCAAGCGATGACGACCTGGCCGAGGCGCTGGTCCGGCAGGTGGCGGTGCGCACCTCGCGACCAGCCAGCTTCAGCGGGGCGGCCAAGGCGGTGCTGGCCGTGCTGGGAAGCCTGGGCGTTGAGGTCCAGGGCATCACTTTGTACGACGGCAGCGGGCTGTCCCGGCTGGACACGGTGACGGCCGCCGCGCTCGTCGAGGTGCTC
>JAJZTN010000184.1 GCA_021848885.1 Actinomycetes bacterium
CGATCTGGTGTCCCCGCGCACCGGCCGACCCCACTCCCGGTCGTGGTAGTCGCGGTAGTCGGGGGTGTCCAGGCCCCAAGGGCAGCGCCGCAGCCCGTCGTCGAACGAGGTGACGGTCACTGCCGTGCCCGACCCGGGACCGGGGTGACCACTCGTGGGTGGGGTCCGGGTGTCGCGACGACGATCACCTCGGCCCGGGCACGGCTGGACCGCCTGGCCCGGGCACGGCTGGACCGCCCGGCCCGGGCACGGCTGGATCACCCGACCCGCCGGGCACCCGCTGCCCGCCCGCTGTCTCGGTGGCACCGAGCTGGCTCTGCAGCTCCTCGATCCGGCGGTCGCGTTCCTCCAGCTCGTCGGCCAGCCGGTCCAGCACGTCGTCGACCTCGTCCATCCGGTAGCCGCGCAGCCCCAGGGAGAAGCGCAGATCCTCGACGTCCTCACGGCGCATCGGCGCCACGGGCAGCAGCGCGCCGCCGCGGTCCCGGCTGACCGCTGGCAGCGCTGCGCCGAGACCGGCCGCGACCACGCCGACCCCGACGACGAGGAAGATGAGCACGAACAGGATGAGCAACGGCACCCCACGATCGTGCCATGGCCCCGCCCGTGGCGCCCGGCGGCAGCACCGAGGAGGACCAGATGAGCCACCTCGCCCAGGCTGGGCCCACCCGGCCCGCTCCGCTGCGACTGGGGTCGCGCACCTTCGGGCCCGAGGACCGGGCGGTGATGGCGATCGTGAACCGGACGCCGGACTCCTTCTTCGACAACGGCGCCACCTTCACCGACCGGGCCGCGCTGGCCGCGGTGGACCGGGCGGTTGCCGAGGGGGCTGAAATCGTCGACATCGGCGGGGTGAAGGCGGGCCCGGGGGATGAGGTCGACGTCGCCGAGGAGTGCCGCCGGGTGGTCCCGTTCATCGCCGAGGTCCGCGCCCGCCACCCCGACCTGGTGATCAGCGTCGACACGTGGCGGCACGAGGTGGGTGCCCAGGCCTGCCGGGCCGGTGCCGACCTGATCAACGACACCTGGTCGGGTTTCGACCCGCTGCTGGCCGAGGTCGCGGCCCAGACCGGTGCCGGGCTGTTGTGCAGCCACACCGGCGGGGCGTTGCCGCGCTCCGCGCCCTACCGGCCGCGCTACGACGACGTGCTCGCCGATGTGGTCGACACCCTCACCCGGCTGGCCGAGCGGGCCGTGGCCCTCGGCGTACGTCCGGACGGCATCGTCATCGACCCCGCGCACGACTTCGCCAAGAACACCTGGCACTCCCTCGCCGTGACCCGTCGCATCGACGAGCTCGTCGCGACCGGATGGCCCGTGCTCGTCGCGCTGTCGAACAAGGACTTCATCGGCGAAACGCTGCAGCGTCCGGTGAACGAGCGGCTGGCGGGCACCTTGGCGGCCACCGCCTGGTGCTCAGCGGCCGGGGTGCGGATCTTCCGCGCCCATGCGGTGCGCGAGACCCGGGACACCCTCGACATGATCGCCTCGATCCGCGGCACCCGGGTCCCGTCGCACCCGGTGCGAGCGCTGGAGTGAGCCCGGCTCGGCCACCCAGCATCCGGTCAGCTCGACGCGGCGCGGGTCGATCGCGGCACCGGTCGATCGCGGCGCTGCAGGAGCAGAAGAGCCCAAGCACTGCCCGCTATCCGCTCACGGGCAGGCCCGGCCCGGACGGTTGCCCATCGCGGCGCGCCCGCTCCGAGCGCTCGATCACGTCGACGACCTCCTCGACCTGCGCGCAGCTCGTCACGAGGGCCAGGTCCTCCTCGGAGATCTTCCCTTCCCGTGCCATCGTGTCGCGCAGCCAGCCGAGCAGGCCGGACCAGTACCCGTCACCGAAGAGGATCACCGGGAAGGAGGTGACCTTGCGCGTCTGCACCAGGGTGAGCGCCTCGAACAGCTCGTCCATCGTCCCGAACCCACCGGGGAAGACCACGAACCCGATGGAGTACTTCAGGAAGCACACCTTGCGGGTGAAGAAGTAGCGGAACTGGATGCCGATGTCGATCCACTCGTTGAGCTCCTGCTCGTGCGGCAGCTCGATGCCCAGGCCCACAGCCGTCCCGCCGGCCTCGTGGCAGCCCCGGCTGGCCGCCTCCATGATGCCCGGCCCTCCCCCGGTGATCACCGGGAAGCCGCGCTCGGCCAGCCCTGCGCCCACCCGCCGGGCCGCGGCGTAGTCCGGGTGCTCCCGGGGAGTGCGGGCCGAGCCGAAGACCGCCACCCCCGGGGGCAGCTCGGCCAAGGCCCCGAAACCCTCGACGAACTCGGACTGGATCCGCAGCACCCTCCAGGGGTCCTGGTGCAGCCAGTCCGAGGCCTGCCGGGTGTCCAGCAACCGCTGGTCGTGCGTGCTGCCCTGTGGCGGCGTACGCCGGTCTCGCACGATGATCGGTCCGCGCCACCTGTCCTGCTCGTCGTTCATGCCCACACCTTGCCCCCTCGACGCACCCCGATGCCGGCCGACACGGCCAGCGGCACGGCCGGGTCAGGCCAGCCAGTCGTGCAGCCGGGTCTCGCACTCGAGGAGCTCGTCGACGGCGACGTGCTCCTCGCGGCTGTGCGCGACGTTCGGGTCACCGGGGCCGTAGTTCAGCGCCGGCATGCCCAGCAGGCTCAGGCGTGCCACGTCGGTCCAGCCGTACTTCGGCGCGGCCGGGCGCCCGGTGCGGGCGACGAACTCCGCGACCGGGCCGGAGGTCAGGCCAGGGCGGGCCCCAGGAGCGGAGTCGGTGACGGTGAGCTCGAAGCCGGCGAAGACCTCGCGCATGTGGGCCAGTGCCTGCTCCGGGCTGCGGTCCGGGGCGAAGCGGTAGTTGACCGTCACGACACACTCGTCCGGGATGACGTTGCCGGCCACCCCGCCGCGCACTCCGACGGCGTTGAGCCCCTCGCGGTAGACCAGGCCGTCGACCTCGACCTCGCGGGCGGTGTAGTCGGCCAGCCGGGTCAGCACCGGCGCGGCGGCGTGGATCGCGTTGACCCCCATCCAGGACCGCGCGCTGTGCGCCCGCCGGCCCGGCACGAGCACCTCGACCCGCACGGTGCCCTGGCAGCCCCCCTCCACCCGCGCGGCGGTCGGCTCCAGCAGCACGGCAAGGTCACCGGCCAGCCAGTCCCGTTGCTCGCGGACCAGCCGTCCCAGCCCGTTGCGGGCGTTGTCGACCTCCTCGCAGTCATAGAAGACGAAGGTCAGGTCGCGGGACGGCTCGACAAGGCGTGCGGCCAGCCGCAGCATGACCGCAACCCCGCCCTTCATGTCGGCGGTGCCGCAGCCGAGCAGCACCTCACGGCCCCCGCGCACCTCCCGACGGGTGGGCAGGTTCGCCGCGACCGGCACGGTGTCAAGGTGCCCGGCCAGCACGACCCGGCTGGGCCGGCCCAGCTCGGTTCGGGCAACGACAGCGTCACCGTTGCGATCCACCCGCAGGTGGCCCAGCCCCACCAGCGCGGCCTCCACGGCATCGGCCAGCGGCCCCTCGGTGCCGCTCACCGATGAGACGTCGCACAGCCGCGAGGTCAGCTCGGCGACCTCGACGCGAGGATCGATATCGAACACGGGATGACCCTATGCGCAGGCGGGCACCTGACGGCCAAGGGCGCCACGCTCTGGCAGGCTGGCCACATGAGTGAGAAGGCGGAACGCCGGGCCTGGGGTGACGGTCTGGCCACCGTGCACGAGTCCGGGGTCGTGCTCGACGCCTGGTTCCCGCGCCCGGCGCTGGGCCCGGCCCCGGCCGACACGGCGGTGCCCGAGGAGCTGGTCGGGCTCGCGCGGGCCGACCCGGAGCGTGCGGTGCGCGCCACGCTGGTGCGCACGGCGATCGACCTGGATGCCGCCCCGGCCGACGTCGCCGACGCCTACCTGCGCCTGCACCTGCTATCGCACCGGCTCGTGCGCCCGCACGAGGTCAACCTCGGTGGCATCTTCGCGGTGCTACCCACCGTGGTGTGGACCAGCGTGGGGCCGGCCGCGGTGGACGGTTTCGAGCTCACCCGCGCCCGGTTGCGAGCCAGCGGGCGAGCGATGAGCGTGCTCGGCGTTGACAAGTTCCCCCGGATGGTCGACTACGTCGTGCCCAGCGGGGTCCGCATCGCAGACGCGGACCGGGTCCGGCTCGGCGCACATCTGGCCGAGGGCACCACGGTCATGCACGAGGGGTTCGTCAACTTCAACGCCGGCACCCTGGGCGCCTGCATGGTCGAGGGGCGGATCTCGGCCGGCGTCGTGGTGGGGCCAGGCTCCGACATCGGCGGCGGCGCCTCGATCATGGGCACCCTGTCCGGCGGAGGCACCGAGGTCATCTCCGTCGGGCGGGACTGCCTGCTCGGCGCCAACTCCGGCATCGGCATATCCCTGGGCGACGGATGCGTCGTAGA
>JAJZTN010000185.1 GCA_021848885.1 Actinomycetes bacterium
CTACACCGACCAGTACGACCTGGGCATGGAGTACCACGGCTGGGTCGGACCGGACGGCTTCGACAGCGTGGTGCTGCGCGGGGACCCAGCCGGCCTGGACTTCGCGGCGTTCTGGCTGCGGGGCGGTCGGGTGCTGGCCGGCATGCACGTCAACCGCTGGGATGACTCCGACACGATCAAGGAGATCGCCCGGACCCGTGCCGCGCTGTCACCGGCGGCGCTGGGTGAGGACACCGTCTCCTTGGCCAGCCTGCTCGGCTGAACCGGGCAGTGTACGACGCCCCTGGCGTCACCGAGGCCCGACATAGACTCCCGGCGTGCCAGGCCGCATCCGCGACGACGACGTCGTGGTCGTGAAGGAGCGCACCAACATCGCCGAGGTCATCGGCGAACGGGTGACGCTGCGCAGTGCTGGCCCGGGGACGTTGAAGGGCCTGTGCCCCTTCCACGACGAGAAGACCCCGTCGATGTCGGTGCGCCCCTCGGTGGGCAGCTTCCACTGCTTCGGCTGCGGCGAGGGCGGCGATGTCATCTCTTTCCTGATGAAGCTTGACCACCTCAGCTTCACCGAGGCGGTTGAGCGGCTGGCCGCCAAGGCTGGGGTGAGCCTGCGCTACACCGACGGCGGACCGGCCGAGCGCGGTGACCCGGGGCAGCGGGCCCGGCTGCTGGCCGCTCACCGGGCTGCGGCGGCCTTCTACGCCGAGCAGCTGTCCGGCCCTGATGCCGATGTCGCGCGCGCCTTCCTGAGCGAGCGTGGCTTCGACCAGACCGCCACAGAGCGCTTCGGCGTGGGCTTCGCTCCGCGCGGCTGGGATGGCCTGTCCCGGCACCTGATGGGCCGCGGCTACACCGCCGAGGAGCTGGTCACCGGCGGGCTTGCCCGGCCCGGCCAGCGGGGGCCCATGGACGCCTTCCGCGGGCGGCTGGTCTGGCCCATACGCGACATCGGCGGGGAGGTGGTCGGTTTCGGGGCCCGGCGGCTGTTCGAGGACGACCGGATCGCGGCGAAGTACGTCAACACCACCGAGACCCCGATCTACAAGAAGTCGCAGGTGCTCTACGGTCTCGACCTGGCGCGCCGGGACATCGCCGCGCGTCGGCAGGCCGTCGTCGTGGAGGGCTACACCGATGTGATGGCCTGTCACCTGGCCGGCGTGGGCACCGCGGTGGCCACGTGCGGGACGGCGTTCGGCTCTGAGCACATCAAGGTGCTGCGTCGGCTGCTCGCCGACACCTCCGGAGCCGACCAGTTCGTCGGGGAGGTGGTGTTCACCTTCGATGGTGACGAGGCCGGGCAGAAGGCCGCGTTGCGCGCGTTCGGTGACGACCAGCGCTTCGTCGCGCAGACCTTCGTCGCGGTCGAGCGCGGTGGCCTGGACCCCTGCGAGCTGCGTCAGCGGCGCGGCGATGCCGCAGTGCGTGAGCTGGTTGCCTCCCGCACCCCGCTGTTCGAGTTCGCCATCCGATCAACCCTGGCCCGCCACAACCTCGGCACCGCCGAGGGTCGGGTGGCCGCGCTGCGGGCCGCGGCCCCACTGGTGGCCGGCATACGTGACCTGTCGCTGCGCCCGGAGTACGCCCGGCAGCTGGCCGGCTGGTTGGGCATGGACGTCGACGGGGTCCTCGCCGAGGTGGCCCGGGCGACTCGAGGCGCCACCGCGGGACCGACGGGACTGGCCGGGTCCAGCCGGGCAGCCCCCGGGCAGCGGTCGGGGACGCAGGTCGCCGATGCGGGTGAAGGCTATGACCCCCGTGACTCTCGCACCGCGGTGGAGCGCGAGGTGCTCAAGGTCGTGCTGCAGGCCCCGGCACTCATGGGCGGGTTCGATGACCTGGCCCCGGATGCTCTCGGTGCCCAGGCGCACCGGGCGGTGCGCCTGGGCGTGCTCGCGGCTGGCGGCGTGGCTGCCGTTCTCGACGGCACCCGCCAACCCGGCCCCGGTTGGGTCGACGCGGTGCGAGAAGCCTGCCCCGACGAGCGGGTGCGCGCCCTGGTCACGGCTCTGGCGGTCGAGCCGGTTCAGGCCGAGGGTGAGCTCGACGCGCGCTACGCCGAGGCCGTGCTGGCCCGTGTGCGTGAGCTCGAGCTGTCCCGCCGGGCCGCCGAGCTGCACTCCCGGCTGCAGCGCACCGACCCCTCCGACCAGGCAGCCACCCTGGACCTGCTGCGCCAGCTCAGCCTGCTGGAGGCGGCCAGACAGCAGTTCCGCGGCCAGGCCTGACACCTGCTCCGCGGCCAGGCCTGACACCCGCGCCGCGCCCGGCCATGACACCCGCGCCGCGCCCGGATAGCGAACCGGCCCGACCACCTGGTGGTCGTGCTGCCCCGCCGTCAAGGCAACGTCAAGAGACGATGGTCCCCAACGCTGGATATCTGCTGCGGACCGATGCGGTCCCGGGACACACTGAGCCTCGTCGGCCACTCAGATCGCCCAGGAGGCCCGGTGTCTCGTCGACGCGGTGCCACGCTGAGCCCGCCGCTGGCCCGTCACGATCGTGTGACCGAGCATGAGGACTCGCTCCCCTCGGTGCGGCTGCGGGCCTCGGGTGACACGGTCATCGTGCTCGGTGATGCACGCCTCGCCGACCCCCCGCCCCGTCTGGAGGTCGAGGACACCGACACCGTCGAGATCGAGGAGGCCGAGGAGGTCGAGGAGGCTTTCGAGGTCGATGACCCGGAGCTGATCGCCGAGCTGGAGATCCTGGCAGCCGGGATCACCGATCCGTTGTCTGGCGCGGATGAGCCGGTCGAGGCGCCCGAGCTCGACGAGGAGGACCCCGAGGTCGGGCAACCCGGGGTGCGGCGGGACAGCGAAGGCCCCTCGGCCGACCTGGTGCGCGTCTACCTGCGCGAGATCGGCAGGATCAAGCTGCTCACGGCCGACCAGGAGGTTGAGCTGGCCCGGCGGATCGAGGCAGGTCTTTTCGCGGCGGACCTGCTCACCCGCGGTGAGCGTCCCGAGCTGGCCGAGGAGCTGGCCGACCTGCGCCGCGACGGGCAGCGCGCCAAGGCGCACCTGGTCGAGGCGAACCTGCGCCTGGTGGTGTCCATTGCCAAGCGGTACGCCGGTCGTGGCCTGCCGCTGCTCGACCTGGTCCAGGAGGGCAACCTGGGTCTGATCCGGGCGGTGGAGAAGTTCGACTACACCCGCGGGTTCAAGTTCTCCACCTACGCCTCGTGGTGGATCCGTCAGGCGATCTCCCGTGCCGTGGCTGACCAGGCACGGACCATCCGGGTGCCGGTGCACATGGTCGAGACGGTCAACCGGCTGATGCGCACCCAGCGCCAGATGGCCCAGGAGCTGGGCCGAGAGCCCACCGACGCGGAGCTCGGGCAGCGCCTGGACACCTCGGTGGCCCGCGTACAGGAGCTGCGCCGACTCGCCATGGAGCCGGTGTCGATCCATGCCCCGGTCGGTCAGGACGAGGGCTCCGAACTGGGCGACCTGATCGAGGACGTGGAGTCCCCCGAGCCGGTCGAGATCGTCTCGAGCGGCATGCTCGCCCAGCATCTCGAGTGGGTGATGACCAGTCTCGGGGAGCGTGAGCGGGCGGTGCTACGGATGCGTTTCGGGCTGCTCGACGGCAACCCGCACACCCTCGAGGAGGTGGGCCGCAGTTTCGGGGTGACCCGCGAGCGGGTGCGCCAGATCGAGGCGAAGTCGCTGGCCAAGCTTCGCCACCCCCGGCTTGCCAGCCAGCTGCGCGACTTCCTCAGCTGAGCCCAACGCCCGAGGGAGTGCTCCGCTGGACCCGACACGTCCGGGCCCGGCTCGGCCGATGTCGCCCGCGTCCTCCGACCGGTCCGGCACCGGCCTACCGTAGGTGGGTGAGACGTCGCCGTCCCCGACCCGCCGGAGTGCATCTCGACCGGATCGAGGCCGCGTTCGCACCTGGCGAGCGGGTGCTCACCTCGACCGAGACCGCCGATGGGCAGGTGCTCTGCGCCACCACCGACGCCCTGCACCTGATCTGCTCGGACAGCGGTGTGCAGACCACCGGGTACCTCGACATCCTGGACGCCCGCTGGGAGCCCGACACAGCCACGCTGCACCTGGTGACCGTCGCCGGTCCGACGTGGTTTCGGCTCGCGGGGGCCAGCCTGCTGCCGGAGACGGTGCGGGAGCGCGTGCAGTCCAGCATCGTGCGCAGCCAGCGGGTCAGCGTGCGCGGCCGGGGCGGTGCGACGGTGGTGGCCCGGCGTACGCCCAGACAGCAACGGCTGAGCTGGCAGGTGCGCTACGACGGCGGCGCCGACCCGGACGACCCGCTGCT
>JAJZTN010000029.1 GCA_021848885.1 Actinomycetes bacterium
GGCAACGCCTTCATGGGGGCCGGGGTGCTCACCCACGCCTTCGCCACCAAGGAGGTCGCGCTCATTCGCGGCGCGCGGGCCGTCCTGCCGGTCAGTGCCCCGCTCTTCCTCGGTGCCGTGCTGGCGTTGTCGGCACTGCCGCCTTTCGGGATCTTCCGCAGTGAGTTCCAGATCGTCGCTGGTGGTCTCAGCTCGGGGCGTGGGCAGTGGGCCGCCGTGCTGGTCGTCCTGGTCACCGTGGCGTTCTTCGGGCTGGTGGGGACCAGCACCCGCGTCGTGGTGGGCCCGGCTGCGCGCAGCGTCGTGGCCGCCGAGCCCAGCGCGCTCATGGTGGTCGCGGCGCTCGCTGGCCTGCTGGCGTTGCTGGTCCTGGGGGTGCATCCCCCGGCAGCGCTCAACGAGCTGCTGACCCGCGGTGCCGGGCTGCTCGGGGGGCAGCCATGAGCACGGACCCGTCCGGGCAGGTGCTGCCCCTCAGCCGGGGCAGCTGGGCGGAGGTGCTGGCCCGGCACGGGCAGGGGCACCGGTTCGCGGGCCTGCTCGCGGCTGCCGTGCCGGGTGGCACGCGACTCACCGTGGTGCTCGCCCTTGCGGACCGGTTGCAGGGCTATGACCGGTTGGTGCCCGACGAGCTGGCACGGGTGGACTCGCTGACCGCGCACCTGCCGGCCGCCGCCTGGTACGAGCGGGCCATGACCGACCTGCACGGGCTGCGGGTGGACGGGCAGCCGAGCCCCCGTCCTCTCGTGCTGCCACTGCCCGGGCAGGTCAGCCCGCCGCGCCCCGGTGGCCCGGCCCCGTCGCCCGCGCTGGAGCCCGACGAGCACGTCATCGGCCTGCACGTCGACGGACCGGGGATGTTCACGATCCCGCACGGACCGGTGCGCTCCGGGGTGACTGAGTCGGTGGAGTACCTCCTGGAGACCCCCGGTGAGGACATCTCGCACCTGCACGTGCGGGTGTTCGCCAAGCACCGCGGCATACAGAGCCGCTTCAGCGGGCTGGGGCTGCCCGACGCGACGCTGTTGGCTGAGCGGGTCGAGGGGGTGGCCTCGGTTGCCCACGCGACGGCCTTCGCCCAGGCGGTCGAGTCGGCCCTGGGGGTGCAGGCACCGGTCTGCGCTGGGCTGTCTCGGGTTCTGCACGCGGAGCTGGAGCGCATCGCCAACCATGTCGATGTCGCGCTCCGGCTGAGCGAGGCCGCGGGGTTGTCCGTCGCGGTGTCCCGGCTCGGGTGGCACAAGGAGCGGGTGCTGCGGCTGGTGTCCCAGCTGTGCGGCAACAGGTTCGGCCGGGGTGTCGTCATCCCCGGCGGGGTGAGCCGGCTGCCGGGCCTGGCAGGGGAGCAGGTCGTGGCGGCACTGACCGGCATCGCCGATGCGCTGCTCGCCGATGCCGACGCGCTCATGCGCACCCCCTCGTTCCTGGACCGGCTGCGCGGCACGGGCCCCCTCGACCACGGGCTGGCCGCCCGTCACGGTGCCCTCGGGCCGATCGGACGGGGGTCAGGTTTCGACGACGACGACCGGCGCTTGCGTCCGTACGCCGGCTACGCCCAGCTGTGCCCCGAGCCGGTGCTCGGGCAGGCCGGTGATGCCCAGGCCCGGCTGGCCGTGCGCTTGGGGGAGGTGCGCGAGTCGGTGCGCCTGGCGCGGGCGGCCGCCCTCGCGCTGGAGGAGCACCGGGGCGAGCCCACAAGCGTGAAGCTGCCCGCCGAGGACGGCCGGGGGCTGGGCTGGGCCGAGGCCCCGCACGGTGAGGTGCTCTACGACGTCGAGCTGCGGGCCGGCACCGTGCTTCGGGCCGCGCCCCGGTCGGCCTCGCTGCACAACCTTCCCCTCTTCGCCACGACCTTCCAGGGCGACATCTTCACCGACTTCCCTTTCGTCGAGGCCAGCTTCGGTCTGCCGATCGCCGGGGTGGTGCTGTAGATGCCGTGGATGTTTCGGGGCCTGCGCAACGGGGTCCTCACCACCGGCTACCCGGCCCGGCCCGACCCGTACGGCGAGGCCTGGCGCGGGGCCGTGCGGCTGCGCGGCTCTGGCGTGCCAGCCCCGGGAGCCGCACGGCTGGGTTGCCCCACCGGCGCGTTGAGCGAGGCTCCGGACGGGCTGCGGCTGGACCGCGGCCGGTGCATCCTGTGCGGTCGCTGCGTCGAGGCGGCACCCGAGGCTTTGGAGTGGCAGGCGGGGGCCGAGGTCGCGGCCCTGCGTCGTGACGACCTGCTCGCGCCCTCTCCGGGGCCCGAGGATGAGGACCTCGAGGCGGTCCGGGCCGACCTGGCCACCCGCGTGTCGGCCCTGGGTCGATCGGTGCACCTGCGCCATGTCGACGCCGGGTCGGACGGGTCCGAGGAGTGGGAGCTGGCCGCGTTGTGGAACCCGGTCTACGACGCGCACCGGCTGGGGATCTACCTGACCGCGAGCCCGCGCCATGCCGACGTCCTGGTGGTGACCGGGGCCGGGGCTCGCGGCATGGTCGCACCGCTGCTGGCGACGTACGAGGCGATGCCCAGGCCGCGGGTGGTCATGGCGCTGGGCACCGACGCGATCTCCGGTGGCCTCGTGGCGCCCAGCTACGCGCTCACCGGCGGGATTGGCGCCATCGTGCCGGTCGACGTCTGGGTGCCCGGCTCCCCGCCGAGCCCGCTGTCGATCCTGCACGGGCTGCTGCTGGCACTCGGGCGGCTCCCGGACCGGCGAGGGGGCCGGTCGTGAGCGCCGTCTTCCTCGCCGGGATGGCCGGGCTCGCCTTGGCCGTGCTGGTGCCGTGGCCGGCACCGGGCCGCAGCGCCACCCGGGCCAGCTTCTTGCTGATGGCCGTCGCGGAGGTGGCCGTCGCGGTCGCCGGCGCCGGGGCTCTGACCCGGCCGTGGACGGTGGGACTGGACGGCGTGCTGGCACTGCCCAGTGGGCTGCGCGCTGACCCGCTGGCCGGCCTTTTCCTGCTGTTGACCGGGGCGGTGGGCGCGCTCGTGTGCCTGAGCGCCGCGGCGTCTTCGCTGAGCGGGCGGGCCACTCTCGCCCCTCGCACACCGGCAGCCGCGGCGCTCATGTTGGCGGCTCTGGCCCTGACCCTGACCGGCGCCGACGCGTTCACGCTGGTCGCGGCCTGGGAGCTGCTCTCGTTCTCCTTCTTCGCCTTGGTGCTGGCCGGCGGGCGCCCGCACTCGCGGCGGGCCGGGGTGCTCACCTACCTGTTCGGCAAGAGCAGCGGCTCGCTGCTGCTGGTGGGTCTGCTGCTGCTCGCCGCGCACAGTCACACCTGGTGGCTGGACGGCATCGCCGAGGGCGCCACCGGGTGGGTGCGCAGCCTCGCCTACGCCCTGCTGCTGGCCGGGTTCGCGGTCAAGGTGGGTCTGCTGCCCGCGCACACCTGGATGCCGGCCGGCTACGAGGCCGCCCCCCCGGTGGTCCGGGCGCTGATGGCTGGGGTCGGCGTCAACGCCGGCTTCTACGGCATGTGGCGGGTCTTCGAGCTGCTCGGGGCCCCACCCACCTGGCTGGTCGTAGTCGTGCTTCTGCTGGCCGGGCTCACCGCCCTGCTCGGCATCGCCCACGCCAGCGTGCAGACCCACCTGCCCGGTGTGATCGCCTGGTCGAGCGTGGAGAACGCCGGCCTCATCGTCGTGGGGCTCGGGGTGGCGATGGTCGGTGCCCGGGCCGGGCAGGAGCCGATGGTCGCCGCCGGACTGCTCGCCGGCACCCTGCAGGTCATCGCCCACGCGGTCGCCAAGGCCACGATCTTCACGGCCTCGGCGAGCTTCGAGTCCCTGCACGGCTCCGGTGACCTGGACCGGTTGCGCGGGTCGATCTGGCGCTTCCCGGTCAGTGGCTCGGCCTTCGTCGTGGCCGCGCTCTCGCTGGCTGCGTTGCCACCGAGCGTGGGTTTCGTCTCCGAGTGGTTCGTCCTGGAGTCGCTCATGCAGCAGTTCCGGGTCAGCGAGCTCGTGCTGCGGTTGGCCATGGCCGCGGCCGGGGCGCTTACCGCGTTGACGGTCGGTTTCGCCGGGGTCGCCTTCGTGCGGCTGGTCGCCTTCGTGGCCCTGGGGCGCCCGGCCTCGGTGGCCCGCCCGGAGCGAGCCCACGAGGTGTCACGGGTCGGCCGGGTCACGGTCAGCGTGCTCGCGCTGGCGTGCCTGGCGTTGGCCGCCGCGAGCCCGGCCGAGATCCAGGTCATCTCCTTGGCCCTGGCCCCGGCCGTCAGCCCCTCGTTGACGCGGGCCGGTGTGGGTTCTCCGTGGGTGCTGCAGCCGGTCTACCCGCACTTCTCGGTGCTGTCGCCGTCATGGCTGTGGGTTGTCATGCCGGCGCTGGCGGTGCTGGTGCTGACCGCGGCGCTGCTGCTCAGCCGCGGCCGGATGCTCGCCGTGCGCCGGGTCGACCCGTGGCGCTCGGCCAGCGGGCAGGTGGCCGGGCGGTCCAGCTACACGAGCTTCGGGTTCACCAACCCCACCCGCAAGGTGCTGGCCAACGTGCTGCTCACCCGCGCGCAGCTGGTCGAGCTCGAGCGGGCCAGCGGCGGGTTGACAGGTGATGAGAGCCGCGGGCCGGCCGGGACGCACCTGGGCTACACCTCCGACGTGACCGACGCGGTGGACCGGTTCGGCTACCAGCCGCTGCGCGCGGCGCTGCTGCGCATGGCCGCGACGAGCAAGCGCCTGCAGTCGGGTCATCTCGGCGCCTACGTCGGCTACGTCCTGCTGGTGCTCGTCGCCCTCCTCGCCCTTGTCGCGGGGATGTCGTGAGCACCGCCGTGGCGTGGCTGCTCACCCGGGCGGTTCGGCGACCGAGCAGCCCCCTGACCCGAGCGACGAGAGGAGCAGGACCATGCGACGCAGCGGTCGCGCTGCCCGGCTGACCATCTACCTGGGCGAGTCCCACCAGTGGCACCACCGGCCGGTGTACATGGAGGTGGTGCACCGGGCCCTGGCGGCCGAGCTTGCCGGGGCGGCGGTCTTCCGGGGGGTCGAGGGGTTCGGCCAGTCGCTGCACATCCACACCTCTCGGTTGCTCTCCCTCAGCGAGGACCTGCCGGTCGCGGTGGTGATCATCGACGAGGAGGAACGGCTGCGTCGCTTCCTCGACCAGGTCGATGAGGTGATCGGGCAGGGGCTGGCCGTGCTCGACGAGGTCGAGGTGATGCAGTGGGTGCGCGAGCCCGCTTCGCGGGAGCACGGATGAGGGTGCGACACCTGGCCCGCCGGGTCGGCTCAGGTGTCACGGTCACCGACCCCTGGTGGCCCAGGAATGGTCGACGACGTACGACGAACGAGGAGAGATCATGATCAACCAGGCCTTCACCGTGGCCGACGTGCACGCCGTGGAGATTCTTGACTCCCGGGCCCGACCGACGTTGGCGGTGACCGTCACGCTGGCCGACGGGGCGCAGGCCCGGTCCGGGGTCCCTTCCGGCGCCTCCACCGGTTCGGGGGAGGCCGTCGAGCTGCGCGACGGTGACCCCGCCCGCTACGGCGGCAAGGGCGTGCTGACTGCGGTGGCCCATGTCAACGAGGACATCGCGCAGGCGTTGCGCGGACGCACCTTCGCCGACCTGGAGGCGGTCGACACGCTGCTGATCGACCTGGATGGCACGGCGGACAAGTCACGGCTGGGGGCTAACGCCATCGTTGGCGTGTCCATGGCCACCGCGCGGGCCCAGGCGATCCGCGCCGGCCGGCCGCTGTGGCAGGCGCTGGCCCCTGAAGGGGTCCACCCTCGACTCCCCGTGCCGCACTTCAACGTGGTCAACGGTGGGGCACACGCCCCCAACTGCCTGGACTTCCAGGAGTTCATGATTGCTCCCATCGGTGCGCCGACGATGGCTGAGGCGGTGCGCGCGGGCGCCGAGGTCTATGACCGGTTGCGACGTCTGGTCGCCGACCGCGGATTCGACACCGGTCTGGGCGACGAGGGGGGTTTCGCCCCGGACATCGCCGCGCCCGAGGCGGTGCTCGCCTTGCTCGTCGAGGCCATCGAGTCCGCGGGGTACCGGGCCGGGACCGCGGGGGTGGCCATCGCCTTGGACCCTGCGGCCAGCGAGTTCTCACGCTCGGGCACCTACCAGGTGGCCTCCAAGGTCCTCTCCGGCAGCCAGATGGTCGACTGGTATGAGCAGATGCTCGACCGCTTCCCCATCTGGAGCATCGAGGACGGGTTGGCCGAGGATGACCACGACGGCTGGCGTGAGCTCACCGACCGGCTCGGCAAGCGGGTCCAGCTCGTGGGGGACGACAACTTCGTCACCAACCCGGTGATCATCCGGGAGGCCGTGGCCGGCAACGTGGCGAACGCTGCCCTGATCAAGGTCAACCAGGTCGGCACGGTCACCGAGACCCTCGAAGCCATGCGGGTGTGCCGGCAGGCGGGATACGCGGCCATGGTCTCGCACCGTTCCGGGGAGACCGAGGACAGCTTCATCGCCGACCTGGCCATCGCCGGAGGGTTCGGGCAGATCAAGACGGGGGCGCCGGCCCGCGGTGAGCGCGTCGCGAAGTACAACCGCCTGCTCGAGGTCGCCGACGCCTACCCGAACCTGCCCTATGGGCTAGAGCCCAGCTGAACCGGACGGCGCTGTCCTGCTCCGGGGGGTGCGACAGCTCGGCTGATCCCTCACCAGGCGCCGCGCTGCCCGGGCCGGTGCGCCTGGGCGGGTCGTGGTTCAGTGCGCGGAGGGGGCGGCGACCTGGTGGCCGACCAGCCGTGACATCTGCTCGGCCGGCACCGGGGCACTGAAGAGGAACCCCTGGGCGATGTCGCAACCGGCCCGGCTCAGCCGCTGCAGCTGCCCGTCGCGTTCGACGCCCTCGGCGACCACCGTCAGGCCCAGGGTGTGCCCGAGCTCGACGATGGTCTGCATGAAGGCCAGATCCTGGCCGTCATCGTCGATGGCGTCGACGAAGATCTTGTCGATCTTCAATGTGGTCAGGGGGAAGACGCGCATGGAGACCAGTGAGGAGTAGCCGGTCCCGAAGTCGTCCAGGGCGAGCCGGACCCCGAGACCTCGCAGGCCGTGCAGGGCAGTCAGGGCGACCCGGTCATCGGTGACCAGGACGCTCTCGGTGATCTCGAGGGTCAGCGCGTCGGCGGGCAGACCGCTGTCGTCCAGAGCCGTCAGGACATGGTCGAGCAGCAGGGGGTCGTGCAGCTGCCGCCCGGACAGGTTGACCGAGATGCCGAACCGGCCGGCGCGACCGGGTGCCTGCCACTGGACCGCCTGGCGGCAGGCCTCCCGCAGGGCCCAGGCCCCTATGGGCCTTATCAGGCCGGTCTGCTCGGCCAGCGGGATGAAGGTTGTCGGGCTTACCGGGCCGTGCTGGGGGTGGTTCCAGCGCAGCAGAGCCTCCGCGCCGATGACGAGGCCGGTCCGTACGTCGACCAGGGGCTGGTAGGCCAGGCTCAGCTGGGCACGCTCGAGCGCATGGTCGAGGTCGGTGGTCAGCTCGAGACGAGCCAGGGCGTCGCGCTGCATGTCCGGGTGATAGAGCACGGCGACGGCCGAGCTGGTGTGCTTGGCGACGTGCATGGCGGTGTCGGCGTCACGAAGCATCGAGTCGGCTCCGATGTCTGCCCGGCCGGCGGTGGCGACGGCGACCCCGACGCCGACATGCAGTGTCAGCTCGGTGCCGTGCACCGTGATCGCGGTGTGCAGCACGGCCCGGGTCCGGTCGGCGAGGGTGAGGGCGTCCGCGGGTGTGTCGACCGTGTCGATGAGCACGGCGAACTCGTCACCCCCCAGACGCGCCACCGTGTCGTGCGGGCGAAGCGTGCCCAGCAGCCGACGGGCCACGACGGTGAGAACCTCGTCGCCGGCCTGGTGCCCGAGACTGTCGTTGACCGACTTGAAGTCGTTGATGTCGAAGAACAGCACGGCCGGCTGACGGGACGGGTTGTGGGTCCGTTCGGCCAGCGCATGGGTCACTCGGTCCAGGAAGAGGGTGCGGTTGGCCAGGCCGGTCAGCGGGTCGCGCAGCGCCTGGTCAGCCAGCCGCGCCTCCATCTCGACCCGGTCGGTGACGTCACGGGAGTTGAGCACGAAGCCGCGCAGGGCCGGCTCACCGAGCCGGTTCGACCAGTGCGTCTCCACATGCCGCCAGCCTCCGTTGGCGTGGCGTGCACGCCAACGCACCCAGCCCACCTGGGCGCCGGAGTCGGCGTCGTACATGCCCTGTACGACGGCCCGGTCCTCCGGGTGGGCGAGCTTTCCCAGGGGCTGCCCGACCAGCGCGTCGGGTCGATGGCCCAGCACGTCGAGGATCGAGTCGCTCACCTGGCGCACCAGACCATCGGGGCCGACCGTCATGATGATGTCGCTGGAGTGTTGGACCAGGGCTCGGAACTGGGTCTCCTGACGGTGCAGCAGCCACCGGTGCTGGGCCAGCGCGTTCTCCGTGTGCCATCGTTGCCGGCGACTGGCACGCAGCATGCCGACCTCGAGGAGCAGTCCCAGGACGAGCACCCCGGCCAGGCCGATGACGCTCTCGCTGAGCTGGTGGACCGCGGCGGCGGCCCTGGCGTCGCTGAGCGTGGCGGTGACCGCCCAGCCCAGCTGGGCCACGGGTGTGTAGGCGGTGATCTTCGCATCAGCTGATTGCAGCACCCCGGACCGGCCGGCGAGCGCGGCCGCCACGGCGGGGTCGCTGCGCGCCGACTGCAGGCTGGTGGTGGACCGGGGCCCGGCCAGCACCGTGCCGACACGGTCGCTCACCCCGACCTGCACCCCGCGCAGGTCGGAGATCGCGACCGTGAGCGCCTGGATCGCACGCAGGCTGTAGCCGGCACCGAGATAGCCGACGACGTTGCGACCCGGGCCGAGCACCGGCGCGACCACGGCGACGACCAGTGGCTGGCCTGAGGCCTGCGACCGGTAGGCCGTGGAGACATAGGTCTTCCCACCGGACGTGCTCGCCCCGCGGAACCAGTCGCGGTAGCTGAAGCTGACCCCGAGGATGCCCGGGGTCGAGGGCGAGACGGCCAGGAGTCGCCCCTGTGAGTCTGCGACGAAGGCCACCGCCACCCCGTCGTTGGCCATCCGCAACGCCGCGACGGCCCGGTCCAGGGTCGTGCTGGGTGCAAGACTGCCTGTCGTCGAGGTGATCGCGGCGGGCAGCGAGCCACGCTGTGCCGAACGGGTCACCAGGTCGGTGACCGCACTGAGCTCGCGTTCGATGTCAAGGCTCGTCACCGTCGCGGTGTCGAGCACCCGCGCGTTGGCGTTGTACTTGGTTGCCTCGCTGGCCAGTCGCAGCGACACCCCGGTCAGGGTGAGCAGGGCGGCCAGGGTGACCAGACCGACCGTGACGGCGGGCCAGCGCCGCGGCGGTGAAGGCTGGCTGAGCGGGGACATCGTGTCGGTCGCGACCTGGGTGGCGAAGGCCGGCGCCGGTGGGTCGACCTCCATGACTGGAGGATCGGCACGACCCGCACGGGACTTGAGCGTGTCAGTGGCCCTCACGCGGGGCCTGGGTTTCGGCACCGGCCTGCCGCCCAGCCCTCCAGCAGGCTCGTCCTGACCCTGCTGGTGCACGTGGGGGGGCATGGTGCAGGTGTGCCCGATCATCGGCGCCGCCAATCAGCGGTGCGAGCGACCACGGTGCGGACTGACCCTCGTCTCGATGGGGCTCGGTGCGCCTCGGTGCGGCCAGCAGCGGGTTGACGGCCTTGTCTCGGCCGATGGTCGTCAGGCGCTGGGGGCCGGCGGGGGCGGAGCAGAACGACCCGGCGCCATGGGTCGGGAAGACCGGGGTGTCATCGGGCAGGGTGGCCAGCCGGTGCAGCGAGGCGAACTGGGCGCGGGCCAAGGGCTCGACCTGCTCGCGCAGGGGCCGCGCGAGGAGCTGATGCGCCGCGCTGAGTCAGGCGAGGTCGTCGTCTTCGACGTTCGGCCCGAGGTGGAGTACGCCGCCGCCCATATCCCAGGCGCGATCTCCGTCCCGGCGGCCGAGCTCGCCGCCCGACTTGCCGATCTGCCAGCCGACGTCGAGGTGGTCGCCTACTGCCGTGGCGCCTACTGCGTCCTGGCCCACGAGGCGGTGCGGCAGCTGCGCGCGCACGACCGCAAGGCGCGCACGCTCGGGGACGGGATGCTCGAGTGGCGCCTGGCCGGCCTTCCCGTCATCTCGGGGGTGGCCTGACCCGAGCGTGAGGTCCTCCTCGGGGGTCAGTCGTGCCGGTGGCCGTGCCCGCGCCCGTGCGCGTGGGGCGGCACCAGGGTGGGCGTGGGGGTCGGGACCGATGCGGCGGTGAGGGTCACCACCGCCGTGACGGGGATGCGCCCGGAGGGGGAGAGCGCCGCGACGGTGCAGCCGGGGTCGCTCGAGCCCGCGGTCAGCACGGGAGTGAGGCCGAGCGAGCCCAGCGCGCCCGTGACGGCGTCGCAGGACTGCCCGAGATAGGTGGAGCCGTCGAGGGAGAGGTAGCCGGTGGCCACCTCGATGGTGACCTGCGAGCCGGCAGGCGCGGTGCGTGTGGCCGCGGGCAGCTGACCAACGACGATGCCCGCGCTCTTGTGCGCCACGTCGACCATCTGCGTCCGCACGTGGAAGCCAGCCCGGGTGAGGGCACGTTCGGCGATCGGGGCGGTGGTCCCCACGACTTCGGGCACTGGTGCCGGCGGTCGCTCGCCCAGGACCACGACGATCAACACGGTGGCGCCGACGGCGAGGAGCCTGAAGACCCACCGAAGGGTCGCGCCAGGGGCGCCGGTCGGCACGACTCGCTCACGTCGGGCCCAGCCTGGCTGGGGGCCGGCGGTCGGGGGGTCCAGCAGCGCCCGGGTCGGCGTCGGGGCGAGCTTGGGGAGCGCCCGAGCCTGATCGAGCGCGCGCGTCTGGTCGAGCGCGCGCGTCTGGTCGAGCGCCCGAGCCTGATCGAGCGCGCGAGTCTGGTCGTTGGGTGCCGCTCGGCTGGCGTCCCACGGGTCGCTCACGGACACACCGCCCCCAGGGCCCGGCTCGCGGGACGCATGGGTGGCGGCCAGCTCCCGGGCGCGCTGGGCGAGCGAGGCGGCCGAGGGTGGCCTGCGGTGGGGATCCTTGGCGAGCAGGTCGAGGATGAGTGCCCGCACCGGTGCGGGCACGTCCTCAGGCAGGGTGGGCGGGTAGCTGTGGACGTGCGCGTGCAGCACGCTGAGCGCCGGGCCGTCGGGGAACGGATGCCGGCCGGTCAAGCAGACATAGGCCAGCACCCCGGCGGCGTACAGGTCGCTGGCCGGGGTGGCCTGCTCGCCGCGGGCCACCTCGGGGGCCATGTAGTGCGCGGTGCCGACGATCTGCCCGGTGCGGGTCAGCGGCGGGGACTGCGGCGAGCGGGCGATGCCGAAGTCGGTGAGGACAACCCGACCATCGGGTCTCATGATCACATTGGCTGGTTTGACATCTCGGTGGACCACACCGACCCGGTGCGCGGCGTCCAGGCCGGCGCCCAGCTGAGCGAGGAGGTCGAGGACCTCGCCGACAGCAAGCCGGTGCCGCTGTCGCAGGAGGTGGGCGAGGTCCACGCCGGGCACGTGCTCCATGACGACGAACCTGGCCCGCGGGTCGTCGCCGACCCCGGCGCCGTGATCCAGCACGGTCACCACGTTCGGGTGATCGATCTGTGCGACGGCGCGGGCTTCGGCCTCCATCCGGGCCCGCGCCGCCACCTCCGACATCGCCTCGGGATGGAGGATCTTGATGGCCACCTCCCGCCCGAGATGGGTGTCCACCCCGAGCCAGACCTGCCCCATCCCCCCGCCACCGAGCAGCCGCACCGCGCGGTAGCGCCCGGCAAGGCAGGTCACGGCGGTCATGACCGTGCTGGCCGAGCGGACCGGCAAGTCCTCGGTGAGAGTGCACGAGGTGCGGTCAGTCACGACGGCTGAACTCCTCAGGGGTGGTGCGTGAGGTGGGGGGACTCGGAGGTGTGACGATCGGCTGCGCGGGCTGCCTGGGTCGGCGAGGAGTGAAGATGATCAGGCTGGTGAGCAGCCCCAGGCCACCCGCCGCCATGATGATGATGCCGACGGTGTGCACATTGATCACGCTGGACGCCGACACGTCGACCGCGAAGGTGAGGATCGCTCCTGCGGCCAGCAGGAAGATGCTGACTCCGATGCCCATGTGGGGTGCCTCCTCGTCTGCTCGCTCCGGGTGAGGCGGCGGCCAGGCAAGGGGGGTCGCTCTGGCCGCCGCCCCCGTCGACCCCGAGCGGGGATGGGACGCTCAGGGTCGGGTCTGCGTGCGCACTCAGGTCCGGCCGTCACGGGTGCCGAGGGGCAGCGCCGACGCGACACTCGGTGACCGTTCCCATCACGTGCCCCGGCAGGCCGGGGATCCTCCTGCTGCTCGCACGCGAATCCTCCTGGGTCCGCACGGCTTCGCCGCGGTCACCACCCCCGATTGGGTGGCCGAGGCGATCTGACCTGGCAACCGTGCCCGCCCCCAGCCAGGGCGAAACGAAGGAAACCAAACGTTCACCTGGCCAGATCCCCAGTGCCTCGCAGCGGCCGTGCTCGGGGCCCACCCGGGCTTCATCGGATCTTCACAGATTCCTCGGTCAGATCTGCACTCGAGTCGGTGACCCTGGGGAGATCGGACGAGAGGAGCAGGACATGGGCAGACCATCTGCCGCCGAGGCAGCCGGGCGCGCTCGCCTGGAGCGGGTGAGGGCCGATCAGCACCGCGCCAACCGGCGCCGGGTGATCACCGTGGCGGCCGGCACGGTCGTGCTCATCGCTCTGGTCGTGGCTGGCTTCGCGACCCTCGACCTCGGTGGCCGACCGCCGTCCAGCCAGCCGCCTCCGGGCGTGCAGGTCTTCCCGGTCCCATCAGCCGACCACGTCGCCGGGCTGGTGCGCTACCCGCAGACACCTCCCGTCGGAGGGCCGCACGCGCAGGTCTGGCAGAACTGCGGTGCCTATCCCACGCCTGTGGCCAACGAGAACGCGGTGCACTCCCTGGAGCATGGCGCGGTGTGGGTCACCTACCAGCCGTCGCTGTCTGCCGCGGCTGTGGCCGAGCTGCGTGACCTTGCCTCTCAGCACCCCCGCATGCTGCTGAGCCCCTTCCCGGGCCTGCCCGCGCCCGTGGTCGCCTCGGCCTGGGGGGCACAGCTGCGCCTCTCCGACGTCAAGGACCCTCGGCTGGCGAAGTTCGTGGCAGTCTACGAGCTGGGCCGGCAGGCACCGGAGCCGGGCGGTGAGTGCACCGGCGGCATCGGCACCCCTCTGCGCTGACTTCTGCGACCCCGTCGTGCACCACGCAGGCTGGAGCAGCATCACTCACCGCTCCGGCAGCCACCTCGTCGAGCCCTTCGGTGTGCCGGTCCGGGGACCCGCTGGCCCACGTCTACCACCCATGGCGGCTGCAGGTCGTCTGCGCGTGCGCGACGGTGTCTGGGACGGTGGAGACGGCCCGGCACGGGGACGAGGGGGACTACGACATCGACCTGGCCCTCGACCCGGCGTACGCAGGCATGGCCGATGCGGCCAACACCGCCGACCGCACGGGGGCCGCGCAGATCCCGTTCAAGATCAGTGGCGCCACGATCGGCTACCGGGTCATCGTCGAGGTCACCGGGATCCAAGTCGGCCGGTCAGAGACCTGCTCGACATCCTTCACCCCGACCTCGTGACGGTTCACGACATGGGGCGCGATCACGACCACTCCCGATGACAAGGAGGGCCGCTCGCCCTGTGCGGATGCCACTTCGGGCGAGTGGACGCCCAGGGAGTGTCTGCCGGCCGAAGAGGGCGTCGGGGTCCACGTTGGTCTGCTCGAGGTGGGCCCCTGTCGGCACACCTCGAACTGGAGTCGCGGAGCAGGCGGGCGTCCAGGGTGATCACACCGGGGCGCCCCGCTCGCGGCCGATTCAGGCGCGGTCGGGCCGTTGTGGGTGATCGACACATGGAAGCCTTCCCGCGCCAGGTAGTCCCCCGCTGAGGAAGCCAGTGCGGCCTCGTTGTCGACCACCAGTGCCCTTCGAAGGACCGTGCTGCTTACGGGGCGGGGTGGCCGTGGTTCGGAAGCATGGCGGTGACGAGCGTGCCGCCGGCCGGCCCTGCCGTGATGGTCAGCGAGCCGCCGATATGGGTGAGGCGTTCGCGCATCCCTGGGATGCCCATGCCTCTACCGCGCGCTCGAACCGACCTGGGGGACGCGACACCGATTCCGTCATCGTGAACGGTCAGCGTCAGCGGGGAGCGGAAGTCGAGGGTGACGACGGCGCGGTGCGCCTTGGCGTGGTGAGCCGTGTTCGTCAGGGCCTCCTGAGTGACACGGAAGAGGGCCAGCTCAGTCTCTGGGGCGAGCCGGGTCGAGGACCCGTGCACCACGACGTCGACCTGCAGCCCGGATCGCTCCCGCACCTCCGTGGCTAGATGGTGCAGCGCCGGGAGCAGCCCCAGGTCGTCGAGGATCGGTGGTCGCAGCCCCCGGATGATCTCCCTCAGCGTGTGCGCGGTCTGCTCGGCGAGGTCACCGCTGCGAGCCAGATCCGCGGCGAGGGTCGCGGTGGGCTCCTGGTCCTGAGAAAGGCCGCGCAAGGACCGTGCCAGGTAGGTCAGGGCCTGCAGGGGGTCGTCGTGCAGCTCGCGAGCCAGCCAGCGGCGCTCCTCCTCCTGAACGTGCATGAGCTTGGCAGCATAGGCGCGCTGCTCCTCCTCCCGCCGCCGCTCGGAGGTTACGTCGGTGAGCACGATCTGGGTGAGGAGCCCTCCTTCGGCAAGAGGCAGGGTCCGAACCGAGGGCAGAAACCAACGCGAGACCCCGGAACGCTCGCGGATCTCGACCGGCGCCTGCTCGGCTGGCTGCTGCGCCAGCGCCTCAGCAGGAAGCACCGCCGTGATGGCCGACCCGGCCTGCCGGCCGAACAGGGTCAGTGCCGCGTTGTTGGTCTCTACGATCCTGCCCGCGTCGTTGACGACCAGGATCGGAGCGTGCTGTCCGTCGAACAACGTCCGGTAGCGGAACTCGGCTCGTTCGCTGGCGTGCAGGGCGTGTTCTGCTCGTCGCCGCGCCTGTCGTTCTCGCTCCACGCGCTGCCCGACGACCACCGCCACGGCGTTGACCACGATGAGGATGCTCGCCTCGATCCAGGCCTGTCTGCGGTTGTTGGAGTGGAACTCCAGGATGTCTGGGACCATCAAGGCCGTCGCCCACACCCCGGTGGCCACCGATCCGCGCACCCCGAAGTTCAGCGCAGCGTAGATGATCGGAACGAGCAGAAGTGACACGGTCAGCGATGTCGGGTAGCCGAAGGGCAACTCGTCGTGCCGGTCATCGAGCAGGAACTCGTGGATGATCGCAACGCCGACCACGCCGGCTTGGACGACCCAGAACTGGATGGAGTGTGTAGGTGGGCTCATCCAGCGCAGCGAGGTGGCGACCCGGCGCCCGATCGTCGCGGGACCTGCCCGGCACGGCACGGACTCAGCGGGCGACATCGCTGACGTGCACCAGACCGTGAGTTAGACCGTGCACGACCGCCTCCGTGCGCGAACCAACGCCGAGCTTGCTGTAGATGTTGTCGCAGTGCCGCTCCACGGTGCGCTGGCTAATCATCAGCCGAGCAGCGATCTGCTTGTTGTGCATGCCGTCAGCAATCAGAGCCAGGACCTCCAGCTCCCGGTCAGTCAGCTCGGAGGATGAGGCACGGGTGGGGCGGAGTACCCGTGCCGCCAGGTCGGTGGACAGCACAGTGGCGCCGCCGGCTACCGCGCGGATCGCATCGATGAGCTCCCGGCCCGGGGCGGTCTTGCGCAGGTAACCGCTGGCTCCGGCCTCCAAGGCGCCGCGGACGTACTCGTCGTCGTCGTAGGCCGTCACAATCAGCACCCGCACGTCCGGAAGGCTGGCACGGACCCTCCGAGTCACCTCGATGCCGTTGATTCCAGGAAGTCCGATGTCCATGAGTACGACGTCGGGTCGTTGCTGGTTGACCACGGCCAGGGCGACCTCACCGGAGGTTGCCTCGTCGACAACCTGAAGTTCCGGGTGCTGGGACAGGATCTGGCGGGTGCCGTCCCGGTGCAGACCGTGGTCGTCGACGATCACGATCCGGATGGGCGGGGTGTCTGGCACGTGTCGAAGGTAGCCGATTTGCGGGCCCCAACGGTGACGGTAAACACCCATGGACCCTGGGTAGGTCCCGCCACCACGTCTGGGTGGAAACCCCCTTCTGCGCCTCCGCAGGATCGCGAACCATCAGCGCTGAACGTGACCACCCGATTGAGGCCACACCGGGGCGCAACCCGTCTGCACGACAAGGAGAACACGATGGCCGAACCCACCTCACTCACCGTCACGGAGCGAAAGGCACCCGCGCCAGCTCGCCGCCGGAGGTTGACCCGCGGACTGCTCACCACGGCCTCGATTGGCACGATTGCGGTGACTGCAGCAGGCTGCGGCGGGGCGGCGACCTCTCTCAACGCCCAGGGCGCCGCAGGGACCGCGGCAGGCTCCGCCGGCGGGCAGTCCTCCGCCGCGGCACCAGCGACAAGCGCGGCTGCCCCCGCCACGAACAGTGCGCCCAGCCCAGCCAACGTGGCCCTCACCCTCCAGCTCGACGCCAAGGGCGGCCCGGCCGGGTGGGTCACCGGCAAGGACGGCTGGCCACGCTTCGTGCCTGGAGACGGCACGAGCATTCCCAGCGGCTATCAGGGCGCGATCAAGCTGCCGGCCGACACCACGGTGACCCTGACTATCGCCGCGCACGACGACATGGTTACTGCCCTGCCCGATGGATCGCCGTACAACAAGGTGCTCGGCGGGACGGAGACCGTCGACGGTAAGACCGTCACCACGGTGTCCAACGCCGTCATCTCCCACACCATCACCGTGCCGTCGCTGGGCATCAACATTCCCATCCCGAAGGCACCGGAGAAGGGAACTGTCAACGTGACGTTCACCTTCAAGACCGGAGCGGCGGGCACGTATGTGTGGCGCTGTCTGACCCCGTGCGGTGACGGGCCGATGGGCATGGGTGGAGCCATGGCCAGCAACGGCTGGATGCGCGGAGCGTTCGTCGTTGGCTAGGACTGCGCATCCCTGACCGCCCTGCGCTGAGTGAAAGGACGCGAGAGATGGGGCGCACCGCATACCCGGAGGAGCCGGAGGTTCAGGCTTCTCCGGGTGAGGCCACGGCACCGGCTCGGTCACTCACCAGGCGCAACCTGCTCACGCGTCTGGCTGCCCTGGGGATCGCGACAACGGGGCTGGGTGCGGCCGGGGCGGGGCTGATCAGTTACCGTGATGAGGCCGCGGCCGCGACCACGTCCGGGGCGGGCACCACGACGAGCGGCTCGACTGCCAAGCACGCCTGGGTGTTGGTCATCGACCTGCGCAACTGTGATGGCTGCGAGGCATGCACCCTGGCCTGCCAACAGCGCCACGACTTACCCACAGAGCAGGCCTGGATCAAGGTCTACTCGATGACCAACAGCGACGGCGGAACGTTCCACATGCCTCGCCCGTGCATGATGTGCGAGGACCCGCCGTGCATGTACGTCTGCCCGGTCGGCGCGACGTTCCGCACCGACACCGGGCTGGTCCTGGTCGACCAGAATGTGTGCATCGGTTGCCGGACGTGCATGGCGGCGTGCCCGTACGAGGCCCGCTACTTCAACTGGACTGCGCCACCTCAGCCGAAGAACAAGCTGCCCTTCCCTCCGACGCCGGAGATGCCCGTCCCGCAGCAGAAGGGCACGGTCGGCAAGTGCGTATTCTGCGCTGACCGCCTGCCGCACGGCGAGCTGCCCGCGTGCGTGTCCGGTTGCCCGATGGGTGTTCTCTATATCGGTGACCTCGTCACCGACGTCGCCACCAACGGGCTGGGCGAGACCGTGCAGCTGTCGACCTTCCTCAAGGAAAACGACGCGGTGCGCTTCAAGGAGGAGCTCGGCACTAACCCTCGCGTCTACTACATCATTGGCCACGGCCAGGCCCTCGGGGAGTGATCCAGATGACCGTACACACCCCCGACACCGCCTCCCGCCAGCCCGGGTTCGGCGACAGCTCTGGAGTCCGGGAAGCCGCTCTGCGGTCCCTGCACCGACCGGGCCGGGGCTACTGGCTGCTGCTGACCGGGCTCAGCGCCGTCGTTCTCGCCGGGATCGTCGCCTGGGTCGTCCAACTGCGCGAGGGGCTCGGTGTCGCCGGGTACAACGACGAGGCGTTCTGGAGCATCTACATCGCCGATGTCGTCACCTTCATCGGGGTCAGCTACGGCGGCGCAGTCGTCTCGGCGATCCTGCGGTTGACCGGCGCGACTTGGAGGGCTCCCCTGACCCGGCTCGCCGAGGGCACCGCGGTGGTCACCGTCTTCATCGGCGGAGCGTTCATCATCCCGCACCTGGGCCGGCCGGAACGGATCTGGGAGCTCGTCACCCGCCCGAACCTGTCCTCACCGATCTTCTGGGACTTCGTCGCGGTCAGCACCTACACCGTCGCCTCTGTCGTGTTCTTCGCGCTTCCGCTGGTGCCCGACGCTGCCATCGCCACGGCGACCGCCCCCGATCTGGTCGGACGTCGCGCCCGGCTCTACCGTGCCATGTCCCGCGGCTGGGCCGGCACCCCCCGACAGCGCCGCACCCTGCACGGGGCCCTCGGCGTCGTGTCGATCCTCATCATCCCGCTTGCCGTTTCCGTGCACTCGGTACTGTCCTGGGCCTTCGCGCTGGTCAGCCGGCCCTGGTGGCACGAAAGCATCTGGGCACCGTACTTCGTCGTCGCCGCGCTCTACTCCGGCGTCGCGCTCGTCATCCTCGTCGTGGCCGCCTTCCGGCGCGCCTACCACCTTGAGGCCTACATCAACGAAAGGCACTTCGTCCGGCTTGGGTTCATCCTCGCAGCGTTCGCGATGACCTACCTCTACCTCACCTTCGCCGACATCTTGCCCGGCGCATACGTAGGCGAGCTCGGCCCGAGCGCGGTGTTCCACGAGCTGCTTGTTGGACACTTCGCGGTCTGGTTCTGGTTGTTCGTCGTCGGCGGCGGACTCATCCCGCTACTGATCATCGCGTTGCCCTGGACCCGCACCACGCGTGGCCTCGTTGTCGCCGCGGCGTTCGTCGCCCCGTCGATGTGGCTCAAGCGGATGCTCATGGTCGTCGACCCCTCCACCTACGACCGGGTCACCCGCACCTTCGGCAGCTACCAATTCACCTGGGTCGCAGTTCTCATCACGCTCGCTGGCGTGGCAGCAGTGCCGCTGCTGCTCATGCTGCTCTTCCGGGTCGTCCCGCTGCTGTCCATCGACGAGATGGAGGAGCTCGCAGGTGGCCCGGAAGGGACGCCCTCCGACGAGACGACCGAGATGGCCCCCTCCGCTGAGCCGGCGCGCCAGACGCAGCACGAGGCCGAAGCGGTGAAGGTCCGGGTCCACCGGGTCCTACCAGGTCACCGGGCGGCGACGGCACTGGCTCTAGCCGTTCTGGCCGCCGGGCTGCTCGGCGTTGTCGTGGTTGGCGCACCGGCCCGGGCCGACACCACACCGGCCCCCGTCATGCTCCGCCTGACCGGGCATGAGAGCGGCGCCACCGTCGACCTGCAGGCCACCCTCACCACCGGGACCGGAAAGCCCCTCGGTGGTGCGACCGTCCAGTTCGGCTTCATCACCCTCGAGTTCGGACCCAAGGGCAGAACGGTGCCCTTGGGCGCCGTCACCACCGACAAGACGGGGCGTGCCCAGCTGGCCTACAAGCCAACGAGCACTGGCAGGGAACGGTTCACGGTCAGTTTCGCCGGCACTGCGGATGCCGCGAAGGCCTCAGCCGCAACCACGATTGCCGTGGGCACAGCAACCTCGGCCTACACACCAGCCCCACGCAAACCACTGGCGAGCACGGGACAAGTCACCGTTGCCGTCCTGGTTGGTATCGTCGCCGCTGTCTGGTTCACCCTCGCTGCGCAGGTCATCCGTGTTCGGCGCGCCCTTCGGATCCCGGCCTGACAGATCAATGACACCGGAGGCCGGCCGCTGTGCCCCGCGGTCAGCGACCGGAACGTCCCTCGCCGCCGGGCCGGACGGCCACGACTCGACGGCGAGGGGCATCGCCAACTCCCCTACTCGAGGATGTGCGCCATGAACACGCTCGCAACCGACCCGGTTTGCGGGATGACAGTCGACCCGGCCACGGCTCCGGCCAGCGCCGAGGCCAACGGGACCACCTACCACATCTGCGCTCCGGGCTGCCAGAAGGCATTCCTCAAGTCCCCCCACACGTACACCAAGGGGGGCAAACGAGGGGGCACAACCCCTCTGACCTGGGGTGAGTGACGGGACTCGAACCCGCGACTCCCGGGACCACAACCCGGTGCTCTACCAGCTGAGCTACACCCACCATCGCACCGCGAGCGTGCTCGCGGACGGCACAGTGTATCCGAGCCCCACGGTGGCTCCGGTCGTCGATCGGGGAGGCTGGAGCCCCGTCCACCGGTACGACGCGCAGCCCTTCCCGCTGGGCTGGAGCCCCGCGACCACCGGTCCGACGCGCGGCCCTGCCCGCCGGGGCCTGACTCAGCCTTCGCCGGGCTCCGGCGCCGGTGCCGGGTTGACCTCGAACTCGGCCGCAGCGGTGCGCGCGGTGGCGGTGTCCGGGCCAGGGGCCGGCACGAAGATCGTCGCCCGGTAGTACTTCAGCTCCTCGATGCTCTCCCGGATGTCCGCCAGAGCCCGGTGCCCACCATGCTTGGTCGGGGAGTTGAAGTAGACCCGTGGGTACCAGCGCCGGGCCAGCTCCTTGATCGAGCTGACGTCGAGCACCCGGTAGTGCAGGTGGGCCTCCAGGGTCGGCATGTCTCGGGCCAGGAAGCCGCGGTCGGTGCCGACCGAGTTGCCCGCCAGCGGGGCGCGGCGAGCCTCGGGGACCCAGGTCCTGACATAGTCGAGGACCGCCTGCTCGGCCTCCGCCATGCCCATCCCGTTGTCCAGCTCGGCCAGCAGCCCGGAGGCGGTGTGCATCTCGCGTACGACGTCGAGCATGCCCGTCACCGCATCCTGCGGCGGCTTGATCACGACGTCGACCCCCTCACCGAGGGCGTTGAGCTCGGAGTCGGTCACGATCGCGGCGACCTCGATGAGGGCGTCGGAGCCCAGCTCCAACCCGGTCATCTCGCAGTCGATCCACACGATCCTGTCGTCGCGGTCGTTCATGACCATCACCCTAGGGCTAACCGACGACACCGGGGTGCGCGGCTTCCTGGCCGGCAGATGACGTCTCGCACCTTCACGAGTTGGGAGTTCGGGAGCGCTGTGACGATCTCCTCCAGCCGTCACCCTCACCGAGCGACCGTCATCCAGAAGTTTCGCGCCGTGGAACCGTGCGCCGAGGAAAGGCGCCGGTCATCGGATCGGCGCGCCCGGCAGTGTGCCTCGGGCGCGCCCGGCAGGATTCGAACCTGCGACCGACTGCTTAGAAGGCAGCTGCTCTTCCGCTGAGCTACGGGCGCCAGGGTGAGGGTAACCTCCGGCGCGCTGCGTGCGATCCCGATGGTGCTTTGAGTCGGCAGCCCGGCAGGGCAGGCTGTCCCCGTGCCCACCGAGCAGCCGCAGCCGGGCCCAGACCTGACCGGGCTGGGTTCTGCCGGGTTGCTCGCCGACCTGCAGCAGCTGCGGGAGGTGCTGGCCCGCACGAGCCTCGGTCTGCTCACCCCCTCCGCACGGGACAGCCGGGAGGAGGCCCGCTCCGTGCTGCGCCAGCTCGACGACTACCTGCTGCCGCGGCTGACCCGGGCCGACACACCGTTGCTCGTGGTCGTTGGCGGGTCCACGGGTGCGGGCAAGTCGACGCTGGTCAACACGCTCGTGGGCCGGGCCGCCTCCCCGGCCGGGGTGCTGCGGCCCACCACCAGGGCGCCGGTCCTGGTGCACCATCCCGATGACCGGGAACGGCTGCGCTCGGGTGATCTGCTGCTGCCTCATCTGCCTCGCGCCGACGTGTCCGGCGGAGTGGCCGGTGCCCTGCGGCTGGTTGAGGACGAGCACGTCCCGGCCGGCCTAGTGCTCCTGGACGCCCCCGACCTGGACTCGGTGGTGGCCATGAACCGCGACCTGGCCGCGCAGCTGCTGGCCGCGGCGGACCTGTGGCTTTTCGTCACCTCGGCGGCCCGCTACGCCGACGCCGTG
>JAJZTN010000186.1 GCA_021848885.1 Actinomycetes bacterium
TTCCGATCTAGAGACGGGGGCGGCGCGGGGCCGGGGCGGCGGCCTTGTCCCCGCCGCGGTCACTCCGGGCTCCCCGCGGCCACTCCGGGCCTCCGCCGCGGCCACTTGGCGCGGCGTACGAACGCCTGGACGCGATTTCGGCCGGTCAAAACGCGAGTGCGCCTGCTTCACGTGATCGTCGCACCCGTCCCCGGCCGCCCGCCGGGGCGGGACGCGGGCGGCACGAGGTGGGGGGCGGGACGCGAGCGGCGCGGGGCCGGGGGCGGGGCGAGCGGCGCGAGGCGGACGCAGTGTCACAGCCGACGGCGCAGCGCCACCAAGGCGTCGTACGCCGCCTGCAGCACCTGTGTCACATCGGCCCGACGCCCGTCCAACCACACCTGGGTGTCAGACGGTTCGCCGGCCTGGCGAGCCACCTCAATCAGCAGGTCGTGCCCGGTCACCCTCAGCTGGTCAGCCAGCAGTCGGGGGTCCAGGCGGGGCACCGTACGGCTCGCCGGGGGCGTCGGCGCGGCGGCATCCTCGACGCCGGCGCACAGGTCGGCCAACCGCTGCGCGGTCTCGCGCCCCACCTCGGCCCGGCTCGGCTCCAGCCCCGCCTCGGCCCGGCTCGGCTCCATCTCCGGCTCCGCCTCGGCCCGGCTCCGCTCCAGCCCCGCGTCTAGCGCCGCCCGAGCGGTCCCCGCCTGTGCGGGTCCGGAGAGCCGCGACAGAGGCAGGTGCTCGAGTCGCTCACTGACCCGGCGCAGCTCGCGCTCGACGTCGGGGAGGACAGTGCTGGCAGCCGTGACCTTCCGCACGACTTCGAGGGTAACGAGGAGTTCGCCGGCCTCCTCATGCCAGCCTGGGTCTTGATGCCAGCCTGGGTCTTGTCTGGGCGTCATGCGTCGGGCAGGCTCAAGACACGTACCGTTCATCGGGAGGCGCTCATGTCCCTGCACCACTCCGAGGAGACGCACCAGCAGCTCGTCGCCAGGATTCCCGGCGCAACGGGTCGCGAGCTCCCAGAGTGGTTCCGGGAACTCGAGGACGGACCGGGGCTGGTCCGCTTCGAGGAGCGTGTGAACTGGCTGCGAGACGAGCACGGTCTCTCACACGGGCACGCCACCGCGATCGTGCACGAGCACGACATGGTCCGGGCACAGCGCAAGATCTCCTAGCCCGAGTCCGCTGCCGGAAGGAACTCCTGCGCGCAGCGGCTCATGACGAGCCCCGACGCCAGGCGCGGGCCTACGACGAGCCCCGACGCCCCACCGCGGGGAGGGGAGGCGGCGGCGGAGCGTCGGGGACGATGGCGCGGAGCGTCGGGGCGGCGGCGGAGCGTCGGGGACGCTGGTGCGGCGCTGGCCTTGGAGCCTGCTCCTGCCTAGTCCTGCCCACGCAGGATGGCAAGCAACCGCAGGATCTCCAGGTAGATCCACACCAGGGTGACCATGAGACCGAAGCCGGCCAGCCAGGCGGTGCGTGCCGGGGCGCCGTTGCGGATCGCCTGGTCGATGAAGTCGAAGTCCAGGATGAGGAAGAAGCTGGCCAGCGCGACCCCCGCCACACACAGCAGCACGCCGAGCCCGCCGGTTCGGAAGCCCCAGCCCTCGCCGACCCCGAACATCGCCGCGACAAAGCTGGCCAGCGCCACCAGTAGGTAGGCCCCGCCGGCGACCAGCAGCATCTTGGTGAACCGGGGAGTGGCACGCAGGCGCCCGGTCTTGAAGAGCACGAGCATCATCGCGAACGCCGCCAACGTGCCCAGCACGGCCTGCCCGACGATGTTCGAGTAGTGCCCCGAGGCGATGGTGGCGTAGCTCTGGAAGAAGAGGCTCACCCCGCCGACGAAGACCCCCTCGATTGCGGCGTAACCGAGGATCAGCCCGGGGCTGGTCGACTGCTTGAAGGAGATCACCAGACCGAGCACGAGCGCGGCGAGCGCGGCGACCAGCGGCACCGCCGGCATCGCCGGGGTGAGGGCGAACCAGCTGATGGCCGCCGCCCCCAGTAGGACCAGGAACATCAGTCCGGTCTTGGCGATGACGTCGTCGAGGGTCAGCCGGCCGGTCTGCACGACCGTCGCCGAGGGGGCGTCGTACATCTGCTGCAGCTGCGCCGCACTCGGTGCCGGCGCGAGGCTCGCGCCGTGCTTGGAGAAGGTCTCGCTGCGCCGGAAGACCGGGTTGTTGCTCTCCATGGGCTCCTCCTGGTCGTCACGGGACGGTCGTCCCGGGACGGTCACCACGCGATGGCTGCTCCGCCGAGCGGATGCGCCTAGGGTAACGCGGAAGTAAAGTCGGGCGTTCCCGAGAGCGCTCACCCGCTCCGGTGCCGGGAAGGGCCCAGCGGACCAGCGGACCAGCGGACCAGCGGACCAGCGTACGGGTGCCCGCGGTGGGACTCGGGCCCGTTCACCGCAAGCGGATCACGTTGAACCGCTGCTTACTTCTGTGAACGGCCACATGGCTCGTCTGCGTGCACTTGCGAGCAGAGGCCAGCGTCAGCGTCAGTCGTATGTGTGCCACGTGCGACGAGTGATGTGGGGTGGCTTGGGTTTGAGCATAATGTCCGGCTGCTCCTCGCCTCGTACTCGAGCGAAGGGAAAGAAGGCCGGACGCCCGGGGCCACATACGAATTCGATGACCTGACCCTCTTGAGCCCTGATTTGGACCGGTCGACTCGCAAATAGGTGGCCTAACTGATTAGCAGTGAACGGGTCCGGCGATTCCGCGATAGCCAAGCGCAACTCATGTTCTCCAAGAGGAATGGACAAGTCGATAGTCTGTCCGCTTCGTATCGCGCCACGGTCATGACCATCGATCAGGATGCGGTAAAGGTTTCTACTTGAAGCCCATGTCTTTCGGCGAATCAGGTGAAGTACGGCTTCTTTCCCTGGCGAGTCGGTCACAGGCCGACCTCGCAAGCAAGCAGACCTAGTGATCCGCCGCTGATATCAAGGCTGCGACCGGCATTGTCAAGGAGGTGGCTTTCGCGAAGGATGCTCGCGAGGTCAGCTCCTACTCCACCGAAACCTACAAGGCTGAGCGCGGTATCGATGGAACCGGACAAGTATTGTCCCTTGGCCATTTCATAGCCACCAGATGCGCCACCGAGGGCGGAAGCGCCGAGCCCAGCCCCGATGCCAACTAGCGCAGCCTCCTCGGGCAAGGCGGCGCCGAAGGTGGCAATTGCCAGGCCTGCGAGTCCAAGTCCTGTGGCGATGGGCGCCCGGTATTTCCATACGAAATGGGCAGCGGGTTGTACCGCTTCGCAGTAGAGGTTGTACCAGGAACACAGTCCGGTCGGGTCGATAACGTTGATGGGGTTGTCGTTGGCGTAGCTGTAGGGGGCGAGGGTGGTGGTGAAGGCGGGGTCGATGGTGATGAATTGTGCGGTGGTGGGGTCGTAGTAGCGGGCTCGCAGGTAGATGAGCCCGGATTCGGCGTCGGTGTATTGGCCGGCGAACCCTATGGGGGTGGTGGCCGATCCGGTGACGGCGGTGGGTTTGCCGTAGGGGGTGTAGCTGTAGGCGGCGACGATGCCGCCGCTCAGGTCGGTGAGCAGCCGGGTGGAGCCGAGCTGGTCCTGGTGCAAGAACAGCGGGGCGGCGGCGTTGATTTGTTCGACGGGGCGTCCGGCGGGCCCGTAGACGTAGGTGTTGGTGGTGTCGTAGAGCACGAGGGGAACCGGGGCGACGGTGTCCCAGACGAAGTTCGAGGTGACCACACCTGCGGCGGGGGTGGTGACCGCCTTGGTCATCCGTAGCCCGTCGCCGTTGTAGGTGTAGGTGGCGGCCGTCCCGTAGGAGGTGAGCTGGCCGGCCTGGTTGTAGCCGAGCGTGGTGGTGACCCCCCCGGTGGTCTGGCTGGTGCGCTCGCCGAGTGGGCTGTAGCCGAAGGTGCTCGTGGTGGTGCCCCCGCCCGTGGCCGACTTGGTCAGGCTGGTGGCCTCATCGGCGATGTCGTAGGCGATAGACACCCCGCCGGGTGCCCCGGTGAGGTTGCCGGCCGGATCATAGGTGTAGGGGTTGGCATTCGCGGAGGCGAGCTGGTCGTTGGGGGTGTAGGTGTAGGCGTTGTTGGCGGTGGTGGTGGTCTCCGCGCTGGGGGAGGAAACCGGGGCGGTGGGGGTGGTCTCGGCTTCGGCGCTGATCAGGGAGTCGGGGCCGCCCCCCGCCGCCACCATCCGGAACACGCCCCGGCAGGCACCGCTGACCCGCGAGGAACCCAGCAGCGACAACCACGACCGGGACCGCACCCGCCACCCCCGCAAGATCCGAGC
>JAJZTN010000187.1 GCA_021848885.1 Actinomycetes bacterium
GCGCTGGCCCGTGAGGTCCTGGAGGAGACGGGACTGCACGTGCACGTCGGTGCGCACCTGGGCACCGTGGCGCGCGAGGGCCCGGGCAGCCAGGTCTACGACATCCGGGACTACGCGTGTGCCCTGGCCGTGCCGGGCACGACTGCGGTCGCCGGAGACGACGCCGACGAGGTGCGCTGGGTCAGCCGGGACGAGCTCGACGGGCTGGACCTGACCGAGGGGCTGCGCGAGCACCTGGCTCGTTGGGGGGTGCTCCCCCGCTAACCCCGCCCGCGAACACCCGCATGACCGGCCAAGGTCACGGCCGGCCAAGGTCACGGCCGGCCGGTCACGCCTCGCGCGGCACCGGACGCCCCGGCTGCTGACCGCCGCGGGCGGCCAGGTAGGTCTGCTTGGGAACCATGACCTTGCGGCGGAAGACGCACACCAGCACGCCGTCCTGGTTGTGGCCGCGGGTCTCCACGTGCACGATGCCGCGGTCGTCCTTCGAGGTGGACTCCCACTTGTCCAGCACGGTCGTCTCGCCATAGATCGTGTCCCCGTGGAAGGTCGGCGCGACATGCTTGAGCGACTCGACCTCCAGGTTGGCGATGGCCATCCCGGAGACGTCGGGCACCGACATGCCCAGCAGGAGCGAGTAGACGTAGTTGCCCACCACGACGTTGCGACCGAACTGCGTGCTGCCCTCGGCGTAGTGCGCGTCCAGGTGCAGCGGGTGGTGATTCATGGTGAGCAGGCAGAACAGGTGGTCGTCGTACTCGGTGACCGTCTTGCCGGGCCAGTGCTTGTACGTCGCCCCGACCTCGAACTCCTCGAAACTGCGACCGAACTGCATGACGGTCCCTTCCGTGCCTGCGCACACCGACGGCTGGTCAGGGCCGGCCGGAGCCGGCCCGCCGGCATCCTGCCAGGTCCACCCCCGGCTCACCCGGCTCGGGGCCACCGCGTCGCCGCGCTGGAACGGTCCCGAAGGCCCGCCACGTCAGCGCTCGGCCACGGCCGACTCGACGGCTGCCTACGGCGCTGTCCGTGTGGTGGCGGCTCGCGGGTATCGCCGGGCCACGGCGGGGCCACCCCAGGCCACCGCGACCCAGCCGGCCGCCCCCGGTCAGCCACGCAGGGCGAGCCGGGCCAGCAGGTTGCGGGCCTCCTCGGCCTTCTGGTGCTGGCAGAGCACGTCGTAGCGACCGGCCACGATCTGCGAGCGCGAGGTGAAGTCACGCAGCCCGCCGGTCAGCGAGAAGGAGATCACCCCGAAGATCATCCCGAAGACCGCCCCGTAGAGCGCCCCGGCCAGCGCCAGCACGAGGAAGCCGGAGCTCTTCTGGGCGAAGAGCGACAGCAGGATGCCCACGAAAAGACCGAACCAGGCACCGCTGGCCGCGCCGGCACCCGCGGCCCGTGCGTAGGTCAACCTCCCGGTGACCCGCTCGACCATCTGCAGCTCGCTGCCGACGATGGTGACGTTCTCGACCGGGAACTTCTCGTCGGAGAGAAAGTCCACCGCGCGCTGCGCCTCGGCGTAGGTGGCGTAGGAGCCCACCGGCAGCCCGGTCGGCGGGGTGGGCAGTCCCGGGGGTCCGCCTCGCATGAGTCCGCTCATTGCCTCTCCTTGGTGCTCGTTGGCGCCCGCTTCCCCGCTGGTGCTGCCGGCTCAGCCGGGCAGCCCGTAGTCCTCCAGCAGCCGACGGGCGATGATCATGCGCTGAATGTCCGCTGTGCCCTCCCCGATGAGCAGCATGGGCGCCTCCCGGTAGAGCCGCTCGATCTCGTACTCCTTGGAGAACCCGTATCCGCCGTGGATCCGGAAGGCATCCTCGACCACCTGGTGGCAGTACTCGCTGGCCAGGTACTTCGCCATCCCGGCCTCCAGGTCGTTGCGCGCCCCGGAGTCCTTGGTCCGGGCGGCCATCACCATCATCTGGTGGGCCGCCTCGACCTTGGTGGCCATGTCGGCCAGCCGGAAGGCCACCGCCTGGTGCTCGGCGATCTTCTTCCCGAAGGTCTCGCGCTGCTGGGCATAGGCCACGGCGAGCTCGAAGGCGCGCAGCGCAACGCCGCAGCCGCGCGCGGCGACGTTGACCCGGCCGACCTCCACCCCGTCCATCATCTGGTAGAAGCCCCGGCCGGGGACCCCGCCGAGGATCTGCTCGGCGGAGATCCGGTGCCCGGAGAAGATCAGCTCGGTGGTGTCGACGCCCTTGTAGCCCATCTTCTCGATCTTGCCCGGCACGGTGAGGCCCGGGGCGGTCTCGCCGAAGCCGGGGGTCTTCTCCACCAGGAAGGTCGTCATGTTCTTGTAGACGCTCTGCGCGCCCTCATCGGTCTTGACCAGCACCGCCACGAGGTTGGCGGTGCCCCCGTTGGTCAGCCACATCTTGGCCCCGTCGATGGTGTACGCCGAGGAGCCGGCCTCACGCACCGCCTTGGTGCGGATCGCGGCGACGTCGGAGCCACAGCCCGGCTCGGACATCGAGAACGCCCCGCGCACCTCTCCGGTGGCCATCCGGGGCAGGTATGCCTGTCGCTGCTCCTCGGTGCCGTGCTTGGCCAGCATGTAGGCCACGATGAAGTGGGTGTTGATGATCCCCGAGACGCTCATCCAGCCGCGCGCGATCTCCTCCACCACCAGGGCGTAGGTCAGCAGCGACTCACCCAACCCGCCGTACTCCTCGGGGATGGTCAGCCCGAAGAGGCCCAGCTCGGCCATGCCGTCGACGATTGCCTGCGGGTAGGCGTCCCGGTGCTCCAGCTCGGTCGCCACGGGCAGGATCTCCCGCTCCACGAAGGTGTGCACCGTGGCGAGGATCTCGGTCTGGATGTCGGTGAGGCCCTCGGTGCGGGCGAGCCGGCCCATGCTCACTCCTCGTTTGTCGTCTCGGGCGTTTTTCGTCTCGGGCGGTCCGATCGGGATTGACGGGAGTATGTCGCAGCCTCAGGCCCTTGCCTCAAGCACGCTGGCGCCACCGTCGACGACAAGGCACTGACCAGTGATGTACGACGCCCCTGGGGAGGCGAGGAAGACCACTGCGGCGGCCACCTCGGCCGGCGTACCGCTGCGCCCAGCCGGGCAGGCTCGCCCGATCGCCAGCTCCTCGGGTGTGGAGGAGGCCGTTGCGATCCAGCCGGGGGCCACCGCGTTGGCGGTGACACCGGTGCCCAGCGTCTCCACCGCACTCGCCTTGGTCAGCCCGACCATGGCCGCCTTGCCCGCGGTGTAGGCCGCCTGCCGCGGCATGGCGTTGAGGTAGCCCGAGGTCGAGGCCACGTTGACGATGCGCCCCCAGCCACAGGAGAGCATGCCGGGCAGCACGGCCCGGGTGAGCAGGAAGGCGGTGTCGACGTTGCGGGCCAGGCCCGCCCGCCAGTCCGCGTAGCCCAGCTCGGCCAGCGCCTCGGTCGGCTCGGCCGAGCCGACCGAGACCATCCCGGCGTTGTTGACCAGGATCTGCACCGGTCCCAGCCGCCTGCTGACCTCGGCGTGCAGTGCCGCGACGGCAGCCTCGTCGGTGAGGTCGGCGACCAGGCCGAGGGTGGCCGACAGGCCCCGCGAGCCGGGCGCGGACTCCGCCGCCAGCTCGGCGGCCCGCTCATGGATGCGCGCGGTCGTGGAGACCACCGCGACGCAGGCACCGGCGTCGACCAGCAACCGGGCGCACGCGAAACCGATGCCGCACTCGCTGCCGGCACCGGTGACCAGCGCCACCCGCCCGGCCAGGTCGGGGGCCGCCGTGGACGCATGCTGGGCCGCCCCGCGGCTCGGCTCGGCGACCACGCGCGGTCCGCGGCTGTGCTCGGCTACTGCGCGCGGTCCGCGGCTGGGCTGGGTCATGCCGACGGGGGCTCGAACCTGGAGGTGCGGGTCATCCCCGCGGCCCGACCCTTGGCCGCCACGACCAGAGCCATCTTGCGCGAGGCCTCGTCGATCATCTCCTCGCCCAACATGACCGCTCCGCGACGCCCGCCAACCTCGGAGGTGTGCCAGGCGTAGGCGTCCAGGATCAGCTCGGCGTGGTCATAGTCCTGCTGGCGCGGCGAGTAGACCCGGTTGGCCGCCTCGATCTGGTCGGGGTGCAGCACCCACTTGCCGTCGAAGCCCAGCGCCGCGGACCGTCCGGCCACCCGCGCGAAGCCGTCGAGGTCGCGGATCTGCAGGTAGGGGCCGTCGATGGCCTGCAGGTCATGAGCGCGGGCCGCCATGAGGATCCTCATGAGGATGTAGTGGTAGGCGTCCCCG
>JAJZTN010000188.1 GCA_021848885.1 Actinomycetes bacterium
CTCAGCCGCGCGGTGAGTGCGAGGTTCTCCCGCCCGGCGAGGACTTCATCGACGGCCGAGAACTGCCCGGTGAGCCTTGTGGACTCCCGCACCCTCGCCGGTCGCGTTGCCACGTCCCCGCCGTCGGCCGGCCACGTCCCCGCCGTCGACCGGCCACGTCCCCGCCGTCGGCCGTCCCCGTCCCCGCCGTCGGCCGTCCCCGTCCCCGCCGTCGGCCGTCCCCGTCCCCGCGTCGACCTTGAGCACGGTGGCGAGGATCTTCGCGACCGTGGTCTTGCCGGCGCCGTTGGAACCGAGCAGGGCGAAGATGCCACCTCGGGCGACGTCGAAGTCCACGCCGCGAAGCACGGCGAGCCGGCTCCTTGAACGACTTAGGCAGCCCCCGGACACTGATGACCGGTCCCTGGATCCGGATCGATGTCATGGGCGTGTCCCCCTCTCCCGGGTGTTTGCCTGACACAAGGGTGCCGGCCTGACGCAGCGTCAAGGTCAAGCCGATCGGGGCGGGAGCCGGCTCCGGTCGGGCGCCGGTCGGGCGCCGGTCGGGCGCCGGTCGGGCGCCGGTCGTCGTGGCGGCCCTCGTCGTGGCGACCCTTCACGCAGCTGCCCTCGTCGTGGCGACCCTTCACGCGGCTGCCCCCGCCGAGGCGACCCTTCACGCGGCTGCCCCCGCCGAGGCGACCCTTCACGCGGCGTCCTAACGCTTCAGGGCCGCGACACGCCGGGTACGCCGTCAGTCCGCCTGCTTCACGTGATCGCCTCCGCGGGCCGAGCGCCGGCTCCGGTCGTGCAGTCACCGAGCGCCGGCGTCCGGTCGTGCAGTCACCCGGCCAGGAGGCGGGCGATGCGCCGCTACCCGGCCAGGAGGCGGGCGATGCGCCGCTACCCGGCCAGGAGGCGGGCGATGCGCCGCTACCCGGCCAGGAGGCGGGCGATGTCGCGCGCCAGCTGGTCCCCGGCCCGGGCACAGGCGGGTGACATCTCGTCGTACATGAGGAAGTTGTGCACCAGCCCGACCTCACGGCGCAGCTCCACGGGCACTCGGGCCTCGACCAGCCGCTGGGCGTAGGCCTCCCCCTGGTCGCGCAGCGGGTCGTGCTCGGCGGTGACGACCAACGCCGGTGGCAGGCCACGCAGGTCAGGCGCCCGTAGCGGGCTGACCGCGGGGTCCACCCACCGGCGGGGATCCGGCACCCACTGGGTGTTGAAGAACTCCACGCCGGCGGCGTCGAGCCCCCAGCCGCTGGCCTTGTCCCGCATGGACTGCCCGGGGCCAGTCAGGTCTGTGTTCGGGCAGATGAGAACCTGCAGGTCCGGCAAGGCCGTGGGTTGGGCATCTCGCAGGCGCAGGCACGCCAACGCCGCGAGCGTGCCGCCGGAGCTGTCCCCGGCGGCGGCCACCGCACGAGGTTCAGGCCCCAGCTCACTGGGTGCGCTGGCCACCCACTCAAGCACATTGACCATGTCGTCGACCGCGGCCGGTGCCGGTGCCTCGGGGGCAAGCCGGTAGTCCACGGCGAGCACAGCCGCGCCCGAGGTGTGGGCCAGGCGCCGGCAGACGCGGTCGTGGGTGTCCAGGCTGCCGATCGTCCACCCGCCGCCGTGGGCGTAGACCACCAGCGCGGCGGCCTCCTCGTGGGGCTGGTACAGGCGTGTGCGTACCGCGGGTGCACCCCGCGGGCTCGGCACGAGCAGGTCGCGCACCACGGGTGCACCCTGCGGGCTCGGCACGAGCAGGTCGCGCACCACGGGTGCACCCGGTGGGCTGGGCACGAGCAGGTCGCGCACCACGGCCATGTCCGGGCCCTTGGTACGCGCTCGGGCTCGCTGGGCCGCACCCTCGCGCATCAGCCGCACATCGGTGCCGCCGGGCCGGCTGTTCAGCTCCTCGATCAGCTTCGCAAGCTCGGGATCGGCGAAGGGGCTCGGCTCTCCTGGGTCGACCTCGCTCATGCGCTGCAGTCTCCACCAGGGCCACGGACACGGTGCCGCCCCCGCCCACGCCCACGGCGACGGCCAGCGCCACGCCCCCGGTGACGCCTTGATCGCGCGGCGGGAGTCCGTGGCGTCGTACGCCTCGACACGCCAGGCCGGCGGCACGCGAGCTGGGGTGCCCGGGGGGCGTACGGCGGCTGGCGCACCCGGGCGGCGTACGGCGTCGGGACCGGTTGCCGGTCGCGCACTCGACCGGTCGGGCTGCCGCCGCCGTGGCGACCGGTCCGGCTGCCGCCGCCGTGGCGACCGGTCGGGCTGCCGCCGTGACGTCCCTTCGCGTGGCGTCCTAACGCTTCAGGGCCGCGACACGCCGGGTACGCCGTCAGTCCGCCTGCTTCACGTGGTCGCCTCCGCGGGCCGGCCGCAGGCCGAGCCCCTCGGCGGGCCGGCCGCAGGCCGACCGCCCGCCGACCCCCGGCCGAGCACCTCCGCGGGCCGCGGCGGCGTACCGCGAGCTGGGGTGCACGGAGGGGCTGCCCTCGCCCTGGCGACCCTTCGCGTGGCGTCCTAACGCTTCAGGGCCGCGACACGCCGGGTACGCCGTCAGTCCGCCTGCTTCACGTGATCGCCTCCGCGGGCCCTCCGCGGGCCGGCCGCGCCCCCCCCGCGCCTCCGCCCCCCGCCCCGCCCGCCGCCGCGCCGCCCCGCGCCCCCCGCTACGGCTGCAGCAGCACCTTGATCGCGCGGCGGGAGTCCATCGCGTCGTAGGCCTCGGCGGCCCGCTCCAGCGGCAGGGTCAGGTCGAAGACCTTCCCCGGCTCGATCGCCCCGCGCAGGATCCGCTCGACCAGGTCCGGCAGGTAGGAGCGCACCGGGGCCGGCCCCCCGTGCAGGTGCACCAGCGAGGCGAACAGCTCGGACCCGTCCAGCGACACGTCGTGGGAGACCCCGACGAACCCGACGTGGCCGCCGCGTCGGGTTGCCCGGACCGCCTGCAGCATCGACTGCTGGGTACCCACGGCCTCGATGACCGAGTGCGCGCCCAGCCCGCCGGTGAGCTCCTTGACCCGCGCCACGCCCTCCTCGCCACGCTCGGTGACGATGTCGGTGGCGCCGAACTCCCGCGCCAGCCTCTGCCGGTCGGCGTGGCGGCTCATCGCGATGATCCGCTCCGCGCCGAGCTCGCGGGCAGCCAGTACGCCGAGCAGCCCGACCGCACCGTCCCCGACCACCGCGACGCTGGCCCCGGGGCGCACCTGGGCGGCCACCGCGGCGAACCAGCCGGTGCCCAGCACGTCGGAGGCGGCCAGCAGGCTGGGCACCCGTTCCGGGTCGGGCCGGCCCGGGGTGGCGACCAGGGTGCCGTCGGCCAGCGGCACCCGCAGCAGCTCGGCCTGGGCCCCGACGATGTAGTCGCGCTGCACACACCCCGTCTGGTAGCCGGCGCGGCATATCTGGCAGGTGTTGTCCGAGGCGAAGAAGGACCCGACGACGAACTGCCCGGGCCGCACCGTGCGCACCTCGGCCCCGACCTGCTCGACGGTCCCGACGTACTCGTGCCCAATCGGGTGCGGCTCCTTGACGGGGTTGAGGCCGCGGTAGGGCCACAGGTCCGAGCCGCATACGCAGGTGGCGGCCAGCCGGATCACCGCATCGGTGGGCTGCTCGATCTGCGGCTCGGGCAGGTCCTCGACGCGGATGTCGCCGGGGGCATGGATGACGGTTCCTCGCAAGGTTCTGGCTCCTCGAGTCTGATGCGTACGACGCCGGCCCTCCCCCGCCCCCCAACGCCGCGATCATGCAATCTCTGCCCGGGACCCGCGCCCGGGACCCGCGCCCGCGCTGCCCGCCCCCGGGACGCGCCCGGGCCCGCGGTCCGCACCCGTGTCAGTGGCCTACGACAGGATGTACGCCGTGAGCCCCCGCCCGCCCGACGCCGCCAGCGAGGTGGCCCGCCCCGAGTGGCTGCGCGGCCTCAGCGACCAGGTGCTGCGCACCGAGTACGGGTCGGGCCCCTTCTCCCGGGGCTCGTCGTACGCCAGGAACCGCGCGGTCCTCGGGCTGCGCATCGACGAGACCGGGATGCAGCTGGACGCCACGGTCCTGGGCAGCGGTCAGCGGGTCTACCAGACGCAGGTCAAGGTCACCTGCGGCCCCCGCAACCGGGTGGTCCTGGACGGGCAGTGCAGCTGCCCGATGGAGTCCGACTGCAAGCACGTGGTCGCGGTGCTGCTCACCGCGCGCGATCGGTGGCCGGCCGCCTCGTCGGGTCCCGCCGGCCCCGCGCTCGAGATCG
>JAJZTN010000030.1 GCA_021848885.1 Actinomycetes bacterium
GGGCCGGCGGGGGAGCGGCCCGCAGCCCCGGAGGGGGCCGGCGGGGGAGCGGCCCGCAGCCCCGGAGGGGGCTGGCGGGGGAGCGGCCCGCAGCCCCGGAGGGGGCTGGCGGGGGAGCGGCCCGGGCCAGCGCCCCCGGCCCGCGCCCCCGGCGCGCCCCCGGGCCGAGGCGGCTCACACCACTGCGGGTTGGACGTTCCCGGCCTCGGCGATGCCGCGACGTACGTCGACCCGGGCCAGCAGCACCAGGCCGATGACAAAGAAGCCGACGAGGGCGACGATGGCCGGGCGGTAGGAGCCGCTGAGCTGATGCACCAGCCCGAAAAGAGCCGTGCCCAGCCACGAAGTGCCCCGCTCGCAGGCCTGGTAGAGGCTGAAGTACTCCGCCTCCCGGCCCCTGGGCACGAACTGGCTGTAGAGCGAGCGGGACAACGCCTGGGTGCCGCCGAGGACGATGCCGATGAGGATCGCCAGGGTCACGAACGGCACCACCCGGTGGGCCGGAAGGGTGTAGCCGATCGCCACCACGGCGATCCAGGCGAGCAGCCCACCCATCACGGTACGCCGGCTGCCGAAATGGGCCGCCGCCCGGCCGAAGACCAGCGCGCCGCCGAACCCGACGAACTGGACGATGAGGATGGTGGCGATGAGCACCTGCTGGCTCAGTCCGAGCTGCTTGTCGCCGTAGACGCTCGCGGCGGCGATGACGGTCTGGATCCCGTCGTTGAAGAACAGGTAGGCGACCAGGAAGAGCAACGTCATGGGGTAGGCCCGGGTGCCTCGCAGGGTCACCCAGAGCTGACCGAAGCTGGCGCGCAGCAGCGAGCCGGGCTCGGCCACGGTGTTCACCGGAGGTCGGGAGCCCAGCCGGGCCATCGGGATGAGGGTGAAGCCGGCCCACCACAGCCCCGCGGAGAACAGGCTCACCCGCACCGCCAGCTCGGTTGACATGCCGAACGAGGCGTGGAAGAGCACCGTGACGAGGTTGACCGCCAGCAGCAGCCCGCCGCCGAGGTAGCCCAGCGCCCAGCCGCGGGACGACACCGCGTCGCGCTCGTCCGGGGTGGCGATGTCGCACAGGATCGCGTCGTAGACGACCAGCGACATGCCCAGGCTGATGTTGCCCAGGACCAGCAGCACGGTGCCCAGCACCCAGTTGCCCCCGGTGACCGCGAACATCGCCATGGCGGCGAGGGAGCCGAACCAGGCGAAGGCGCCCATGAGGTACTTCTTGTGCCGGCTACGGTCAGCGATCGCCCCGACGACGGGCAGGATGAGCGCCGAGACGATCGTGGAGACCGTCACGACGTAGAAGGCCAGCGAGCCGGGGGAGACCGGCAGGCCGAGAACGGACAGGTTCGTCGTGCACGGGTGCGCGATTGTGCCGGGGGCCCCGCAGGCGGCGGTCTCGGCCACCGAGGTCAGGTACGGCGAGAAGAGCACCGTCCCGACCGTGGTGACGTAGGCTGAGTTGGCCCAGTCGTAGAAGTACCAGCCGCGCTGCTCGCGGCGGCGGCGCGCCAGCGGCGGATAGCCGGCCGCCTCGGCGGAGTCGATCACGGGCGGCTCGCTCGGCTGCATGGGCTCATCATGGCGGGATCAACCCCGCCACAGGCCGCGCTCCAGCATGACGGCACGCAGCGTGTCGGGACGGTCGGTTATGACCCCATCCACCCGGGCGGCTAGCAGGGCGCGCATGTCCGCGGCCTCGTCCACCGTCCAGGCGTGCACGGCGATGCCGTGCTCGTGGGCTGCGACGATGAGCGCCGGGGTGAGGAACCGCGCCCCCGCGATCGTGAGCGGCAGCTGTGCCAGCGCGACGCCGCGCGGCAGCAGCGAGGCGATCAGGGAGCCTGCGGCTCCGGGCAGTGACGCTGCCAGCCGCAGCAGCAGGGCCGGGCGCGGCAAGAAGGACGTGCACAGCCGTGGGCCGAGCCGGCGGCGCACATCGGCCAGGCGGGCGTCGGAGAAGGAGGCGACACAGACCCGGTCCAGTGCACGGCTGCGAAGCACGGCGCGCACCAGCGGGCCCACGGAGCTGGCGTGCTTGACGTCGAGGTTGACCCGCACGTCCGGCCAGGCGTCGAGCAGCTCCTCGACGGTCGGGATCGGCTCGCGACCGCCGATGCGCAACCGGCGTACGACGGAGAAGGGCAACCTGTCGATGCGCCCGCTGCCGTCGCTGACCCGGTCCAGGCGGTCGTCGTGGAAGGCCAGCGCGACCCCGTCGGCGGTGGCGCGTACGTCGGTCTCCAGGTAGCGGTAGCCCAGCGCTACGGCGTTGCCGAAGGCGAGCATGGAGTTCTCCAGGCCGATGTTGGCCGGCAGATGCGCCCCGCCGCGGTGCGCCATCGCGATGGGCCCGTCATGGTCGAGGAAGGTGAAGTGAGGCGAGCCCGGCACGCTCCGATCATGCCCGACTCCGCGCTGGCTCCGGGGCCCCATCACCGTATATCCGATAAGGGACATTATGTCAAGTGTAGCGATTTTACGTCGACCTAGCCGCTCCCAGCTCGTCGAGGAAGTCCAGCACTCGCCGGGTCAGCAGGGCGGCCGCCTCGGCGTCGTAGGAAGCCAGCGAGCTGTCGGCGAACAGGTGCCTGCCGCCGGGATAGACGAACAGCTCGGCCCGCGCTGACACAGCGGCGACCTCGACCAGCGCCCGGGCCGCCTCGAGGTCCCCCTCGCCGGCGAAGTACGGGTCGGCGTCCATCCCGTGGATCTGCACCGGCACGCCGGCCGGCCACCCGGGCGCGAACTCCGTCACCGGGACACAGGACTCGAAGAGCAGCGCCCCGGCGGCCCCGGGACGGGTCTGGGCGAGCTTCTGCGCCGGCATCACCCCGAGGGAGAACCCGGCGTAGACCACCGACGCCGCCAGCCCCTCGGCCGCGCGGACCCCGCGGTCCAGCACCGCGTCGAAGCCCACCTCGCCGGCATAGTCCACGCCTTGCTGCAGCGTCGCGAAGGTCCGGCCGTCGAACAGGTCCGGGGTGTGCACGAGATGGCCGGCCGCGCGCAGCTCGTCGGCGAAAGCCTGTACTCCCGGCGTCAGCCCCTGGGCGTGGTGGAAAAGCAGCAGCTGTGCCATTCGACCCCTCCTCGTGCCTGGAGACACCCACCAGCGCGGCACGCGCAGCGCCCGCACGGTGATCCAGCGTGACGGCTCCCCTGGCCCGTCGTCCACCTCGAACCGCACCGGGTCAGTCGCAGCGGACCCGCTCCCCCGTCCGTGCGACCACGGCGAGGTGACCCAGCCGCGTCCGGGCGGCCCGCGCCAGCGCCTCGGCTGCGTCCGGCTCGCCGTGCACGACGTAGGTCGCCCCCGGCACCCTCGGTGCCCGGCCCAACCAGCCGATGAGCTCCTCGGCGTCAGCGTGCACGGAGAACTCGTCCACAGCGGCGACCTCGGCCCGCACGGGCACGTAGCGCCCGTGCATCTTCAGCATGGTGGCGCCGTCGAGGAGGTCTCGACCCCGGGTTCCCACGGCCTGGAAGCCGACCAGCAGGACGGTGTTGCGCGGGTCCGGCAGCAGGTGACGCAGGTGGTGCACCACCCGGCCGCCGGCGGCCATACCGCTGGCCGAGACGATGATGCAGGGCCCGCCGGGATCGTTGAGGGCCTTGGACTGCTCGGCGCTGTGCGCCTCGTGCAGAGCCGCGGCGCCGAGCAGGCGGGCCGCACTGGCTGCCGCCTCGGGGCGGATCTCCGGGTCCCCGCGTGAGATCGCCTCGCGGTAGACCTCCAGCGCGGCCAGCGCCATCGGGCTGTCGACGTGCACCGGCAGGTCGGGGATCGCCCCGGCCTCCCGCAGCCGGCCAAGGGTCAGCAGGAAGACCTCGGTGCGGTCGACCGCGAACGCCGGCACCAGCACCACCCCGCCTCGAGCCGCGGTCCCTCGGATCAGCTCGGCAAGGTGGGCCTCGTCGGCGGGCGGGTGCTTGCGGTCGCCGTAGGTGGACTCCACCACGATGACGTCGCTGTCAGGCGGGGGGTCCGGCCCCCGCAGCAGCGGGTGCGTGCCGCGGCCGAGATCCCCGCTGAAGGTCAGGGTGCGCTCACCCAGCCCAAGCACGACGCTGCAGGAGCCGAGGATGTGTCCGGCCCGGCGCAGCATCAGCCGCACGTCGCCGGGCAGCAGGTACGGCGCACCGTGGTCGACCTCGACGAGCAGGCGCAACGTCGCCTCGACATCGGCCTGGGTGTACAGCGGCTCCGGCACCGCGTGCTTGGAGTAGCCACGGGCGACGGCGTAGGCCGCGTCCTCCTCCTGCAGCCGGGCGCTGTCGGCCAGCACGATCCCGGCCAGTCGGGCGGTGCCGCCCGTGGCGAGCACGGGGCCTGCGAAACCGCCGGCGACCAGTCGCGGCAGGTACCCGCAGTGGTCGAGGTGGGCGTGGCTGAGCACGACGGCGTCGAGGCTGGCCGGGGGCACCGGGAACGGCGCCCAGTTGCGCCGGCGCAGCTCGCGGATCCCCTGGAACAGGCCGGCGTCGACCAGGATGCGCTTGCCGGCGTGCTCGAGCAGGAACCGACTGCCGGTCACCGTGCCGGTGGCGCCCATGAACGTGATCGTCGAGGGCACGCCACCAGGCTGGCCCGCGGCCAGGGCGCGGGGCAGGGCCGAACGTCCCTGCCCCGGTGCCGGGCGAGCAGGCGCGCGCGACCGGGTCCGGCGCGGCCAGGCGGGGTAGCGGCTCCGTGTCGGTCGGGCTCCGTGTCGGTCGGGCTCCGTGTCGGTCGGGCTCCGTGTCGGTCGGGCTCCGTAGAGTCGCCGGCGTGAGGATGCTGCACACCTCGGACTGGCACCTCGGGCGGTCCTTCCACCGCGAGGACATGCTGGGGGCACAGGCGGGGTTCATCGACCGGCTCGTCGAGGTGGTGCGCAGCGAGCGGGTCGAGGCCGTACTGGTCAGCGGAGACGTCTACGACCGGGCATTGCCCAGCGTCGACACCGTCGCGCTGGCCAACGACGCGCTGGCCCGACTGGCCGGCACCGGTGCCCGAGTCGTGATCATCAGTGGCAACCACGACTCGGTCACCCGGCTCGGGTTCGGCGCCGAGCTCATCGACGCGGCCGGGGTGCACCTGCGCACCGAGGTCAGCGCCGCCGGCCGACCTGTGCTGCTGGAGGACCGGCACGGTCCGATCGCGGTCTATCCGCTGCCCTACCTCGAGCCGAGCCTGTCCGCCGACCCGCTCCAGACCCAGGCACGCAGCCACGCCGGGGTGCTCGACGCCGCGATGAGCCGGGTGCGCGCCGACCTGCTCACCCGGCCGGCCGACACCCGCTCGGTGGTGCTGGCGCACGCCTTCGTGGCCGGCGGCGCCGGCTCCGACAGTGAACGCGACATCAGCGTGGGCGGGGTGTCGGCGGTTCCGCTGAGCGTGTTCGCCGGCGTGGACTACCTCGCCCTCGGGCACCTGCACAACCGACAGGTGCTCACCCCGGCCGCCCGCTACAGCGGGTCTCCACTGCCGTACTCCTTCTCGGAGGCCGGCGCGGTCAAGGGGATGTGGCTGGTCGAGCTCGACGCCGGTGGGCTGGCCGGGGTGAGCGGGATCGACCTGCCGGTGCCGCGGCCGCTCTCACGCATAAGCGGCCGGCTCGAGGAGCTGCTCACCGACCCGGGGCTTGCCGCGGTGGAGAGCCACTTCGTGCAGGCCACGCTGACCGACCCGGTGCGCCCGGCCGAGTGCATGGAGCGAGTGCGAGCCCGCTTCCCGCACACCCTCGTCCTGCTCTTCGACCCCGAGCATGCCCAGTCCGGTCAACCGCCGAGCTACCGGCAGCGGCTGTTAGGGCTGGACGAGCTGGGCACCTGCTCGGCCTTCGTCGAGCACGTCCGGGGTCTGCCGGCCAGCCCGGAGGAGGTCGCGCTGCTGCGTGAGGGGTTGCAGGAGCTGCGCGCTGGGGCGGTGACGGCCTGATGCGGCTGCACCGGCTCGAGATTGAGGCGTTCGGCCCCTTCGCGGGGCGCCAGACCGTGGACTTCGACGCGCTCTCGGCCGCGGGGCTCTTCCTGCTGCACGGGGCGACCGGGGCGGGCAAGACCAGCGTGCTCGACGCGATCTGCTTCGCGCTCTACGGCGCGGTGCCAGGCGCGCGCGGCCGGGGCGCGCGACTGCGCAGCGACCACGCCGCACCCGGCCTGCCCCCGCGGGTCTGCCTCGAGCTGACGGTGGCCGGCCGACGGCTGGAGGTCACCCGCTCCCCCGCCTGGGAGCGGCCGAAGCGGCGAGGCCAGGGGGTGACCGTCGAGCCGGCATCCACCGTGGTCCGCGAGCTCATCGACGGGCAGTGGGTGGGCCGGACCAGCCGCAACGACGAGGCCGCGCATTTGCTGCAAGCCGTGACCGGGATGAGCCTCGCCCAGTTCACCCAGGTCGTCATGCTGCCGCAGGGAGAGTTCGCCGAGTTCCTGCGCGCCGACGCGGAGACACGTCGACCGCTCCTGCAACGGTTGTTCGGCACCGACCGCTTCGCGGACCTGGAGACCTGGCTGGCCGACCTGCGCCGCGTGCTGGACCGGCAGATTGAGCAGGTCGACCGCGAGGTCGACGCGCTGCTGGCCAGGGCCGCGGAGGCCAGCGGGACAGGTCAACCGGACCCCTCTCAACCGGATCCCTCCGGGGAGCAGCCGGCCCAGGACGTCGCGGCCCTGCTTGCGCGGGCCGAGACCGAGCTCTCCCAGGCCGCCGAGGAGGCCGCCAGGGCGTCCGCGGCGAGCACCGAGGCCGCCGGGGAGCTCAGCACCGCCCGAGCCCTGGCCGAGCGGGCCGGTCGCTGGCTGGCCGCGCGGGACCGGATGAGGGAGCTTGACGCGCTGAGCGAGCAGCGCGACCGGCGGGTGGGCGAGCTCGAGGCGGCCCGCAGCGCGGCGAGCCTGGACGCGCAGTTCCAGGCGCTGGGCGAGGCCGAGACCGAGCAGCGGGCCCTGGCCGAGCACGCGCGCAGTCTCGCCGGGCAGACCTTCCGGCTGTGCGCCGAGCTGGGGCTGGACCCGCTCGACTCCCCCGGTGCCTCGGGGGCCTCGGGTGCCTCGGGGACCCCCGGTGCCTCGGGGGCCTCGGGGACCCCCGGTGCCTCGGGGGCCTCGGGGGCCTCGGGTGCCGATCTCGCCGAGCCGGGCGCGGGTGCCTCCACGGCCGCGCTGCGGCGACTGGCCCGGATGGCACGCGAGCAGCTCATGGCCCTGGCCGAGCTGGCGCGCGACGCCGACGAGCGTGCCGGCCTGCTCAGCGAGGTGCACCGGCTACAGGCAGAGATCTCCGTGGCCCGGCGAGAGCGGGAGGAGCTGGCGGGCCGCCTCGCCGAGCTCCCCGCGCACAGCCGTCGCCTCGAGGAGCAACGTCATGCTGCTCGGGCGGCGACCGCGGCGATCCCTGCGGCATCCGAGACCGTCGCACGCGCCCAACGGCGCAGCCTCGCCGCGACCGGGCTGGCGCAGGCGCGTGACCGCCTCACGGCGGCCGAGCTGGCCAGGACCGCGGCCGTCGACGCGGCCCAGAGCAGCCGCGCCGACTGGCTGGACCTGCGGGAGCGTCGGCTGACCGGGATGGCCGGCGAGCTGGCCGGCCTGCTCGAGCCTGCCTCACCGTGCCCGGTGTGCGGCTCCACCGAGCATCCGGCCCCTGCCCGTGCCGCGGCCAACTCGGTGCGCGCCGAGGACGAGCGCGCCGCGTTGGCCCGGCTCCAGGCGGCCGAGACCGCACGGGAGCAGGCCGAGGCGACGGTGGGTGAGCTGGCCAGCCGCGTGGCCGAGCTGGCGGCACTGGCCGCTGGCCCGGACGGGGTTGCGCTCAGCGCCGAGGCTGCGCAGGCGGAGCTGGCTGCGGCCCAGGAGGCGGCACGCGCGGCCCAGGAGGCGGCGGGGCGTCTGGGCGAGCTCGAGCAGCTGGTGGCCGACGCCGAGCGCACCCTGGCCGACACCCGGACCGGCTTGTCGGAGCGGGAGAGGACCCTGGCGCAGCTGGGCGAGCGGGTCGCCGGGTTGATCACCCGGGCCCAGCAGCTCACCACGGCCCTGGATGCGGCACTCGGTCCCGGCGTCGACCCCGTGCAGCGGGCCGGGCAGGTTGAGCAGCTGGCCGTGGCCGCGGAGGAGGCAGCCGACGCGCTGGCCCGGGCCGGGACCAGTGCGGCCCAGGTGGAGGTGCTGCGCCGCACCCTGGCCGTAGCTGGCGCACAGGCGGGATTCCCGGACCTGCCCGCCGCGCTGTCCGCGCGTCGTTGCGCCGAGGAGCTGGTCGAGCTCGAGGGCTGGCTGCGCGGGCACGAGCAGGCCAAGGCGGCAGCCGCCGCAGTGCTGGCCGACCCTGCGCTGTGCTCCGCGGCCGAGCAGCCCGCGCCGGACCTGGACGCACTGGCCGAGCGCGCCACGGGCCTGGCCGAGCAGGCCCGGCTGGCCGGCCTGGCCGAGCACACCGCCAGGACCCGCCTCAGCGCGCTTCGGCGCATCGCCGCCGAGCTCGACGAGCTGGCACGCACCGCACAGCCGTTGCGGGAGCGGGCCGAGCTGGTCCGCGGGTTGTCCCGGCTGGCTGAGGGCACCGGTGGAGGCAACACCCGCCGGATGCGACTGTCCTCCTTCGTCCTGGCCGCCCGCCTGGAGGCCGTGGCAGCGGCAGCCACCACGCGGCTGCTGGCGATGTCGGCGGGGCGCTACGCGTTGGTGCACACCGACGAGACGGACGGGCGCGGCCGGTCGGGCCTGGGGCTTCGGGTGGTCGATGCGTGGACTGGAGCCGAGCGGGACACCACGACGTTGTCCGGCGGGGAGAGCTTCTACGCCTCCCTCGCCCTGGCTCTCGGCCTGGCTGACGTGGTGACGGCCGAGGCCGGTGGGGCGCTTGTGGACACCCTCTTCGTCGACGAGGGCTTCGGATCACTCGACGAGGACAGCCTGGACGAGGTCATGGACACCCTCGACGGCCTGCGTGACGGTGGTCGGGCCGTCGGCGTGGTCAGCCACGTGGCCGACATGCGGGCCCGCATCCCCGCACAGCTGCAGGTGTTCAAGGGGCGCGGCGGGTCCCGGCTGCGCTTGTCTGGGGTCGCTCAGGCGTAGTCCTCGATCGGCGGGCAGGAGCACACCAGGTGCCGGTCACCGTAGGCCTGGTCGATCCGGCGTACGGGTGGCCAGTACTTGCTGCCCGGCTCGACCCCGCCCGGCAGGCAGCCCTGCATTGCCGGGTAGGCCTGCGCCCAGCCCCGGGCCAGCATCCGCGCGGTGTGCGGGGCCTGCCGCAGCGGGCTGTCCTGCACCGGGATCTCGCCGGACTCCACCGCCGCGATCTCGGCACGGATCGCCACCATCGCCTCGATGAACCGGTCCAGCTCGCCCTGGTCCTCGCTCTCGGTGGGCTCGACCATGAGGGTCCCAGCGACCGGGAAAGCCACCGTCGGAGCGTGGAACCCGAAGTCGATGAGACGCTTGGCCACGTCCTCGGCGGTCACGCCGCTGGCCCGGGTGATGGGCCTCAGGTCCAGGATGCACTCGTGGGCGACCAGCCCACCCGGACCGGTGTAGAGCACCGGGTAGTGCTCGTCCAGCCGGCGGGCCAGGTAGTTCGCGCCGAGCACGGCGTGCTCGGTGGCCGCTCGCAGCCCGTCGGGGCCCATGAGCCGGATATAGGCCCACGGGATGGGCAGGATGCCGGCCGAGCCCCACGGTGCGGCTGCGACCGGGCCCACCCCGGTGGATGGCCCGGCCAGCGGCTGCAGCGGATGGTTGGGCAGGTGCGGGGCCAGGTGCGCCCGCACCCCGATCGGGCCCACGCCGGGTCCACCACCGCCGTGCGGGATGGTGAAGGTCTTGTGCAGGTTCAGGTGCGAGACGTCCGCGCCGAAGCGGCCCGGGCGGGCCAGTCCCACCAGCGCGTTGAGGTTGGCCCCGTCGACGTAGACCTGCGCACCGGCGGCGTGCACGATGTCGCACAGCTCGCCGATCCCGGTCTCATACACCCCGTGCGTCGAGGGGTAGGTCACCATGATCGCGGCCAGCGCCTCCCGGTGGGCCGCCACCTTGGCCCGCAGGTCGGCCAGGTCGACGTTGCCGGCCTCGTCACAGGCGACCACGACGACCCGCATCCCGGCCATCACCGCGCTGGCCGCGTTGGTACCGTGCGCGCTGGAGGGGATGAGGCAGACGTTGCGGTGCCCTTGACCGTTGGCGCGGTGGTAGCCCCGGATGGCCAGCAGACCGGCCAGCTCCCCCTGCGAGCCCGCGTTGGGCTGCACCGACACCGCGTCGTAACCGGTGATCTCGACCAGCCAGCGCTCCAGCTCGCGGATCAACGCGATGCTTCCGGCCGCCTGATCCTCGGGCACGAAGGGGTGCAGATCGGCGAACTCCGGCCAGGTGATCGCTGCCATCTCCACCGCGGCGTTGAGCTTCATGGTGCACGAGCCCAGCGGGATCATCGTGCGGTCCAGGGCGAGGTCCTTGTCGGCCAGGCGGCGCAGGTAGCGCATGAGCGAGGTCTCCGAGCGGTGCTCGTGGAACACCGGGTGGGTGAGGAACTCGCTGGTGCGGGCCAGGGCGACCGGCAGCATGTCGGGTGTCGCAGCATCCAGCCGGTCCACGTCGCCGACACCGAGGTCCAAGCCGAATGCGCCCCACACGGCGGCCAGCTGATCGTGGCCGGTCGTCTCGTCGGTGCTGGCCCCCACGTGGTCGGCATCGACCCTGCGCAGGTTGACCCCGCGCGCCACCGCGGCGCGGCACACCTCCTCGGCCCGCCCGGGCACCCTGGCGACGACGGTGTCGAAGAACGCCCCGCCCAGCACCTCGACCCCGCCGCTGCGCAGCCCCTCGGCCAGCACGGCGGCGTAGCGGTGGGCCCGCCCGGCGATGCCGCGCAGCCCGTCGGGCCCGTGCCATACGGCGTAGAAGCCGGCCGTGACGGCCAGCAGCACCTGGGCGGTACAGATGTTGCTCGTCGCCTTGTCCCGCCGGATGTGCTGCTCCCGGGTCTGCAACGCGAGCCGGTACGCCGGGTCGCCGTCCGCGTCCCGGCTGACCCCGACCAGCCGGCCCGGCAGGGAGCGCTCCAGGCCCGCACGCACCGACATGTAGCCGGCGTGCGGGCCACCGAAGGCCATGGGCACCCCGAAACGTTGGGTGGTGCCCACCGCGACGTCCGCGCCCATCTCCCCCGGCGGGCGCAGCAGGGTCAAGGCGAGCAGGTCGGCCGCGACGGCCAGCAGCGCACCCCGCTCGTGCGCCTGCTCGGCCAACCCGCTCAGGTCGCGCACCGTCCCGCTGGCGGCCGGGAACTGGGCGAGCACGCCGAAGACCGGCTCCTGCCCCACCGCGGCCGACAGCCCGCCGCGCAGGTCGAGGACCCGCACCCTTATGCCCAGCGGTTCGGCGCGGGTGGCCAGCACCGCGAGGGTCTGCGGGAAGACGTCGGCGTCGACGACGAAGACCGCCTCCTCTGGTGCCGAGGAGACCCGACGGGCCAGGGTCATCGCCTCGGCCGCGGCGCTGCCCTCGTCGAGCAGGCTGGCGTTGGCCACTGGCAGGCCGGTGAGGTCGGCGACGACGGTCTGGAAGTTCAGCAGGGCCTCCAGTCGGCCCTGGGAGATCTCCGGCTGATACGGGGTGTACGCCGTGTACCAGGCCGGGTTCTCCAGCACCGAACGGCGGATGACCTCCGGCGTACGCGTGCCGTAGTAACCCATCCCGATCATGGACGGCAGCACGGTGTTGCGCGCCGCCAGCGCACGCAGCTCGGCCAGCACCTGGCCCTCCCCCACCGGCTCGGGCAGCCCCAGGGGGGTGTCATCGCGGATCGCCGCCGGCACGGCCCGGTCGACGAGCTCGCCCAGGCTGGCGACACCGACGACCGCGAGCATGGCCTCGGCCTGGGCCCGGCTCGGGCCGATGTGACGCCACGCGAACGGTGTGGCACGGCTCAGCGCCGCGAGGCTGCCGGGCGACTCAGCCGGTTCGCCACGGTGCGGGTCTGTCAGGTCGGACGAGGCGGCGCCGGCGCCTTTGGGCGCGCCGGGGCCCTGCCAGCGCTGCGACGGGGCGTTCTTGGAGGTGGATGCGGCGCACATCGGTGGCTCCTCAGGCGGTGCTGACAGCGGGGCGGGCGCAGGCCGCGCAGGGCACGGCCGTCGTCGTTGTCCCCCTCTGTCGCGGCGCGCCGCTCCAGAGCTGCCTCACCCGCACGGTCCGTTGGCCTGAGAGGTTCCGGGGAGGTTGCCCCTTCGGCGCCCGCGGGCACGCGCTGGCGTGTCCACGGGGCTCTCCCGTGCAGGGTCGTTGGCAGGGCCGAGGTTACCGGAGGGCGGGCACGGCCCGGGCGGCGCCCGGCGGAGCGGGTCCTGCACCGCCAAGCACCGGCCCGAGTGCCGGGCCTCGGCTGGGTGGCTCAGCCGGTGCGCCGGGTGCGGCGACGCACCGCGAGCTCGTCGCCGGGGTGCTCGCCCACCGCGACCGACTCGCCCGCATCGGCCCGCTCACTGGGCAGCTGGGCCAGCTCGCCTTCCACCTCACGCCAGACCCGGCCCACGGCGATCCCGAAGACGCCCTGGCCACCCTGAACGAGGTCGATCACCTCGTCGGCTGAGGTGCACTCGTAGACGCTGGCGCCATCGCTCATGAGGGTGATCTGCGCCAGGTCGTCCACGCCACGCTCGCGGAGGTGCGTCACCGCGGTGCGGATGTTCTGCAACGAGACACCGGTGTCCAGCAGCCGTTTGACGACCTTGAGCACGAGGATGTCGCGGAAGCTGTACAGCCGCTGGGTGCCCGAGCCGTGCGCGGGCCGCACACTCGGCTCGACCAGCCCGGTGCGGGCCCAGTAGTCCAGCTGGCGGTAGGTGATGCCCGCGGCAGCGCACGCGGTGGGGCCGCGGTAGCCGACATCCTCGGGCAGCGCCGGCAGGTCGTCGTCGAAGAGCAACCCCTGGGTCAGAGTCGGTGTGCCCGACGGTTGCGCACCGGGAGGCGTGCTGGGCTGCGTAGTCGGCGCGCGGCCCTGCCGGCCGCTGCCGGACTCCCCTGTCGTGCTCACGTCGACCTCCTATGCCGAGGGCCTCACACCCGCCAACGGTCACCAAGGACGAATGACACGGGTGGCACTCCTGACCCTGCCTGCACCGTACGGCCCCCGGGCAGAGGGGTCAACGAGCCACGGTCACGACACGCCGGACAGTCCGACCCTCATGCTGAGGTCAAGCCCAGGATTGGCAGAACTATCGATCTCAAGTTGAGAGTTCTTGCCGCGCGGTGCACGTCGCGGCCAGGGGTCGGCGCGCCGAGGAGAGATGCAACGGCGCGTGAACCAGGGATGCGACGGTGCCCCGTGGAGACGCGCAACGCAGGCTCAGGCCTCGCCGAAGTCCTCGGGGGTGATCTCCTCGAGGAACTCGCGGAACTTCTCCACCTCGTCCTCCTGCTCGTCGGCGATCGTGATGCCGGCCTCGGAGAGCACCTCCTCGCTGCCGACGATCTGAGCACCCACCCGGATGGCCAACGCGATCGCGTCGGAGGGCCGGGCCGAGACCTCGGTGCCGCCGGAGAGCACCAGCACGGCGTAGAAGACGCCGTCGCGCAGCTCAGTTATCCGGACCTGGACCAGCTGCTGCCCCAGGGCCGTCAAGACGTCCACGAGCAGGTCGTGGGTGAGCGGCCGGACCGGCACGACCCCCTGCTGAGCCAGGGCGATCGCCGTCGCCTCGACCGCACCGATCCAGATGGGCAGGTAGCGGCCTCCGCCGCTCTCCCGCAGCAGGACGATGGGTTGGTTGGAGGGCATCTCCACCCGGACCCCGACGAGGTCGAGCTCGTTCACTCCGTCACAGTACCTCGCCGCTGGAGGGCGGCGAGGCAGGTGCCGCCGGGCCAATCAGCGCATGCCGCTGCGGTTGAGCCCGCTGCGCACCAGGGCGGCGTGCAGCCGCACGGACAGTGCGCTGACCTCGCGGGTGATCTCCTCGGCGCGGGCCCGGGACTCCGTGCTGCGCTGGCGCAGCATCGGCGCCACGAGCTGCTCGACGAGGCCGACCTCACGGTCCGCGGCACCCTTGAAGGGGCGCAGGTGTCGGGCCTCCAGACCGAAACCGGCCAGCTCGCCGGCCACCCGGGCCACCGCCAGGGCGTCCCCGTCGTACGGGCTCGAGCCGTGCCGTGCGACGACAAGGGCGTAGGACTCCAGCTGCCCGAGCAGCTCGTCACTGATGCCGGCGGCCTCGAGCAGCTCCGCGCGGGTCAGCCTCACCTCGGTGCGTGAGCGCCCGAACGAGGCGGCGGCTGGGAACCCGTCGCGGTCCAGCACGGCGCGCGGAACCCTCGGCGATGGCACGGCAAGCTCGGGCAGCTGCAGGCCACGGTCGATCGCGTCGAGGTGCTCCCGGATCACCCGCAGGGGCAGGTAGTGGTCGCGCTGCGCGGCCAGCACGTAGCGCAGCCGTTCGACGTCAGCGTGGCTGAACTTACGGTAGCCGGAAGGAGCCCGGGCCGGTTCGATGAGCCCCTCGGCCTCGAGGAAGCGGATCTTGCTGATCGTGACGTCCGGGAACTCCTGGCGCAAACGGGCGAGAACCTCGCCGATGCTCATCGCGTCCCGGGCTGGAGCTGCCGGGCTCACTTGGCGTCCCCGCCACCCTGCTGGCTGGCGAAGAAGACCAACCGGAACTTGCCGATCTGAACCTCGTCACCGTTGGCCAGCGGCGAGTCGTCGATGCGCTCCCGGTTGACATAGGTCCCGTTGAGGCTGCCCACGTCGCGCACCCGGAACTCCCCCGCCCCGCGGATGAACTCGGCGTGACGGCGGGAGACCGTCACGTCGTCGAGGAAGATGTCGCTTTCGGGATGGCGGCCGGCCGTGATGAGGTCGCTGTCCAGCAGGAAGCGGCTGCCCGCGCTCGGGCCGCGCTGCACGATGAGCAGCGCGCAGTCTCTCGGCAGGGCTTCGACAGCGGCCTGGTCCGCGGCCGTCAGTTGGTCGCTGACCTCGGGCTCGAGACCGTCGATGGCATGCAACGAGATGGTCGAGGTGCCCGAGTCACCGGCCTGGCGCAGCAGCGCACCGCAGCTGCTGCAGTACGCCGCATCCTCGAGGTTCTCGTGCCCGCACCGGGTGCAGAACGGCATCGGCCATCCTCCCCCCGCGGCACGCACCGCGGTCGCTAGGTCTGCTGCGCCAGCACTCCGATAATGCACCTCGACCCCAGGTCGACGTCGAGATCCATGTGCTGGGCAACCTACGTGGCGTCCTCACCGGGGGTCAACCGACGGCTTTCACCGGGGGTCAACCGACGGCACAGATCACGCGCGCAAGGGGTGGCCTCGGCCAGCGTTGCTTGGCCGCCGGCGGCCGCGAGTCCTTGTGGCCCGGCCGTGGGCTGGGCTCGACGTGGCCCGGCCGTGGGCTGGGCTCAGCCGGCCTCGACCTGGCTGCGGTAGTCCGCCACGCCGAGCAGCCCGTCCAGGTCCGCAGGGTCCTTCAGCGCGACCTCGAACATCCAGCCCTCGCCGTAGGGGTCGGAGTTGAGCAGCTCTGGCGAGGCGTCCAGCGCATCGTTGCGAGCGGTGACCGTGCCGCTCACCGGGGCGAAGACGTCGCTGACGCTCTTGGTCGACTCCACCTCTCCGCACGCCTCGCCGGCGGTCAGGACCGCCCCCACCTCGGGCAAGGTCGCGAAGACGATGTCGCCGAGGGCGTCCTGCGCGTAGTCGGTGATGCCGACCCGGACCGTGCCGCCCTCCCCGGCCCGCACCCACTCGTGCTCGGAGGTGTACTTCAGGTCCTCGGGATACTCCACCGGGCATCCTCCTCAGGTTTCAGCCACCCGAGCTCGGGCTCGCGGTGGGCGCCGGTCGAGCGTACTGAGGCGGCGTGAGGGCGTGCAAGGCGGTGATCTTGACGGTGTCCTTCGGTGTCACCACCGCGTCGGCCTGGTCGTTCTGCCGCAGCACCTCGAGGATTCCTCCCGGGATCTCCAGCGAGGTGGTCAGCGAGCGCTGGTCACCGATCGCCAGCACCGTGTAGGGCGGCTGCAGGATCACGCCGTCCACGCTGATGCCCCCTGAGGCGTCGATGAAGAAGGTGCTGGCGACCACCCGCACCGAGCCGATCTGGATCGCCTCGGCGTCGGCATCTCGAAGCTCCTCGACCAGGTCGAGCAGCCGGGCGGCCCGCACCTGGCCCTTGGGGTCCAGGATGGTGATCTGCACGCCCGGCCCGACGGCGGGGGCGGTGCCGGCCAGGATGGCCAGGGTGGCAGCGCGCGCACGAGCCTCCTGGATGGCTGCGGAGGTCCCGCCGGTGCCGCTTGTGAGGTCGCGCTTGGTTGCCTCCAGGGTGGCGACCTCCTGCTGCAGGCGCTGGGTGCGCTGGGAGACGTCGCCGAGCACCCTGACGAGGTCCTGCTGGCTCAGCGAACCCAGGCCCTGGCCAGCTGTCGAGTGCAGCTGCACGGCGAGGGCGAAACCCAGCAGGCCCAGCAGGACCGCCGCGACGAGCTGAGCACGGGTGAGCCGAGGTCGAAGCGCCTCGAGAAGGACGCGCCAGCCCTGCCCCGATGGGCCTGCCCCTGCCGCGCTCACTGGTGCACCATGCTCATGCCCCGATGCTCATGCCCGGAAGAGGTGCCGGCGGATGGCGGCGGCGTTGGAGAAGATCCGGATCCCCAGCACGACGACCACCCCGGTGGACAGCTGGGTGCCCACACCGAGCTGGTCACCCAGGTAGACGATCAGCGCCGCGACGATGACGTTGGCGACGAAGGAGACGACGAAGACCTTGTCGTCGAAGATCCCGTCAAGCAGCGCCCGCAGACCACCGAAGACGGCGTCGAGGGCCGCGACGACCGCGATCGGCAGGTAGGGCTGCAGGGCGACCGGCACCGTCGGCTCCAGGAAGACCCCGGCGATGATGCCGAGGGCAAGTCCGACAGCGGCGATCATGGTCTCTCCTGCAGGGTGGCGGCGTAGTCGAGGTGGAACGGGGCGGCGGCGGGAAGCGACAGCCTCGCGGCCCGCTTGATCTCCACCCGGATGCCGAAGCTGCTCGCCAGAGTCGACAGGTAGGCCCCGCCCTCGCTCGCGGCGAAGCCGGCCTGCAGCCCGCTCGGCGAGCCGATCGCCACGACGACGTACGGCGGCAGGAGCGGTCGGTAGTCGACCAGGATGGCCTGCCCGGCCGAGCGGATGGCGCTCAGCCCGGTAAGCCGGTAGCGGTTGACCGCGACCGCCTCGGCACCGGAGGCCCACAGCCCGTTGACCACCTGCTGCAGGTCCTGGTCTCGCACGATCCCATCCGGCAGCCGACCGGTGGAGCGGGCGTCGGCGGCCGCCTGGGCCTGCGCACCGGGGGCGTCGTCGACCGTGACGATCAGGCCGGTGCCCACCACGGGCGCGGCCCCGGTGACCATGTCGAGCTCGTTGAGCTGCTCAGCGACCTGGCGGCCGGTCGCGGTCAGCGTCAGCGAGCGCTGCCGGTCCACGGCGACCTCGGCGTTGAGCGCATCGACCTGGCTCTGCAGCGCATTCGCGGCGGCGGTTCGGGCTTGCAACTGGCTGACCAGGCTGGCCCGGGCCCGCTCGCTGGCCGGCAGCTGCCGGCGGGCCTGGGCCGCCGAGATGGTGAGCAGGACACCCACCACCAGCAGCCCCAGACCGAGCAGCACTGTTGCCGAACCCGACCGTCGAGGAGCCTGACCCTCGCGGGTCCGCCGGGCCGCGGCCGCCGCGTAGCCGGGGTCCAGGGTCTGCTCGAACAACCCGGTCAGCAGTGACATCGACGCGTCGGGGCGAGGCGCCGAGGTCTGGCTCATGGCCGCCATGCTGCCACGCTCCCCGGCGCGGTTCAGTCACCCGCGCCGAGCACGACCTCCTGCCAGCGGTCCAGCAACGTCCACGCGACCTCACGGTCCCGGCCCTCTGCCCACAGGTGCGTTATCGGCTCCGCCGGGTCCGGGAGGACCAGGATCCACGACCCGTCCGGCTCGACCACGCGCACACCGTCGGTCAGGTCCACCTCGTGACCGGAAGCCGCCTCCATGACGCTGCGCATGACCGCCCCCTTGGCGGCCCACGGGGTGGGCACTGACATCTGCTGGATCGCCGCCTTCGGGATGCGCGCGTCGATGGCGCTCAGCGGCAACCGGGCGCGCGCAACAAGCCCGAGCAGGCGCACCAGCGCGGCGATGCCGTCGACCACCGGGTGCACCCCGGGCACGATGAACCCTCCGCCGCCGTCCGCGCCGAGGATCACTCCGTCGGCCCGGCAGGCCGCGGCCAGCGCGTCGGGCGAGGTGCGCGTCCAGGTGACCCGGGCGCCGTGGAAAGCCGCCACCTGGTCGGCCACCCGGCTGGTGGTCACCGGCAGGGCGACCGCCCCCGAACGGGCCTCGGCGACGGCCAGATCCAGCACGACGAGTGCGGCCCGGTGGTCATCGACCGGCTGGCCCTGCTCGTCGACGATCGCCAGCCGCTCGCCCACCCGGTCGAAGCGCACGCCGACCGCGGCGCCCGAGGAGGCCACCAGCTCGCCGAGCCGGCGCATGCCTGCCCGGCGTTGCTCGCGGGTCTCGGTGGGGTTGGCCTCGTCGAGGCGGTTGTTGACGGTGAGCACGTCCACGGGCAGCCGGCCCAGCAGGGCGGGCAGGACGAGCGCGGCGGTGCCCCCACCGGCGTCCACGACAAGCTTGAGGCCGGCCTCGGCCACCCCGGTGAGGTCGGCCCGGTCCATGACGTGTGCGACGTAGGACTCCAGGGTGCGCGGCGGGTAGCTCAGGTCACCGATCTCACCCGGGAAGGCCCGGCGGAACTCCTGCCGGGCCAGGATGCGCTCGAGCTTGCGTTGCGCCACGTGCGTGAGGTCGGCGCCGGAGGAGTCGAAGAAGGCGATGTCGACGCTGTCCGGCTGCCCGGGCGTCGTACGAACGAAGATCCCCGCCGATGCGGACTCCGCGGTGGAGAAGCGCGCCACCGGGGCCGGCACCGCCTCGAGGTCCAGGGCGTTCATGGCGCTGGAGGTCAGGGCCGAGACGATGGCCCGCTTCAGCGCCCGGGCAGCCCGCGAGGCGTCCCGGGCCGTGGTGACGGTTGACCCCTTCGGCAGGGTGGTGGCCAGGGCTGAGGTGAGCCGAAGGGCCAGCTCCGGGGTCACCTCGACGTTGACGATCCCGGAAACCCCGCGGGGGCCGAAAAGAGTCGCATGCCCGCGGCTCTCGAAGATGACGCTGCTGCTGACCACGGTGCCGGCCTCGATGGTCTTGCTCGGGTAGATCCGCACGCCCGGCTGGACGATGACCTCCTCCTCGAGCACGCAGTCCTCGCCGACGACCGCGCCCTCCTCCACCCGCACGGCCCGCATCAGGTCGGTCCCTCGGCCGACCACGCAGGCCCGCAGGCTGGCCTGAGGTCCCACGTAGACGTTGTCGTGCACGATGGCCCGGTGCAGGAAGGCGCCCGAGCGCACCACGACGTTGGAGCCGACCACGGTGTGCTCGCGCAGCTCGGCGCCGCGCTCGACCTTCGCGTAGTCGCCGATGTAGACCGGGCCGGTGATCGAGGAGCCAGGGTCAACCTCGGCCCCTTCCCCGACCCACACCCCTGGTGACACCTCGAAGCCGTCGATGTCGACGACCACCCGGCGCTCCAGCACATCGGCCTGGGCACGCAGGTAGCTCTCGTGGGTGCCGACGTCCTCCCAGTAGCCGTCCGCGACGTAGCCGAAGACCGGGTGCCCGGATGCCATGAGGGCTGGGAAGACGTCGCCGGACCAGTCCACGGGCACGCCTGGTTCGACGTGGTCGAGAACCTCGGGCTCCATGACGTAGATGCCGGTGTTGACGGTGTCGGAGAAGACCTCGCCCCAGGTCGGCTTCTCCAGGAAGCGCTGCACGGCACCTTGGTCGTCGACGATCGTGATGCCGAACTCCACCGGCTCCTTCACCCGGGTCAGGCAGACCGTGACCAGGCCGCCCTTGTCGTGGTGGAACTCGATGAGCCTGGTCAGGTCGATATCGGTCAGGGCGTCACCGGAGATGACCAGGAACGGCTCGTCGCGCAGCATGTTCTGGGCGTTCTTCACCGAACCGGCCGTGCCCAGCGGTGTGTCCTCGGTGGCGTAGTGCAGGGTCATCCCCAGATCGGTGCCGTCGCCGAAGTAGTTGCGCACCAGCGAGGCCAGGAACTGCACCGTGACGACCGTGTCGGTTATGCCGTGCCGGCGCAGCAGCCGCAGCACGTGCTCCATGATCGGCCGGTTCACCACCGGCAGCAGCGGCTTGGGCAGGCTCGTGGTCATGGGTCGCAGGCGGGTGCCCTCCCCACCGGCCATCACCACCGCCTTCACAGGACACCTGGCCGGGACGACTCGGGCGTGGCGTCGAGCCCCGGCGCGGCGGTGCCCCCGTCTTGGTCGCGGTGGCGGGCCAGCAGGCCGGCCGCTTGGCGCAGGTAGATGATCGCGGCCCACCAGTACAGCCCGGTCCCCCACACCGCGAACGCCCAGCCGAGCGGTCGAGCCACCCCGGCGGCCACGGTGCCGCCCGCGCCCAGCAGCAGCAACGGGAAGGCCCACAGCAGGTTCAGGGTCGCGGCCTTGCCCACCAGGTGCACCGCGGGGGGGCCGAACCCGGCCCGGCGCAGCACCAGCAGCATGCCCCCGAGGAGGACGTCACGAGCCAGCAGCAGCACGACCAGCCAGACAGGCACGATGCCGCGGTAGACCAGCCCCAGCAGCGTCGCGAGGATGTAGAGCCGGTCGGCGGCCGGGTCGAGCAGCTGGCCGAGCCGGGAGACCTGGTCGAGCCGGCGCGCCAGCACGCCGTCGAGCCAGTCGCTTATGCCGCTGGCTGCCAGCAGGGCCAGCGCCAGGCCGTCGTCGTGGTGGACGATGAGCCAACCGAACACCGGCACGCCGAGCAGGCGCAACAGACTGAGCAGGTTGGGCACCGTCAGCACCCGAGCGCTCACCTCGGCCGGCGTCGCCGTCGTCGCTCCCGCACGTAGCGTCATGAGGCTACCCAGCGGTCACAACGCCGTCGGGCCCGCTGCGTCGATCGGAGAGAACTCCACGCCCGGCGGAGCCAGCTGCTGGGCGAAGCGGTGGTAGAGGCGCGGGTCCGCCGCCAGCGCGTCGTGGATCGGCACGGCAACCCGGGGCCGCACGGCCCGCAGGTAGTCCACCATGTCGCGCACCGCCATCCACGGCGCCACCATCGGCAGGGCCAGCACGTCCACCGGCTCATCGGGCACGGTGAGCGCGTCGCCGGGGTGCAAGAGCCTGCCCTCGATGAGGAAGCCCACGTTGGCTACCCGGGGGATGTCCGGATGGATCTCGGCATGGCGGGAACCGAGGACGCGCACCTGCAGCCCCACATCGAGAGTGTCCCCCGCCGCCACGGTGCGCACTGCCACGCCCAGTCCGGTGAGCACCTGCCCGGCCTGCGCCTCGGTGACCACCTGCGCCTGCGGATTGGCGGCCACCAGCTCACCTATGCGGTCGGTGTCGAGGTGGTCGGCGTGCAGGTGGGTGATCAGGATGGCGCTCAGCCCGGTGAGCTGTTCGAACCCGGAGGAGAAGGTGCCCGGATCGACGAGGATCCTGGCCCCGCCGGCCTCGACGAGCAGGCAGGCGTGCCCCAGCTTGGTCAGCAGCACGTCTCCCCCTCGGCCCGACACCCTGGCTCGATCAGGCTACGTCGCCGAGGGCGGGGCTGGCACCTCGGGTGGCGATGCCCGTCAGGACACCATGGGGTTCCGACGGTCGCCATGGTCGGGACGGCGGGATTTGAACCCACGACCCCCTGACCCCCAGTCAGGTGCGCTACCAAGCTGCGCCACGTCCCGGTGCCCGCCGCAGCGAGCGGGCAAACCCTACCTCAGCCCGGCGCTGTGCTGACCGCTGTGCCGACCGCGGCGCTGAC